>CAUQYP010000106.1:0-13944 GCA_963522035.1 uncultured Noviherbaspirillum sp. | reverse complement strand
GCCGCGGCGCCGGCCCTGGACAGCTGCGCCCGGCGGCTTTCGATGGCCGTGCGCACCGGCGCGTCGCAGCCGGCCACGGCAAATTCCGCCTTGTACAGCTCGCCGTTCTTCAGGTCGACGAAGCGGCTGCGCGGTCCCTCACCTATCCGCGCGCCAGCTGGCAGGGTCGCGCCGTCGAGCCGCAGCACGTGGGTACGCGCCGGCACTTCGCTGAAGCTATATTTACCGTCGGCGTCGGTCGTGGCCGAGGTGCCGTCTTCCATCAGGAGGCGCACGCCCGGTATGCCGGCTTCATCCGCTTCGCGCAGGTCGTTGCCGTTGCAGTCCAGGAAAACCGAGCCGACGACAAAGCCTTTGGTGCTGAACACGCCTGCCTGCACCTTGACGCGGGCAGTCGCCGTATTGCTGGTCTTCGGCAATGGCTTGCCGCTGGTCGCCTGGCCGCGGCTGGTGCCGTCGCCCTGCAGCGAGCCGGGCCCTACCCGGACGCGGAAAGTGATGACTGCCGCCGTGTTCATGGCCAGATCGCCGACCGGGAACACCAGTTCGCCGTTGGCCGCCATTACCGGGTCGGCCGCCTTGGCGCCGCGCACGCGCAGGCTGCCGGGCTCGAAGCGGAAGCCTGCCGGCAGCCGGTCGCGCACCGCCACCTGCACCAGGTCGCCGCGGCCGCTGTTGCGCACGGTCAGCGTGTAGTCGAGGAAGTCGGCAAGCTCCACCACCTGCCGGGACGCGGATTTTTCCAGCATCAGGCCGCTGCTGTCGAAGTCCAGCGGCACATCCAGGATGACCGCGCCGGTGCTGGCGTTGACCGGGAATTCGCCGCCGTAGGAGCCATGCAGGTGGATCGTGCGGTCCTTCGGCAGCGCCGCGGGCGCCAGCCTGGACGGAAAGTCGTAGCTGGCCGGCGGCGTCACCACCAGCCGGTAGCGGCCCGGCGCGACCAGCGGGAATTCGAAGCGTCCGTCCAGGCCGGTCTTCACCGTGTCCGGCGCGGGCTTGCCGTCGTTGTCGAACACCTTCGCCGGCCCGCCGGGATTGCCGCCATTGCCTTCGCCGGTGACGTCGATGATGGCGACCGTGGCGCCGGCGACCGGCTCGTCGCTGCGGCTGTCGAAGACGATACCCGACGGGTCGATCAGCAGCATCGACATGGCCATGCTGCCGCAGTTCTCGATGCGCGCCATCAGCGTGTCGTTCTTCCACACCTGCAAGATGCCGTCGCCGGGCGCTGGCTGGCTGCCGCCCTCGATCGTCATGACCTGGCGGGGAATGCGGAACAGTGCGGTGTCCACGCCGGTCTCGGCGGCATCGAACCATTCGACGTCGCCGGTGAGTTTGGACGTGATGCTGATGCGCACCCGGTCCGCCACGTCTTCGTCGGCATTGCAGGCCGCTGCGCTGGCCTGGACGTACAGCTGCCTGCCTATGTTCGAGGCCAGCGCCTCGTTGCTGAACTGGTCGTCACGGTAATAGCGAATCGCGGTCGGCGGCACCGCCTTGACCTTGTTCGAGGCCAGCGTCGCGTTCTTGCTGGACGCCGCCTCGACGAAGCTCGCCTGCGCCTGGTTGGCGATGGCCTTGTTCAACGTCACCACCGCCTGCGCAGGCGCACACAGCAGCCATGCCATGAACAGGCATGGAAGCAGGATGAGGCGCGGCAGGCAGGCAAGTTTCTGCATGGATTGGTCGGGAGTGTTGGACGTGTCGACCCCGGCGCTGCGCCGTCAGCCGACGCATTGCCAGGAAGAGAAGGTCGGTAAGCTTTTGTATTAAGGATTGATCCGGACGCCGAACTCGAGCAGCGCCGACTGTGCCGGGGTCAGCGTGCCGACGGTGGCCTGCACGTTGCCGGCGCTGCCGCCGGCGGGCGCCGTGACGGTGCCGACACTCACGCTGGCGGCGCGCGTCGCATGATAGGTCGTGCTGCCGGGCGTCGGGTCGGTGATGACGAGCGCCGTTACATTGCTGCCGCTGACATTGCTGGCCGTGATCTGGTAGCGGATGCACGCGCCAGGTACGGCGCCGGCCGTAATGTTGGTTTGCACGAAGGCGACGTCGGCCACGCCGTCGCAGTTGGCGTCGAGCGCCTGCGACTTGATTAGCGCAACCTGGCCGGCGCTGGGCAGCACGATGGCCGCCACGTGCATCCGGTCGCTGGCACCCGAGGTGTTGCCGGCAGCCCGGAAGTACAGGTCGCTGGTTGCCGCCACCGCGCCGCTCGGCGGCGTGACGTCCGCATAGACCACACTGTTGCCGCCGGCCGGGACCGTGCTGCTGGTAATGACGGAGCCTGACCCATCCTTGAACACCACGGTCCAGCCCGGCGGCAGCGTCACCGCGCCGAAGCTGCCGTCGGTGCTGGCCTGCAGGTTGTAGGTGTCCGGCGCGTTGCCGCCGTTGTTCAGGTACAGGGTATAGCGGGTGGTGCCGCCGGGGTTGACCGCGTTGCTGATGATGGGCGACGCTTCCGGGCCGGCGCCAGCGCCTGGCGCGCCGGCGCCGGGTGCATTGCCGGTCATGTCGACGCCAGCCACGGTGCTTGCCGTGGTGGTGTCGGTGTTGACGGTGCTCGAACCGGGGGCGAACACGCTGGCTGCCGTCAACACGATGTCGTTGGTGGCGCTGGCGGGCACGTTGGCCGGCACCGTGCCGACGGCCACGAATTTATAGGTCGCGCCGGCGGCGATGGTGTCGGTGGCGACGATGGGCGTGGCATTGTCGGCCACGCCGTCGCCGTTGGCGTCGGCATAGAACTGCACGGCGCCGTAGGAGAAAGCGCCGCTGTTGGCCGCGCTCAGCAGGAAGCTGTCAGGCCCGTTGCCGGTGTTGGTGATGGTATGCGGATAACTGACCTGGCTGCCCGGCGCGGCGTTCTTCGCGCCGTTGCTCGACATGGTCAGGCTGCCGACCTGCTGCACCACCGTGACCACGGTATTGGAATTGACCGTGCGCGCAGTGGACGCAGCGTCGGTGTAGGTTGCGCTCGCCTGGTTCGAGATGGCGGTGCCGGCGGCGGTAAGCGCCTGTGCGTGGCTTGCTGCGAGCAGGGTCAGCGCAGCAAGGGTGGCCTGGGCGAGACGGTGGATTCGGTCGTGTTTCATCGTGGCTTCTGGCAAAAATTAACGAAGGGGGCCGGTCAGGCGCATGCGGGAGCGGACAACTGTGCTTTTACCGGCGTCGAGGTCGCCCAGGTTCCAGCGCAGGTAGCGGTATTCGGACGGCGGCACCGGTTCCGACTTGCGGCTGCCGTCCGGCAGGGTGACGACGCGTTGCAGCGGAGCCGGTGCGAACTGCTTGCCGTCCACGCTTGCCATAACTTTTCCGGGCACGGCAGACGCATCGACATATTCGACCCCTGCTTCGGGCACAGGCAGCGTTGCCAGCACGCTGCGGGCGACCGCGGCGCCGCGGTTGGTGTAGGTCGCCCGGTACTCAAGCGTTTCACCAGGGCCGGCGGCGGCATCGACCAGGCTCTCGGTGCCGTCCTTCTGGACCGTGACCTTGCGAACCTGCAAGTCGACTACGACCTCGGGACTGCCGGCGGCATGGGCTGTCCATGCAGTGGAGGAAAGGACAGCGGCGGCGAAGACGTTGCGCAAAATTTTCATCGATTGATTTACTTTCGCTGGAAGTATCATTTATTTCATTTTGTTGCAGTCTATCACTTTTTTAGTTTCTGTAAAGAAACTAGTTAAAATTTGCGTCGAGACAAAGGATGAGTGTGGGAAATATGCAAATCCGGGGCTGTGGAAAGCCAAAGACAAGCGGCATCGGGCGAGCTGGCGGCCATCAATGCAAAACGCCCGCGGTCAGCGGGCGTTTTCTCAGGCAGGCGGCGCTAATGGCCGCTATGGGAGGAAGGTCATGCTGCTTCGGCGCTGTGCCCTTCCGTAACCGCTACCGACGCGGCCAGGCCGCGCTGCACGGCGGCCTGCAAGGCGTCGAACGACACCGGCTTCTGGAAACAGGGAATGTCGGCAGGCAGGCCGCCCGCCTTCAGGACGCCCTGGTCGAGTCCGCTGACCACGATAACCGGCATGCCAGCACAGTCTTCATTGCTGCGCAGCCGCCTGATCATCGCAAAGCCATCGATCTCCGGCATGGTCAGGTCGGTGATCAACAAGTTCGGTCGATGTTTTCCTATCTTGATCAGCGCGTCCATGCCATTACTGGCCGTGGTCAGCGTGACCGGCAGATCCCAGCCGGCAATTTCCAGCTCGTACAGGCGCAGCATGCTGGGATCGTCATCGACAACCAGCAGTTGGTAAGTTGTCGCTTGCACGGCAGCGGCGGTGTCCAATGCGCCGGATCGCTCCGCCGCCAGTTTTTCCAACGACTTCACGGTGATCCGGCGATGTCCGCCGGGGGTCTTCCATGCACGCAGGGCGCCGCTTTCCACCCAGACCTGGATGGTGCGCAACGATACGCCGAGCACGCCCGCGGCGTCCCGGGTCGTGCAGTATTCCTCGGCATTTGCACGCAGCGATGCAAGGTCGACCATATATCTCTTTCTTATAATTTGAACGGTTCCGATAATTCTAGCGAATGTTTCATTTTGGGGCCAGATAAATTTCCACAATGCAACACGTGATTTGGGAATGCGCACATCCTTGTCGTAAAACCGTGTCGTGACCAGGCGCCGTTATAAACAAGGGCACGACATCACCGTCCATGTCGACGCAAGGACGCCCGGACTCGCCCAGGACAATATCCTCGACTACCCGTAAACTCATTGTTTAATCTTTTATTACGACACAAGGAACCAGTTCATGAAAGCAGTCGCCTACCAGGCCAGCCATCCGATCGATCATCCCGATGCACTCATCGACACCACGCTCCCCGACCCGGTTGCGCAGGGGCGCGACTTGCTGGTGGAAGTGCGGGCCGTCTCCGTCAACCCGGTCGATACCAAGGTGCGCAAGTCCAGCCAGCCGGAAGCCGGGGGCTGGAAAGTGTTGGGCTGGGACGCCGCCGGCGTGGTCCGCGCCGTCGGTCCGGAAGTGACCGGCTTCAAGCCGGGCGACCGCGTCTGGTATGCCGGGTCCATCCTGCGGCAGGGAAGCAACAGCGAACTGCAACTGGTCGATGAACGCATTGTCGGCAAGATGCCCGCATCGCTCGACTTCGCCGACGCTGCCGCCATGCCGCTGACCAGCCTGACCGCATGGGAAATGCTGTTCGACCGCCTGCAGGTGCCGACCGGCACCGACGGCGCGGGAAAAAGCCTGCTGGTCATCGGCGCAGCCGGCGGCGTCGGCTCCATCATGGTTCAGCTGGCGCGGAAGCTCACCGGACTGACCGTGATCGGCACGGCTTCCCGGGCGGAGAGCCGGGAATGGGTCCTGCGGCACGGCGCTCACCAGGTGATCGACCATGGACAGCCGCTGGCGCAGGAACTGGCGCGCATCGGCGCTGCGCCGCCGGACTTCGTAGTCAGTTTGACGCATACCGACCAGCACTATGCCGGCATCGTCGAGGCGATTGCGCCGCAGGGCCGGTTCGGCCTGATCGACGACCCCGAACCGATCGACGTGCGCCTGCTCAAGCGCAAGAGCGTGTCGCTGCACTGGGAGCTGATGTTTACCCGGGCAATCTTCAACACGCCGGACATGGAGTCCCAGCAGGTTATCCTGTCTAAAATGGCTGAACTGGTCGACGCCGGAACCATTTCCAGCACAGTCGCTGAACATTACGGCAGCATCGACGCGGCCAACCTGAAACGGGCGCATGCAATGCTCGAGTCCGGCAAATCGCGTGGCAAGATCGTGCTCGCCGGGTTCTGAGCGGCGCTACGACGCTCCCGTCAGGGTCCGATCGGCGTTCCCTGCCGCGCCCGCAGGAACGTGGCAAGCTGGTCGGCGGCGAACGGACGGCCGGCATGGTAGCCCTGCCATTCGTCGCATCCGGCCTGGCGCAGGAAAGCGACATGCCCTGCGGTCTCCACGCCTTCGGCAATGACGTTCAGTTGCAAGCTGTGGCCCAGCGCGATGATGCCGCGTACGATGGCGCGGTCTTCCGGGTCGCTTTCGAGGTCGCGGACGAAGGACTGGTCGATCTTCAGGTCGGTAATCGGGAACTGCTTCAGGTAGGCCAGGCTGGAATAGCCGGTGCCGAAGTCGTCGATGGCAATCTGGACACCGAGCGAGCGCAGTTCATCCATGGTGGCAATGTTCGACTCGACATCGGCCATCAGCGTGCTTTCGGTGATCTCCAGCTTGAGGCAGTCGGGCGGCAACTGATTCGCAGCCAGCGCGTCGGCGACCATGCTGACCAGCCGGCCGCCCTCGAACTGCTGCGCCGACATGTTGATGCTGATGCAAAAACGCGGCAATCCATCGTCGCGCCAGCGCCTTGCCTGGGCGCAGGCCTGCATCAGCACCCAGTCACCAATCTGGTTGATCAGCCCGCTTTCCTCGGCGGCCGGAAGAAACAGGCCGGGCGAGACCAGTCCGCGGGCGGGATGCCGCCAGCGCAGCAATGCTTCGACGCCCGCCAGCGCGCCGCTGGCAAGATCGAGTTGCGGCTGGTAGACAAGTTCGAATTGCTGCAGCGCCATCGCCTGGTGCAGTTCACGCTCCAGCACCATCCTCTCCATGGCGACGATATTCGCTCCGGTGTGGAAAAACTCGATCCGGTTACGGCCTTTGTCCTTGGCCTGATGCATGGCGAACGTGCTGTGGCCCAGCAGCGTGTCGGCGTCGCGCCCGTCCCTGGGAAAGAAGGAAATGCCGATGCTGGCGGTGACGACCAGCCTGGTGCCGCCAATGTCGACCGGCTGCGCCACGTCCTGGGCTAGCCTGGCAGCCAGGGTTTCAGCGTGGAACAGATTAGGGTTGCCGTTTTCCAGGACGATGACGAATTCATCTTTGGCCAGGTGCCCCAGGGTGCCGTGTGAACCGACGCAAAGGGCCAGCCGCAGCGCGATGTCCCGCAGGACCTCGTCGCCGACTGCATAGCCCAGGCTGTCGTTGATTCCCTTGAAGCGGTCGAGGTCGACGGTGAGGACGGCGACCTGCCGGCTTTCCGCACCGGGACGGGACAGCATCTGGCTCAGCATGGCCTTGATCAAGGCCCGGTTCGGCAAGCCGGTCAGCGCATGGTGGGTTGCCTGGTGTTCCAGTTGCGCTTCCCGTGCGCCCAGGTTATCGATCAGCCCGGCCAGCGCACGGCTTAACACCATGACCTCGCGATAACCCTGGTCCAGCGGGATCCTGAGGCCGCGTTCGCCCTTGTCCAGCAATTCGGCGGTGCGGGTAATGGCGTTGAGCGGCCGGGATATGCGGCTGGCGACCAGCCAGCCTATCAGCACGAACAGTGCCGCGACCAGGGAGCCGGACAGCACGACCTGGCGGCGCAGGTTGCTGACCGGCGCGAACGCGGCGTCGACTTCCTGGCGCTCCAGCACCACCCACTGCAGTCCGGGATACGCCTGGTAACCCTTGCTGAGGCTGAACCCGGTCAGGTAGTGCCTGCCGTCCGGCCAGCGCTCGATGATGAAACCGGATTCGCCGCCCCTCGCCCGCCGCACGCTTTCCAGCGACAGCGTGGCATCCTGCAAGCCGCCCGGTCCCATCAGCACGGTATTTTCAAGGCCGACGATCACCGCCTCATAGCCGCCGGACGACACCTTCCGCTTCGACAGGGCGGTGATCCAGCGCCAGTCGATATGCGTGCCTAGCACCCCGGCGTAGCGGCCAGCGCCGTCGCTGACAGGCATGGCGATGTCGAGGAAACGCAGCGGTTCGCCACCGTCGGCGTTGAGTTTCTTTTCCAGCATGACCGCGCGATGCAGGTCGCCGACGAACGCGGCTTTCGACGCAGCCTTGAACCAGGGACGCTGCGAAATATCCTGCTGCTCGAGAATGCCGCCGGTCGCGGCCAGCACCTTGCCGGTCGTGTCCGCATAGCCTATCCACGCGAAACCCTCGCGGGCCGCAAGCAGTTCGTCGAGCCGCGGCCGGATGGCGTCGGGCCGGTCGGTCAGCCCGAACGCCGTAAGGGATGATGCATACAGGGCGATGTCCTGGTAGCGCTCGTACATCGCACGATCGAGCATGCCGGCCAGCTCCGAGGAGGATTGCGCAAGATGCTCGCCGATGCGCTGCTGCAGTTCCCGGGTAGCGGCCCGCTCAACGACTGCGCCAATGGCAATGGTGATGGAGATCGCCAGGGCGGTCGCGAAAAAGGATTGGAGCGTACGTAGGCTGGTGTTGCGCATGCGATGTCCGTCGTCTCTCGCAGGTTGTGATCTGTGTCCAACGATACTGTAAAAAACGACACTTATTTTCCTGCAGGATTCTATTTCTGCAAATTCATTGCTGATAATCAATGGCGCGATACCAGAAATAAGGGTCGGAATTTGCTTACTTGTCCCTCTGTACGAGTGTCGGCGCAGGTCTTGCTGCGAAGTCCAATACGGTGCGTCCGCGTTTTTGCTGCAGCATTGCGGCGCACCCGGACCGGCCGCAAGCCAGCGCACTCTTGAGGCTCGACGTTAAATAGGTCTCTAAAACAAGCACTTGTGTCGTTTCGTGGTGAAAAATTCCCGGTGGCACGATCCATGCTGAAGCATCGGACAGTTCCTACCACCCGGAGAGTTTTATGCCCGTCTTGTCCCATACCCTGCTCCGCGGTCTTGCCGCGTTGCCGGTCGCCTTCGCCCTGCATGCAGCAGCACAAGCGGAAACCGTCGCCCGCTACGGCATTTCGATGGCCGACATCCCGCTGACCACTGGCCAGCCGGACCGCGGCGCGGGCGCCTACCAGTTCACCGGCCATACCATCTATGACCCGCTGATTGCGTGGGAAGCCAACATCGGCACGCGGCCCGGCAAGCTCGTTCCCGGCCTCGCCACCGAATGGAAGCCGGATGCGAAGGACAACAAGAAGTGGCTGTTCTCGCTGCGCAAGGGCGTGAAGTTCCATGACGGCTCCGAACTCTCCGCCGATGCCGTGGTGTGGAACCTCGACAAGGTGCTTAACGACAAGGCGCCGCAGTTCGACGCCAAGCAGAGCGCGCAGGTGCGCCCGCGCATTCCGTCGATCGCCAGCTACCGCAAGGTAGACGACAGCACGGTGGAAATCACCACCAAGGATGTCGATGCGCTGTTTCCCTACCAGCTGCCGTGGTTCCTGATTTCCAGCCCGGCGCAGTGGGAAAAGCTGGGCCGCGACTGGAACAAGGTCGCCAGCCAGCCGTCCGGCACCGGGCCGTTCCGGCTCGACAAGCTGGTGCCGCGCGAGCGCGCCGAGCTGGTGAAAAACGCCGGCTACTGGGACAAGAACCGCCTCGCAAAGACCGACCGCGTGGTGCTGCTGCCGATACCGGACGCGCTGACCCGCGCCAATGCGCTGCTCAATGGCCAGGTCGACATCATCGAGACGCCGCCGCCAGACGTGCTGCCGCAGCTCCAGGGTTCGGGTTTCAAGCTGGTGAAGAACGTGACGCCGCATGTGTGGCCCTATCACTTCAGCACGCAGCCTGGCTCGCCATGGACCGACATCCGGGTGCGCAAGGCAGCCAACCTGGCGGTGGACCGCGAGTCCATCGTCAAGCTGCTCAATGGCCTGGCGACGCCGGCCAAGGGACAGCTCGACGCCAGCAGCCCCTGGTTCGGCAAGCCGTCCTTCGACCTGAAGTACGACCTCGCCGCCGCCAAGGCGCTGATGACCCAGGCCGGCTACAGCCCGGCCAAGCCGCTCAAGGCCAAGGTCATCATCGCGCAGGGCGGCACCGGGCAGATGCTGTCTCTGCCGATGAACGAGTTCATCCAGCAGAGCCTGGCCGAGATCGGGATCCAGCTCGAGTTTGAGGTGGTGGAGCTTGAGAATCTCTACCTGCACTGGCGCAACGGCGCCAAGGCCGACATGAACGGCGGCAAGGGCATCAGCGCGATCAACCTCGGCTACGTCACCGCCGACCCGTTCTATGCGCTGACCCGCTTCGCCGACAGCCGCTATGTCGCGCCGAACGGCGTCAACTGGGGCGGCTATGCCAATCCCAAGGTCGACGCCGCGCTGGAAAAGATCCGCACCAGCTTCGACACCAAGGTGCAGGACGGCCTGCTGGCCTCGGTGCACCAGGCCATGGTCGACGACGCGCTGATGCTGTGGGTGGTGCATGACGTCAACCCGCATGTCATCTCGCCCAAGGTCAAGGAGTTCGTCCAGGCGCAGCACTGGTTCCAGGACCTGACGACCATTCGCATGTGATAGCAACAAGCCGGCCGCAGCCAGGCTGCGCGCCGGCCCGGAGAATCCCACGATGTTCCTGTATATCCTGAGGCGCTGCCTGTATGCAGTGCCGATCGCGCTGGGCGTGACGCTGGTGTCCTTCATGCTGGTCTACCTGGCGCCCGGCGACCCGCTCAATGCGATCGCCCCTGCCGACGCACCGATGGAAGTGATCACTGCGCTTAAAAGCGCATATGGCCTGGACAAGCCGGTGCCGGTGCAGTACGGCCTGTGGCTGCTGCGCGCCGTCCAGGGCGACCTCGGCATGTCGATCGCCTCCGGCCGCAGCGTCAGCGCCGAAGTGTCGAAGGCGGTTGGCAACACGCTGCTGCTGGCCGGCGTGGCCGGCCTCGCCGGCGTGCTGGCCGGCTGCGTGCTCGGCGCGCTGGCGGGCTACCGCCACGGCGGCTGGACCGACCGCATCGCCACAGTGCTGTCGGTCATCGGCGTGAGCGTGCCGCACTACTGGCTGGGGCTGGTGCTGACGATTATCTTTTCCACCAAGCTGGCCTGGCTGCCGGCCATGGGCGCCGGGCCGGGCGGCTCGTCCGACTGGACCTGGGACGTTGCGCACATGCGCCACCTGGTGCTGCCGGCGCTGACGCTGTCCGTGATCCCGATGGGCATCGTCACCCGCACCGTGCGCTCGCTGGTGGCCGACATGCTGCAGCAGGAGTTCGTCATCTCGCTGCGCGCCCGCGGCCTGGGCGGACGGCGCGTGTTCGCGCACGTGGCGCGCAATGTCGCCCCGACAGTGCTGGCCGTGGCCGGCCTGCAGATCGGCTACCTGATGGGCGGCTCCATCCTGGTCGAGACCGTGTTCGCCTGGCCCGGCACCGGCTTCCTGCTCAACACCGCGATCTTCCAGCGCGACATTCCGCTGCTGCAGGGGACCATCCTGGTGCTGTGCATGTTCTTCGTCGCGCTGAACCTGGTCGTCGACATCCTGCAACCCCTGCTCGACCCGCGCATCGGTCGCAGCTGAAATGAAGAGATCCGCCATGTCTGCAAACCTGGAAATGACGCTGCCCGCGCAACCGATGGCCGAGCGCGGCTACTGGGGCGCGGTCGGACGCCAGCTGCGGCGCGAGCCGGTGGCCATGGCCAGCGCCGCGGTCCTGCTGCTCATCATCGCCGCCGCCGTGTTTGCGCCCTGGCTGGCGCCGGCCGACCCGTACAAGGCCAGCATGCTGCGCCGGCTGCTGCATGTCGGCAGCCCCGGCTACCCGCTCGGCGCCGACGAGCTCGGGCGCGACATGCTGACCCGCCTGATGTACGGCGGCCGGCTTTCGCTGCTGATGGGCATCGTGCCGGTGCTGGCCGCTTTCCTGATCGGCACCACGGTCGGCGTCGCCGCCGGCTATGTCGGCGGACGCGTGAACATGCTGGTCATGCGCACGCTGGATGTGTTCTATGCCTTCCCTTCCGTACTGCTGGCCGTCGCCGTCGCCGGCGCGCTCGGGCCGGGCATGAGCAACAGCCTGATCGCGCTGACCCTGGTGTTCGTGCCGCAGGTGGTGCGGGTGGCGGAGAGCGTGACGACGCAGGTGCGCCGGCTCGACTACATCGAAGCGGCGCGCATGAGCGGCGCCAGCGCGTTCGCCATCATCCGCGTGCACGTGCTGGGCAATGTGCTGGGGCCGGTGTTCGTGTATTCGACCGGCCTGCTAAGCGTCTGCATGATCCTCGGCTCGGGCCTGTCCTTCCTCGGCCTGGGCGTCAAGCCGCCGGAGCCGGAATGGGGCCTGATGCTCAATACGCTGCGCTCGGCCATCTACAGCAACCCGCTGGTGGCGGCCATGCCCGGCATGCTGATCTTCGTGACCTCGATCGCCTTCAACCTGCTTGCCGACGGACTGCGTTCGGCGATGGATATCCGCAAATGACCATGACCTCCCTGCCCGTGCCCGTGCAGCGCAGCGACGACCGCGGCGGTCCGGCGCAGCCGCTGCTGGCGGTGCGCGACCTGAAAAAACACTTCCCGGTGCGCGGCAGCCCGCTCGCCCGGGAAAAGAAATTCGTCCACGCGGTCGACGGCGTCAGCTTCGCGGTCGCCAAGGGCAAGACCCTGGGCATCGTCGGCGAGTCCGGCTGCGGCAAGTCGACCACCGCGCGGCTGATCGCCAGGCTGGTCGAGCCAGACAGCGGCGCGATGATCTTCGACGGCGACGGCGTCGGCGAGTTTGGCGGGCTGGCGCTGAAGGCCTTTCGCCGCCAGCTGCAAATGGTGTTCCAGGATTCGTTCGCCTCGCTCAACCCGCGCCTCACCATCGTCGACACGATTGCGTTCGGCCCGCGCGCGCATGGCGTCGCCGACGCCGACGCGCGTGCCCGAGCGCTGCTGGCGCGGGTCGGGCTGGAGCCCGGCCAGTTCGGCGGCCGCTATCCGCATGAGCTTTCCGGCGGCCAGCGCCAGCGGGTGAACATTGCGCGTGCGCTGGCCTTCGAACCGCGCCTGTTGATCCTCGACGAAGCCGTCGCCGCGCTCGACAAGTCGGTGCAGGCACAGGTGCTGAACCTGCTGCAGGAATTGAAAGCGGAACACGCGCTGACCTACCTGTTCATCTCGCACGACCTGCACGTGGTCCATTACCTGAGCGACGACGTGATGGTGATGTACCTCGGCAAGGTGGTGGAAATCGGGCCGGTCGACCGGATCTACGGCAATGCCGCACACCCGTACACCCGCGCGCTGCTGTCGGCCGTGCCGTCCATGGACCCGGAGCGCCGCACCGAACGCTCGCCGCTGTCCGGCGACCCGCCCAACCCGATCAACCCGCCGCCGGGCTGCCGCTTCCGCGACCGCTGCCCGGCGGCCGAAGCCGTCTGCGCCGGCCGCGAGCCAGCGCTGATGCAGGCCGGCCCGGACACGGCGCACCAGGTAGCCTGCCACATGAACGACACGCTGTCGGGCCACAGCCGGGCACGCGCCGGGGTGGCGGCATGAGCGAACCCCTGCTGTCGCTGCGCGACCTGAGCGTGTCCTTCCACGGCGCGCGGCGCGCCCAGGCCCTCAGCAATATCGACCTCGACCTGATGCCGGGCCAGGTGCTGGGCCTGCTGGGCGAATCAGGCTCCGGCAAGAGCGTGACCCTGCGCACCCTGCTGCGGCTGCATCCGGCAGGCACGACCCGCATCAGCGGCAGCATCCGGGTGGCCGGGCAGGACGTGCTGTCGCTCAAGCCCAGGGAACTGGATGCCTACCGCGGCAAGGTCGTTTCCATGGTGTTCCAGGAACCCGGGCTGGCGTTCGACCCGGTCTACACCATCGGCCAGCAGATTGGCGAATGCATCCGCGTACACGAAGGCAGCGACCGCCGTGCGGCGCAGGCGGAAGCGCTGCGCATGCTGGAACGGGTGCAGATCCCGCAGGCGCGGCGGCGCCTCGACGCCTACCCGCACGAACTGTCGGGCGGCATGCGCCAGCGCGCGATGATTGCGCTGGCGCTGGCTTGCAAGCCCAGGCTGCTGCTGGCCGACGAACCGACCACCGCGCTGGACGCCACGGTGCAGATCCAGATCCTGCTGCTGCTGCGCGAGCTGCAGCGCGAAACCGGCATGTCGCTGATCTTCGTCACGCACGACATTGGCGCGGCGGTGGAAGTGGCGGACCGGGTCGCGGTAATGTACGGCGGGCGCATCGTCGAGGAAGGCGCGGTCGCCGACATCGTGCGCCGGCCGCGGCACCCGTACACGGCGGGCCTGCTG
>CAUQYP010000105.1:0-14068 GCA_963522035.1 uncultured Noviherbaspirillum sp. | reverse complement strand
CAGCGACGTGGCGTCATCAACGGGGACCCACGTCAAAAGCAGCGTCAAAAGCAACTGCAACTGCAACTGCAACTGCAACTGCAACTGCAACTGTCGCTGCGCGGAACGGCAACGGCACCGGCAACTGTCGCTGCGCGGAACGTCAAAAACAACGGCAACTGTCGCTGCGCGCGGCTACAAGCAACTGCAGCAGTCGCTGCGCGGGCAACGGCATCACACCGGCACCAGTCGCGACAGGAGCTACTTGCTCAGCAACCGCATCCCGCGCTCCAACCCTTCGATTGTCAACGGGAACATCCGGTTGTTCATGATCTGCTTGATCACCGCAATCGACTGCCGGTACTGCCACAAGCCTTCCGGCTCCGGATTAAGCCACACAAACTTCGGAAACTGGCGGGTGAAGCGCTGCAGCCATTCGGCCCCGGCTTCCTCGTTGTTGTACTCGACCGAGCCACCCGGCTGCAATATCTCGTACGGACTCATCGTGGCATCGCCAACGAAGATCAGCTTGGTGTCCGGCGTGTACTTGCGCAGGATGTCCCATGTCGGAAAACGCTCGGCATGCCGGCGCCGGTTGTTCTTCCACAGGTAGTCGTAGACGCAATTGTGGAAGTAGTAGAACTCCATGTTCTTGAACTCGGTCTTCGAGGCCGAGAACAGTTCCTCGGTGCGGGCGATGTGATCGTCCATCGTGCCGCCCACGTCCAGCAGCATCAGCACCTTGATGTTGTTCTTGCGCTCCGGCTGCATCTTGATGTCGAGGTAGCCGGCGTTGTTGGCGGTGGCGCGGATGGTGTCGTCCAGCGCCAGTTCATCCTCGGCGCCTTCGCGCGCGAACTTGCGCAGCCGGCGCAAGGCCACCTTGATGTTGCGGGTGCCAAGTTCGCGCTCGCTGTCGTAGTCGCGATAGGCGCGCGACTCCCAGACCTTGACCGCACTGCGCTTGCCGCCTTCGCCGCCTATGCGTATGCCTTCCGGGTTCTCGCCGCCGTTGCCGAACGGCGAGGTGCCACCGGTGCCTATCCACTTGTTGCCGCCTTCGTGCTTCTCCTTCTGCTCGGCAAGCAACTCCTTCAGGCGGTCCATCAGCTTGTCGTAGCCGAACTTCTCGATGGCGGCGCGCTGTTCGTCGGTCAGCTCGCGCTCGATGCGCTTCATCAGCCAGTCCAGCGGAATTTCCGGGTGCTTCTCGAAAATCGTGTCGATGCCCTTGAAATAGAGGCCGAACGCCTTGTCGAACTTGTCGTAGTGCGCTTCGTCCTTTACCAGCGTCATCCGCGACAGGTAGTAAAACTCGTCGAGCGAAGGGGCGATCACCTGCTTCTGCATGGCTTCCATCAGGATCAGGTACTCCTTGATGGAGACCGGGATCTTGGCGTCTTTGAGCGTAAAAAAGAAATCGATCAGCATACTGTTTTACCGTTCGAGTTTGTACTGCAAATGGCGCTTCACGGTCGGCCATTCCGCGTCGATGATCGAGAACACGACCGTGTCGCGCAGGGTGCCGTCGGGCATGCGCTGGTGATTGCGCAGGACGCCGTCCTGCTTCGCGCCCAGCCGCGCAATCGCCGCGCGCGACTGGTGGTTCATCCAGTGCGTGCGAAACTCCACCGCGATGCAGTTCAGCGCGTCGAACGCATGGCCCAGCAACAGCAGCTTGGCCTCGGTGTTGATGCCGGTGCGCTGCGCTCGCCGGGCATACCAGGTATGGCCTATCTCGAGCCGGCGGCTGGCCGCGTCGACCCGGAAGTAACGGGTGCTGCCGACGATGCTGCCATCGCGCAGGTCGCGTATGACAAAGGCCAGCTCGTCGTGCGCGCGCATGGACAGCGCGGCTTCGAGCCAGCTGCGCATCGTCTCCGGCGACGGCACCGACGTGTACCAGAGCTTCCACAGTTCGCCGTCCGATGCGGCGTCGACCAGCGCATCGTGATGGCCGGCCGCCAGCGGCTCGAGCTGCGCATGGCGGCCAGTCAGCGTCACCGGTTCGATGAAGGCCATCTTGCTGTTACCGGTTATTGCGCGACATGAAGACCAGGCGCTCGAACAGGTGCACGTCCTGCTCGTTCTTCAGCAACGCGCCATGCAGCGGCGGCACGGCGCTCTTCGGGTCCTTGGTGCGCAACGCTTCCGGCGGGATGTCTTCGGCCAGCAGCAGCTTGAGCCAGTCCAGCAGCTCGGACGTGGAAGGCTTTTTCTTCAGGCCGTTCACCTCGCGCACTTCATAGAAGGTCTCGAGCGCCTTGGCCAGCAGTTCCTTCTTCAGGTCGGGAAAGTGGACCTCGACGATCTGCGCCATCGTGTCCTTGTCCGGGAACTTGATGTAATGGAAGAAACAGCGGCGCAGGAAGGCGTCCGGCAATTCCTTTTCATTGTTGGACGTGATGATGACCAGCGGCCGATGCCTGGCCTTGACCATCTCGCGGGTCTCGTAGACATAGAATTCCATGCGGTCGAGTTCGCGCAGCAGGTCGTTCGGAAACTCGATGTCGGCCTTGTCGATCTCGTCGATCAGCAGCACCACGCGCTCGTCGGCGGTGAAGGCCTGCCACAGCACGCCCTTGACGATGTAGTTGTGGATGTCCTTGACGCGCTCGTCGCCCAGCTGCGAGTCGCGCAGGCGGGACACCGCGTCGTACTCGTACAGGCCCTGCTGCGCCTTGGTGGTGGACTTGATGTGCCACTGCATCAGCGGCATGTTCAGCGCGGCCGCGACTTCCTCGGCCAGCATGGTCTTGCCGGTGCCTGGCTCGCCCTTGATCAGCAGCGGGCGCTGCAGTGTCATTGCCGCGTTGACGGCAAGTTTCAGGTCGTCGGTGGCAACGTATTGCTCGGAGCCTGTGAAGCGATTGTCTGGTCGCATGATGCCTCGTGGTCATGTAAAAAAGAGTGCCACGAGTATAAGCGAGAAATTCCTTGCGGGTATCCGACCAAACGGGCTGCGGCGCCTACGCCTGGTCCTTGTCGACCACGTTGCTGTCCTTGTAGTCGTCCACCATCATCGTATTTTCCTGGTCGGCCGCGACCTGCATTTCCGGGGGCAGCGATTCGTGCTGGCGCGCGCGCTCCATCAGCACGCCGACGTTGGCGATCTTCCGTTCGACTTCCTCCGCCAGCGAACGTCCGGTCAGGGGCGAGGGCAGGGGAAACTCGCAGGCCAGCGCCATCTGCGCCAGTTGGCCATTGGGGTCGATCGGGCTATCGGGCGACTGCTCATGCCGTGCCAGGCTTAGTTTCAGGGCCTGCAGCCTGTCGTTCATTTGTTCCAGTTGCGCGGTGCTGATTGCCATGACGCCGTCCTTTACATTGTTGCCGCGGCGGCTGGCCAGCGGCGGGGGCTTTGCATTTTTGATCGGATGGCGGGCTGAAAGATCCCGGCTGCATGTTGATCGGGCACATGTTGCTCAGCCGTGCCTGTGGCCCATCCGCATCGTCAGCAGCACGCCGGCCGCGAGCACCAGGCAGCAGGCGGCGAACGCGGTGCGAAAGCCTCCCGCGTGCTCGATCAGCAGGCCGGCGGCGGCCGGGCCGGCAAACTGGCCGACCGCATAGAACAGCGTGACGAAACTGACAGCCAGCGGCGCTTCATGCGGCCCGACCGTTTCCGTCGATGCCGCAAGGATGGCGCCGAACATGCCCGAGAGCGTGATGCCGACGATCAGGAAATGCGCGGCAAAGCCGCCCAGCGTCGGCGAGACGACCGGGATCAGGATGCCGGCCAGTGTCATGCTGACGCAGATGCGCAGGACCAGCGCGCGACTGGTGCGGTCGGACAGCCAGCCCCAGCAGGGACTGGAAAAAATCGACAGGACGCCGCTTGCCGCCGCCAGCCGGCCGGCGGTCAGCGCCGGCACGCCCGACTCCAGCGCGAAGCTGTACATGAAGATTGCCTGCACGATGTAGGTAATGCCGACGATGCCGTACAACAGGCCGACCGTGATCACATGGCTGTTGCGGAAAACCTTGCCCTTGTCGATCTTGCGCGAGCCGGTCGGCCCGGCGCTCGCTGGATTGCGCAACAGGAAAAAGCCGGCAAGCAGCGCTGCCAGCGCGGTCAGCGCAAACAGCGCCCATGCAATGCGCCATCCGCTTTCGGCATAGGCCGCATTCAGTACGGGCACCAGCGCGCCGGACACCAGCAGGCCCACGCCGACACCGCTATTGGCGATGCCGATCACGGCGCCGCGCCGCTCCGGGAACCAGGCCGCCAGCAGGGAGATGACCGGCGTGTAGGCAAAGGCGGTGCCGAAGCCCAGCAGCGCCATCAGGCCCACCAGCACCCGGTAGTCCGACGCCAGCGCCAGGCCGCTGAATCCAATCATGGTCATGGTGACGCCCGACAGCACGGCCAGCCGGCCACCCCAGCGCGACGCGAACATGCCGGCCACCATGATCAGCAGCAGGTAGCCCAGCGCGCTGGCGGTGCCCAGCGTGCCTGCCTGCTGGTAGCTGAGCCCGAGCGCGCTGCGCATGAAGGGCAGGATGAAGCCGTAGGAAAGGCGCGCGAACACGACCACGACCATGATCACCAGCGCCCCCACCGCAACCATGGCCCAGCTGCGGCTGGCCTGCAGCGTTGCACTGTCCGGCAAGGAAGAGGGAGGCGCGTCAGCAGGTCCGATGCTCATGCGGCCGCCCGGCTGCGCTGGCGCCTTGCGAGCGGCCGGGTCACGATGTGCAGGCTTGCCGTGTCGAAGGCTGCGGCGGCAGAGCGCTGCCCTGTTGCTGGCTGCATTGCATGGTCTCCGTTATGGGTTTTATGGCATGCATTATAAAAGAGCGCGATGCGCCTTGCCCGGACGCTGCCCGAGGCGATACAACGTGGACGCTTTGATACTCTTCGGGTAGAATCGAGCGGTTTTGGCAGGACAGGCAACATTTGGTCGCCATCTCGGTGCGTCGAAGCCAGGACTCGCTCCAGCGCCGGCCAGTTTCGCATTAACTACCCAGCTACCATGAAAAACTTATTCGCATTTCTCGCGCTTGCGGGTATTGCCCAGTTTGCCGCAGCCGCGGACCAGACAGGCAATACGAAGACGGCAGCAAACAAGGTTGAAAACTGTATCGGCTGCCACGGCATTCCTGGCTACAGGACGTCCTTCCCCGAGGTCTACCAGGTGCCCATGCTGGGTGGCCAGTCCGCCAAGTACATCGAAAACGCGCTGAATGCGTACAAGAAGGGCGAGCGCAAGCACCCGTCCATGCGTGGCATTGCAGCAGCCTTGTCCGACCAGGACATCGCCGACGTTGCTGCCTATTACGCGCAGCAGAAGTGACCGGAGCCTTCATGAAATTCCTTACCGCATCCTCCCTGCTGGCCCTGTCATGCCTGTCCCTGTCGGCACAGGCTGCCGGCGACATCAACGCCGGCAAGGCCGCCGCTGAAAAATACAACTGCGCCTCATGCCATGGCAAGGATTACAACAGCCCGATCGACCCGAGCTATCCGAAGCTGGCTGGACAGCATGCCGATTACCTCGCGCACACGCTGGTGGCCTACCAGCGCGGCGCGGACGGCGCCAATGGCCGGGGCAACGCGATCATGGCTGCGCAAGCCAAGCAGCTGTCGCGCCAGGATATTACGAATATTGCCGCTTACCTGAGCAGCCTGCCTGGCTCGCTGGTGCTGCGCCGCTAGTACGAATCCCGAGTCACGAGGTGCCGAATTAATTCGATGGCTACGATCCCCTCAGCGAGGTTCGTAGGGTGTAATAAGCAAAGCGCATTACACCACGGTCGATGAGCAGGCATTACCTGTTAGCGGCAAATGGTGTAATGCGCTGACGCTTATTACACCCTACGAATATCCGTGAACGCAAAGCCACCGCGAGGTGGCTTTTTTGTGCGCGCAGTTGTCGTTATTGTCCGGCGCGGCGGCGCACGCAGTCGAGGTAGGCGGGGCCATCCGGCGGCGCGCCGTTGCGCTGGGAATTCCAGATCATCTCGCCCAGGCATTCCATTACTTGGTGATGTGCGTCGTGCTCGGAGCCGAGCCGCTGTGCCAGCGCCTGCGCGGCTGCACGGATGCCGGGCGGCTGGTCGATCGACACCTGCTCGGCGATCGACAGGTGCATGGACAGGTGGAGAAAAGGGTTGGGCTGACCGCCCTCGACGCTGAAGTCGGCGGCCAGCGCCTGTTCCAGGTCACCGAGATGATCGGCATATTCCGGATGCTGGACGATCCAGTCGCGGGCCACCGCTTCCAGCGGCGTCAGGATTTCATGGCTGCGTTCCTTGCGGTATGCCTCGCAAAAGAAGCGCCGCACATCGTGCTGTGATGGGTTGAACATGGTCGTGCTCGATGCCTGTCGATGTCGGGTTGGCGGGTAGGCTGCCTGGATGCTTCAGACCGCCTTGTCGGGCCGCGGGGTTTTCAGCCGGTACTCGCAAAGGTCGGCGATCATGCAGTTCCAGCACTGGGGGCTGCGTGCAATGCAGGTGTAGCGGCCATGCAGGATCAGCCAGTGGTGCGCGTCCATGCGAAATACCGGCGAAATAAACTTCATCAGCTTCTTTTCAACTTCCTCGACATTCTTGCCGGGAGCGATGCCGGTGCGGTTGGACACCCTGAAGATATGGGTGTCCACCGCGATTGCAACCTCGCCGAAGGCCGTGTTGAGGATGACATTGGCGGTCTTGCGACCCACGCCCGCCAAGGCTTCCAGCGCGGCCCGGTCGCGTGGCACTTCGCCGCCATGCAGCTCGACCAGCATCCGGCAGGTCTCGACCACGTTTTTCGCCTTGTTGCGGTACAGGCCGATGGTCTGGATGTAGGGGATCAGGCCGTCGACGCCCAGCGCATGGATCTGCGCCGGCGTATTCGCCACCGGGAACAGCTTGCGCATGGCCTTGTTGACCGACACATCGGTCGCCTGCGCCGACAGGATCACGGCAATCAGCAATTCGAACGGCGTGGTGTACTCGAGTTCGGTGGTCGGGTGCGGATTGGCCTGCTGGAAGCGCCGGAAAATTTCATCGCGCTTTTCCCGGTTCATGCCTTGCTCCGCGCAGCCATTTCTTCCTTCTTTACCCTTGCGCGCTCGATGGCAGCGGCAATGATGGCTTTCTTGCGCTGCTGCTCGGCGCGTTCATCTGGCGTCTGGGGTGACTGGGCGTCCACTTCCCTGAGCTTGGCGGCTGCCTTGGCTGCCAGGCGCGCATCGTTTTCCTCGCGCTCGCGCAAGAGCCGCAGGCGCCGCGCGGCGTGACGGGCGCGCGCGCCGTCGGCCTGCTGCTGCGACCAGGCATCCCACCCGGTTCGGCCCGCCGTCACCTCCACCATCGCAATGCAGTCTACCGGGCAGGGCGCCACGCATAAATCGCAGCCGGTGCAGAGATCCGGCACGACGGTGTGCATCTGCTTGGCGGCGCCGACGATCGCATCGACCGGGCAAGCCTGTATGCACAGCGTGCAGCCGATGCAGATCGACTCGTCGATGAAGGCGACCGGGCGCGGCCGCTCCGCGCCATGCTGCGGGTTGAGCGGCATAACCAGCTTGCCCAGCGCCTGCGCCAGCCGGCGTATGCCTTCGATGCCGCCGGGAGGGCACTGGTTGATGGCGGCGTCACCCGCTGCCATGGCTTCGGCGTAGGCGCGGCAGTCCGGATAGCCGCACTTCGTGCACTGGGTCTGGGGAAGCAGGTTTTCAAGGCGGTCGGCGACGGCCGGGTTCGGGCCGCGGGAGAGTTCGGTTTCAGGCATGGCGCCATTATCCCGGACAATATCGGCTGCCACAAACAAAAAAGCCGCCGGTCTTTCGACGGGCGGCTTTCGGGTCCTGCCGGGAGCGCTCAGCGCTCAGGCATGGGCGCGGATAAAGGTGGCGATCTTCGGCGCCACCATTTCACGCCAGCGACGGCCGGAGAAAATGCCGTAGTGGCCGCACTTGGGCGCCACGTAGTGCTGCTTCATGTCGGCAGGA
Source organism: uncultured Noviherbaspirillum sp. (assembly GCA_963522035.1). GTDB lineage: Bacteria > Pseudomonadota > Gammaproteobacteria > Burkholderiales > Burkholderiaceae_D > Noviherbaspirillum_A. The sequence goes on along the minus strand of CAUQYP010000105.1, from coordinate 6,146 downwards.
ATGCTGCTGCACAAGTCGTGCGCGGCTTCGGTCTGGCCCGAACCGGAAATATCGTCCAGCTCGCCTTCGATCGTGAACAGCGCGACGGTCTTGATGTCCTGCGGCCGCACCAGCTTGCCTTCGACTTCCCAGATGCCCCTGGGCAGGCTGTGGTCCTGGAACACCGTCTTGATGGTCTCGAGGTAATACTCGGCAGGCATGTCCAGCACGGCGTTGTATTCATCGTAGAACTTGCGATGCTCCTCGGCCGACTCGTTGTCGCCGGTGCGCAGGTGCATGTAGAAGTCCCAGTGGCTTTGGGCATGCCGCTGCGGGTTCATCGCAACGAAGCCGGCATGCTGCAGGAAGCCCGGGTAGACCTTGCGGCCAAAAGCCGGATAGGTCGGCGGCACCGAGTAGATCACATTGTTCTCGAACCACGAAAACGGCTTCTCGGTCGCCAGGTCATTCACCTGTGTCGGCGAACGGCGCGGGTCGATCGGGCCGCCCATCATGGTCATGGTCTTGGGCATGACCGGCTCATTGGCGCTGGCCATCAGTGAAATCGCGGCGAGCACCGGCACGGTCGGCTGGCACACGGAGATCACGTGGACTTCAGGCCCGAGCGTGCGGATAAATTCCTGCACGTAGTAAATATAGTCATGCAGGTGGAACGGACCTTCGGACATCGGCACCATGCGGGCATCGGTCCAGTCGGTGATGTAGACATCATGTTCCTTGACCAGCTCGCGCACAGTTTCGCGCAGCAGGGTCGAATGGTGCCCGGACAGGGGCGCCACCAGCAGCACGGTGGGCTGGGCGACGTCCTGGCCGGCCGCAAAATCTTTTTTGAAATGCAGCAGGCGGCAAAACGGCTTTTCCACGGCGACCTGCTCAACCAGGGGGACGGTTTTTCCATCGACGGTCGTGGTGGCGATTCCGAAAGGCGGTTTTTCGTAATCCTTGCCGAGGCGATACATCAGTTCATAGCCTGCGGCGATGCGCTGGGCGAATGGTGTATGCGCGAACGGGGACACCGGATTGCTGAACAGCTTGGACGAAGCGTCGGCCCATTGCACCAGGGGATTCAGCAAGGTGCGGTTTATTTCATGGAATTGGTAAAGCATGGTGTTCCTTTCGGGTGCCGCGAGACAGGAATTTCCTAGGGTAAATTCCTGATTGCATCATAACGAAAAAATGTCGCGGACATGAAATAGTTTTCTCTCGGCTGTCATGTCGCATTGGTTTGCCGTTTACAACAGGAAATTGGTAACCAATGCAACAAATACGTCAGCGGTTTTCACTTTCTTCAGTGAATCCTAACGAACATTCCTGGTTTTCTTAGGTTCGTTGCCGCACGTCCGTTCGCAAATTTTTCACACCATGCACGTGTGCGATTAACAACACCAATGTCAATATCGGTAAGCTAGCCCGATTTATCAACGCAAGGTTGAGTAACTGCAAACTCGCTATTTTCGGCGTCTCAAAAAAGAAACACCTCTTGCAACGATGCAAAAGGTGTGTGGGCAATACCTGTCCTGAGAGCGGTTCAGTCGAAGACCGGGGTTTCAACACCAAGAATCTTGTGAAGTTTCGGTGACGTCGTGGTGTACTGCATGTGGATTTTCTTGTCCGGGAAGATGTAAGGCGCCGCGGCAAACGCCGCGAGCGCTGCCTCGTGGAAGCCCGACAGGATCAGTTTTTTCTTTCCCGGATAGGTATTGATGTCGCCTACCGCGAAAATACCGGGCACGTTGGTTTCAAAGCGCTCGGTGCCCACCTTCAACTGCTTGCGCTCGATATCCAGGCCCCATTCGGCAATCGGGCCGAGCTTGGGGGAGAGACCGAAAAAGACCAGCAGGTGGTCGAGCGGCAAGCGGCGGGTTACGCCGTCGGCACCGGTCACCTTGATGCCCGACAGCGTCGTGCCTTCGCTTTCGTAGCCGGTGACCTGGCCAATCAGCAACTGCATCTCGTACTTGTCACACATGTCCTTCATCTTGGCGACTGACGCCGGTGCTGCACGGAACTCATCGCGACGATGCAGCAGAACCACCGACTCGGCAGTGCCGGCCAGGTTCAGCGCCCAGTCCAGTGCGGAGTCGCCGCCGCCGCAGATCACCAGGTTCTTGCCGGCGAAGCGGGCAGGATCCTTGACGCGGTAGAACAGCTGGGAACCCTCGAACTGCTCGATGCCGTCCACTTTCAGCGTACGGGGCTGGAACGAGCCGACGCCGGCTGCAATGAAGATGGTCTTGGTGATGAAGCGGGTGCCGGCCGTGGTTTCGAGGTTGAAACGATGGTCGTCGCGGCGTTCGACCAGCGTGACTTCCTGGCCCAGGTGGAAGGTCGGATCGAACGGCTCGATCTGCTTGAGCAGGTTGTCGGTCAATTCCTGGCCGGTGCACACCGGCACGGCCGGTATGTCGTAAATCGGCTTGTCCGGATAGAGCTCGACACATTGTCCACCGACTTCGCCCAGCGAATCGATCACGTGCGCCTTGATTTCAAGAAGTCCGAGTTCGAATACCTGGAACAGGCCAACCGGACCAGCGCCGATGATGACGGCATCGGCAACGATGGGCTCGCGCGGTCCGCCCTGCGCGGCAACGGGCCCGGGGATAGTTGGGGCAGCGGTGTTTTCCATTTGAAATCAGATTCCTGTTTCTTGGGTAGGTAAGTAGCGTAGCGGCAAGTAGCGGGGTGGCTGCCGGCTGTCGGGCGGCGAAGCGCCCGGCCGACTGGCAATGCAACTTGCGTGGGGCAGATTAGTGCTCCAGGTACTTCAGCTTGTCCGCGACGTCCTTGAATTCTTCAGCTTCGGGCAACGCCGCCTTGGTCTTGGTGATAGACGGCCACTTGCGCGCCAGGTCGATATTCAGCTTGATGAATTGCTGCTGGTCCGCCGGGACATCTTCCTCGGCGTAGATCGCATTGACCGGGCATTCGGCGACGCAAACGGCGCAATCGATGCATTCATCCGGGTCGATTGCCAGGAAATTCGGGCCTTCGCGGAAGCAATCTACCGGGCATACATCGACGCAGTCCGTGTAACGGCAGCGGATGCAGGATTCGGTCACAACGTGGGTCATAACAGTCCTATCTGTAAAAAATCGGGGCATGCTGGACATGCGTGGGCGGTGGCGGGAACTGCTGCGCAACCGGACATGACCGTGAAAAAGCCTTGTATTTTAAGACAAATACGCCTTTATCACAAACCAGGGTTAGACGAAATAGGCATAAGCAAATGCGCTCCGGCCTACCCGGGATTTCCGCTTCGCGGCCCGGCAGACCGCGGTCGCGGCGGATTTCCACGATAGAATGGCGGCGCTTTTCACAGACAGGGAGACGGGATTGCAGAAAAAAATACTGGCCGGCGTCGCGCTCGCCGCCGTCCTCGTGCCGGGCATCGCCGCGGCCGCGGAATTGAGGGGCGAAGGCCTGTCGGCCTGGTGGGGAATACCGTTCGCCGGACTGCTGCTGTCGATTGCATTGTGCCCGCTGCTGACGCCGCTGTTCTGGCATCACCATTACGGCAAGATCGCTGCCGCCTGGAGCCTGGCCTTCCTGGTCCCGTGCGCATTGTTCTTCGGCGTGCCGGTTGCGGCCAGCGGCGCGGTGCATGCCTTCCTGGCCGAGTTCATCCCCTTCATCATCCTGATTACGGCGCTGTTCGTGGTGGCCGGCGGCATCTGCGTGCGCGGCAATTTGCATGGCACGCCGGCGCTCAACACCACCATCCTCGCCATCGGCACGCTGCTGGCCAGCTTCATGGGCACGACCGGCGCGGCCATGCTGATGATACGGCCGATCATCCGCGCCAACGACAACCGCAAACACGCCGCGCACATCGTGGTCTTCTTCATTTTCCTGGTCGCCAATGCGGGCGGTTCGCTGACGCCGCTGGGCGACCCGCCGCTATTCCTGGGCTTCCTGAAGGGCGTCGACTTTTTCTGGACCGTGCAACATATTTTTCCCGAAACCCTGTTCCTGTGCACGGCGCTGCTGCTGATTTTCTACGCGCTCGACAGCTACTACTATCACCGGCGCGAGGAGATCATGCCGGTCGACCCGACGCCGGACAGCCGGATCTGGTTCGAGGGCAAGGTCAACTTCCTGCTTCTGGCGGTTGTCGTCGGCCTGGTGCTGATGAGCGGCTTCTGGAAGCCTGGCATCGAGTTCAGCGTGATGGGCACCCCGGTTGAATTGCAGAACCTGTTGCGCGACGTACTGCTGCTGGTGGTGATCGGGCTGTCGCTGAAAATCACGCCAGCCTCCGCGCGCGCCGGCAATGACTTTTCATGGGGGCCGATCGCCGAAGTCGGCAAGCTGTTCGCCGGCATTTTCCTGACCATCATCCCGGTCATTGCAATGCTGCGGGCCGGCGAGGCAGGTGCGTTCGGTGCAGTGGTGCGGGCAGTGACCGGTCCGTCCGGCCAGCCCATCGACGCCATGTACTTCTGGGCTACCGGCATCCTCTCGTCCTTCCTCGACAATGCGCCGACCTACCTGGTGTTCTTCAACACTGCCGGCGGCGATGCGCAGCAACTGATGACGACGCTGGCGTCGACCCTGGCCGCGATCTCGTGCGGCGCGGTGTTCATGGGCGCGAACAGCTACATCGGCAATGCGCCGAACATGATGGTCAAGGCCATCGCCGAGGAGCGCGGCATCCGCATGCCTTCCTTCTTTGGCTACATGGCCTGGTCAGGCGTTATCCTGGTTCCCCTGTTTATTTTGATGACCTTCCTCTTCTTTCGCTGAAAGACCTCTGACATGAAGCCCAGCATCCTGGTGGCCCGCGCCATCTTTCCCGAAGTGCTCGAACGCCTGCGCCAGCACTTCGATGTCGAGGACAATCCCGACGACGACATCTTCAGTCCGACGCAGCTGCAGGACCGCCTCAAGGACAAGGTCGGCTTGTTCGCAACCATGAGCGAGCGGGTCGACCCGCAACTGCTCGCCGCATGCCCCGGCCTGAAAGCGGTCGCCAACATGGCGGTTGGCTATAATAATATCGACATCGACGCCGCCACCCGTGCCGGCGTCATGGTCACCAACACGCCCGACGTGCTCAATGAAACCACTGCCGATTTCGGCTGGGCGCTGCTGATGGCGGCCGCGCGCCGCATCACCGAGTCGGAGCACTGGCTGCGCGCCGGGCAATGGCAGAAGTGGCGCTACGACAGCTTCGTCGGCGCCGACCTGCACGGCGCGACGCTGGGCATCCTCGGCATGGGCCGCATCGGGCAGGCGATTGCCAGGCGCTCGACCGGTTTCGGCATGCAGGTGATCTATCACAACCGCTCGCGCCTCGCGCCCGAGCTGGAAGCCGGCGCCAACAACGCGCGCTATGTCGGCCGCGAGGAACTGCTGCGGCAGGCCGACCATATCGTGCTGGTGATGCCCTACAGCCCGGCGCTGCATCACACGATAGGCGAGGCCGAGATCGCGCTGATGAAGCCGAGCGCCATCCTGGTCAATATCGCCCGCGGCGGCATCGTCGACGACGCTGCGCTGATACGCGCGCTGCGCGAGCGCCGCATTGCCGGCGCCGGGCTGGATGTGTATGAGAACGAACCGGCGTTCAATTCCGATTTCCTGTCGCTCTCCAACGTCGTGCTGACGCCGCACATCGCCAGCGCGTCGATCGCGACCCGGCTGGCCATGGCCAACTGCGCGGCCGACAACCTGATCGCAGCGCTGACGCAGCAGGCGCCGCCCAACCTGCTGAACCCGGCTGTCCGGGCGGGAGCCTGAGCATGGCGGATATCGAGATCACCCAGCCGCACAGCATGACGCCGGACGCCGCCCGGGTAGCGGCGCAGCAGGTCGCCGACAAGATGGCTGCCGACTTCGGCATGGAATGCCAGTGGGACGGCCCGGTGCTGCGCTTCGAGCGCAGCGGCGTCGATGGCACGCTGGTTGTCGGTGAACGGGACGCCAGGCTGGAAATCAAACTGGGGCTGATGATGAAGGCATTTGCGCCCATGGTGCAGGAAAAGCTTGCACGCAAGATGCAAAAGGTGTTCGGGGCTTGATACCAGTCGCGGCGCATCAGGTGCGATATCGCATGCTGCGCGCAGCGACCGTTGCGGTTGCTTTTGACGTGGCTTTTGACGTTGCCTTTGACGTGGATCCCCGTTAGACGGCGACGCGTCGCCAGG
>CAUQYP010000104.1:0-14130 GCA_963522035.1 uncultured Noviherbaspirillum sp. | reverse complement strand
CTTTTTTGGCGGAGCAAAAAAGCGGGTCGGCCGCCGGGACGAACACCCGGCTACCCCCCACGGCAGTGAGCGATTCGACGTTTCACCCGTCCGGCAGACGTGGCAATGGCGCCTTGCGCTTTGCAACCGTTGCTAACGTCAAAGGCGACTTCGCAACTAAGCCCGGCTGGCGGACGAAGCAATTCGGCTGAGCCCGCCGGACGACCTAGCCGGGCGCCGGTCCAGCAGCCGGGTCACTTTCAATTGGGGTCAGACTCGATTTGAATTAAACAAATCGAGTCTGACCCCAATTGAAAGTACAACGGCCACGCCCACTGTCGCTGCGCGGACGTGGCGCATCCGGCGCAAGTCAACGTGAAACTACTCTAGTTTTCACGATTGAGGAGCCCGGCATCGAACATGCCCCGCGCCGCCAGTCCCTGCGCCTCTTCGATCAGCGCCCGCATCTTGGGCTGCCCCTGTGTCCGGACCGGGAAGTACAAGTACAGCCCGGTCGTTTTAGGAACGAACGCGTCAAGCACCCGTACAAGAGAGCCCTGGTCGAGGTCGTCCTCGATCTCCAAATCCGGCAGGTAGGCACAGCCCAGCCCCTGGCGCGCAAACTCCGCGATAGCGACCGTGTCGCTCACAACCAGGGCGGTATCGGTTTCGAGTTCATAAGCGCCATCCGTGCCGGAGAACCGCCACGCATGCAGAAGGCCGGAACGCCGGAAGCGATAACGGATGGTCTTGTGGCCGAGCAAGTCCTGCGGCACGCCAGGCACACCATGCTGTTCAAGATACTGCGGCGAGGCGACGACCGACCAGGCCATTTCCCTGCTCAGGCGCACCGCAACCATATCCTGCTGGATGGCCTGCCCCAGCCGGATGCCCGCATCGTATCCGTCTGCCACCAGGTCGATGATACCGTCGTCCAGCGACAGGTCGATGGACACGTCCGGATAATTCGTGCGCATGCCCGGCACCAACAGCCGCGCCACGCGCAACCCGAGTGCCCGCGGAGCAGTGATGCGCAGGCGGCCTGCCGGGCGTTCACGGAATGGCGCAAGTGCAGTGAACGCCTCCTCGATCTGCTCGACGGCTGGTTTGAGCATGGCGAGCAGGCTGACGCCGGGTTCCGTCAGCGACACGCTGCGCGTGGTGCGCCTGAACAGCACCACGCCGTGACGGCGTTCGAGCACCCGCACTCCTTTGCTGCAGGCTGTCGGACTGATCGCCAACTCCTGCGCGGCGAGGGAAAAGCTGCGGTGTTTGGCAACGGCCAGGAAAATACGGATCAGGTCGAGTGAAGTCATTTTCGGCAATTATGAACCTTAAGTTCATAAGGCATGTAGTCCAGACCCGTTTTTATCCAGATTCTGGCGTCCTACACTGCCTGCTCAACTTCAGGAGACGACCATGATTCAACTACCGCTACCAATTGCCGCTTATCTCGAGGCAGCAAATGCCAATGACCCGCTCGCTCTGGCCAATTGCTTTACCACGGATGCCATCGTCCAGGACGAAGCACAGGAATATCGCGGCATCGACGCCATCCTGGCATGGAAGGATAAAACCGACGCCCTTTACCGTCCCATCGTGGAAGCGCGTCGGATCGAAGGCGACGCCCTGGCCTATCGCCTGCACGCGCGCGTCAGCGGCAATTTCCCCGGCAGCCCGGCCATGCTCGCCTACCGCTTCGTATTGCGCGGCGACAGGATCGCAGCCCTGGAGATCGGCGTATGAACGCGCCCGAATTCCATGGCAAGCGCGCGCTCGTGACCGGCGGCACCAAAGGCTTGGGCGAAGCGATCGTACGCGTGCTGGCCCACCGCGGTGCGATTGTCTTCGCCACTGCGCGCCAGGCGCCGGCCAAGCCGGTGGCCGGCGTGCACTACCTGCAGGCAGACGTTGCGACACCCGCGGGGGTGACGACCGTTGTCGACTTCATCGAACGCGAGCGTGGCGGTCTCGATCTGCTGGTCAACAATGTCGGCGGCTCATCGGCGCCGGCGGGTGGTGCGCTCGCGCTGACCGATGCGGTATGGGAGGCCGCCCTACAGTCCAACCTGATGGCGGCCGTGAGGATGGACCGCGCTTTTCTGCCAGGCATGGTTGCGCAAGGCAGCGGCGCCATCGTTCATATCACGTCGATTCAACGCCGCTTGCCGCTGTATGAATCGACCGTGGCTTACGCCGCCGCGAAAGCCGCGCTCGCAAATTACAGTAAATCCCTGGCCAACGAATTCGGGCAGCACGGTGTCCGGGTCAATGCCGTAGCACCGGGCTTTATCGAAACGACGGCCGCGTCGGCACTGATCGAACGCCTGGCGCAGCACGGCGACATCAGCCCAGATGCAGCACGCGGCACGCTGATGGAATCGCTCGGCGGCATTCCGGTCGGCCGTCCCGGCCGGCCCGAGGAGGTAGCCGAGGTGGTGGCATTCCTGTTGTCGCCACGCGCCGCATTCGTCCAGGGTGCGGAATATGTGGTGGATGGGGGTACGCTGCCGACGGTCTGAAGCGGGCGGCTACTTCTTGCGCAGTCTTGCCATCCGGGTGTCATAGGTCCACTTTCTTTCCTTGGTGAACGTCAATTCGCTTGCCGCTGGATGGCGCGGATTCACCAGCACGTTGAATTCTAGCGGCACGATCACCGACGGCACGCGCAGCAGCAGCGGCGCCCCGGGGGAATTCAACCAGGCGTCGCCGATATCGAGACTGACTTTGCCCGGCGGTTCGGCATCCCAACCAACAGTCAGGGTCGACGCCTGCAGCACGGCAGCCTGGTCCCACAGGACTTCCGGTACGTCGATACGCACCAGGTAACGATTCAACGGAAGGGAACCGGAATCCAGGTGGACGAAGGTTTCGAGAGTCGCCAGGGCAATCGATTCAGCGCAGTACAACACCGAGAGGCCCTTGCGATTCCAGCGTCCGCCAGTGCGCCTGGCGCCTTCTCCCATGGGATCGTCTGCAGTGTAATCCGGCGTATCCGTGGCGATACGCCAGATCTGCCAGCTCAAGCGTAAGCCCCGCTCTCCATTTTTGCCAACAGATCCGCCACCATCTGCTGGCCTGTCGTGGTGTCGAGAAAGGCCGCCGGGCTTTCTCCTCCGAGTGCCGGGAGGGGGCGTTCTATCCACCCTGCAAGCCATTTGGCCGCATCGAAATTTTCCGGATCGCCTGAACGCTCAACCATCGCCTGGACCTGGCCGATCAGGGACGCAAGGCCCAAAACGCGCGCACTTTCGTCTGGCGACAAGCGTTCTTCCCGCTTGATCTTCCTGTTGATGGTCGCCGCTGACAGCGCAAGGTAGGCAAAGACCTTTTCCTGCGACAACGCCATTGCCTGGATCATCGTCTTCAATGCATCGGGTGAAATGCCGTCCCGAATGATCGCGATCTGGTCAGGCGCCGATAAGTCGAACAGCGGGGTAAATCGCGGCAGCTGTTTGTTTCGGGAGATAGCCTGGAACAAGCTGCGGGCATTTGCTGCCGGCATCGACGTGTTCCTCTGCTCTGCCGCATGGGTAGTCTTGCGGGCAGCAGCCTGTTGGCTGGTGGAAGCGGTCGTCGTCATGGTTCACTCCTTTGAGTGCGTAGTTTAGCTCAAATGAGTGGGGCAGTCCGGCATGCCGGGTGAACGGTTCGACGAGTCATGCGTCCCTAAAGGATCGGTTGCCGCGTATCAGCCGTACGGGACCCCCAGCACACGTTTGAATTCCCGGCGAACAATGGCATAGCATTCGCAGGCTTGGGCTTCGAGTTTGGCACGGCTCAAGATTTTCACATGGCCACGCGTGTATTGCAGCACGCCGTCCTTTTGAAAACCTGCCGCCACGAGGCTGACACTGGGGCGATGGCATCCCAGCATGTCGGCGAGGTACTCCTGGGTCAGGTAGAACTCCTGTTCCCGGACCCGGTCATGCGTGAGCAGCATCCAGCGTGCAAACCGCGCTTCCAGCGGATGCTTGCGATTGCAGGCGACAGACTGCGAAAGCTGCACGAGATAGCCCTGAAGGTAGCATTCGGCAACATGACGTAACGGGCTTGCATTTTTTATACTATTCCGGAAGTCGCTCATTTGCATACGCAGGCTGGTCCCTTTGATCTGGCATACGCAGGTCTCCGTTGCCATACTCGCATTAGCCAGTAGTTCAACAGCGGTAAATCCTTCATTGCCCACGGTGCCCACCTCCACTGCAGACCCATCTTCCAGGAAGATCAGGTTGGAAAAAGCGGCCGTGTTCGGGAAGTAGATATAGGGAATCGTGCCATTTCGCTCATGGACCACCTGTTTGATATCCGTATCGGAATGTTCCAGCATCGGGCACAGCGCTTGCAGCTGTTCATCCGAGAGCTTGGCCAGCAAGTGATTGGAACATAAACGCGCTTCGCCCAACGTGACAGACATACCGTTTCCTTCACCACTATTATTAGAAGAGAGGAAACGAACACCGCTTGAGCAGTCAGTCGGCGCGCAGATCGACCCGGTAGCAGGTCTCACAGGAAATAGGAGCAGAGTCCCTTATCTGCTCTACGACATGGAAGATGAATACGTGGGAAAGACAATGACGGTCTACACCAGTGCTATGTATTTCTATGACATAAATGACTACATTACGTTCACACAAACGAGATGATTATCTTTGCAACGAAAATCGGGCGCGCCGGATCTGCCTGCCCGGTCCTCAGCATGCCTCCGTGCCTGTTCGGTTTATTTGCTGCAATGTAAAGCCAACGCTTTAACGGCTGTAAGATTTTAATCAGTTGAACAGGCACGGTACTTCGACCATCGGTCTATAGCTCAGCGCGGATAGGTAAAGCCAGTACGTATGTCCATCGGTAGCAGGCGGCTGCCTTCGCGCACCATGAGCCGCTGCGGGGGTTCGTCGCCGGCCAGTGCGCGCGACATGGCAGGCAAACCTTCGCCGCTGCGCAACAGTGGATCGCACCGTTCATAAACGTTGCGACACGCCGTAGTGCCAAGCAGCGCCTGAACGATGGGCACCTTCCACCGCTCGACGGCAGCGGCATTGAACTGGCAAATCAGATAGCCCGCGATGCCGCCATAGCTATGCACCACGAGACCCGGCAAGCCGTCCTTGTCACCATCGACCAACTGGACCAGCGCTTGCGGGTCTGCAGTGCGCAGTGCACCGGTACGCAGACGCACGCCGGCCTGCACGCGCCGCTTGATCATCGCGTGGTCAACCGGCTCGTCCTCGCGTAAGGTCCAGACGCGGGCGGCGATCTGCGATTTGGCGTTATAGGCGGCACGGGCCAGGAATTGGCGGGCGGACGTCTGCACGGTCGCCGTGGCGCCCGGCCTGTTGCGCTCCTGCGGCTTGCCCTCGACCTTCTCGACGGCGGAGACATAGATCCATGGGTCGACGGAAAGCAGGCCTTTTTCCTTGCCCTGTTTGATGGTGATGATGAGCATGCGCAGCTTTCGTTTTTCGGACTGGGATGATACAGCAAGCTGCCGGCGCTCCCTTTCGCTGCATGCTACAACTGTGTTTTCATTAGAGGCTAATCGTGCAAGCTTCCCAGTTCGTGGTCGCAATCGACTGGCCTGCTTCGCAAAGCCAGGCTTTTGATTTGCATCAGAGCATCGTCGGCGCCGTCATTCGCTATTTCGAAGAAACCATTTGCGACTTCGGCATCAAGGAACTGGTAGACCATTGCGCCTACCTGCACCTCGACGGGTGAAATTCGTACCGTATTCATGTTGCACTCCCGGAGAATTGCATTAAACAAGCCTGTGCGTAGATATTTTCCGCACACCAGCACTATAGGCGAGAGGGAAGGGCAGTTCGAAGCTTAAAGTGATAGGAAGATTGCTCAAAACCGCGTAGGAAATCGTGCAGTCCAGGCGCCTGGCAATCGCCCCTTCATTTTCCTGCAGCGCTATCCGAACTTGTCTGACTGGCGTCCTGCTGCTGCATCGTTATCTTATGAAACCAGCCGCATCAGATGCGGCGAATGAGCCCTGCCGTGCAGTGCGCCAGTACTGCTGCGCAATTGCGCGCCGGGGCGTCATCCGTGGGGTTCCGGGACATGGCCTGGCTCATGTTGTTCGCTCTGCCTTTTACCGGCACGGTGCGCTGCTGGTCAGCGGCTCGATGCTGTCGCCCGGCTGCTTCAGCTGGCTGGCGCGCTCATGAAGCCTGCAAGCCGAGGCGACACTGCCTGAACGCAGATCGCCCATCGTTTCTTGCTTACGTCTCGAAACGCTGGCAGCATCCTGAAACATGAACTCGACCGATTATGAATCGCTGCTTGTCGCTCTCCTTGTGCTGCAGGGCGTCGTTGGCGGCATCGATACGCTGGTTAATCATGAAATGCTGGAACGCTTGCCCGCACGTGTGGAAGCACGCAGGGAAATTGGGCTGCATGCGCTACGCGAGGCAATCTATGCGATGCTGTTCGCTGCGATTGCCTGGTATGCCTGGCACGGCGCATGGGGGATCGTCATCGCTACCTTGCTGGCGGTGGAGATAATCGTCGACGCCATCGATGAGTTTGTCGAAAACCACACCAGGGTACTGCCTCAAAACGAGCGAATGCTTCATTTCACAATGATCATGAACCTGGGCCTGATCGCGGCAACGCTCATGCTTGTATTGCTGGACTGGTCGCGGCGACCGACCGCGGTGCTATTTAACAGTCATGGCCTGTGGTCGTGGCTGCTGTCGCTACTGGCGTTCGCCTCGCTTTGCTGGTCCGTACGCGACGCCCACGCATGGTGGCGACTCGGCGCGGTGAAAAGGGCACATTGAAGCGCTCATTCAGGCCGGCGCGAAAACCGGGAAGATTACGCAGGCTCCAGCTAACGTTTTTTGTCGATGAAACGACATGCTTCAGCCTTTGCAGCTTCCATCGCGATAGCCGCAGTCCTGCAGCAGTTACTTTCATTCGCCTTCGTCGCTGTTCCATTGACGATGAAAGCCCAGGTCCACTGCATCCCTTTTTTTCCGGTGAATATTTCAACCCGGCAGCCCTTGTATTCAAAGCGCCAGGTACGGTTGGGCATGGTCCTTATTAGCGCAAGCATTTTAATAAAAAAGGAAACAAGGTGTTAGTTTGAGTCGGTCAGCGTCTTTAAGTTTCACCTGGCCATCGACGCTGCGGACTGTCCTTTATCCTGCCGCAATGCGACTATCAGAACAGCCGCATGGACCTGGCCGCAATCATGGTGACGCGTTATGGAAGCCATCGCGACACGCGTAGAAAAGCGGTCTGCCGGACGCGTCCGGATCAGACGGAATCCTGGTCTTCACAGCCAGTTTCGCTGCAGGCGTGTCGGGTAATCCAGTCCACGATGCGGCTCGCGGCATCCGCCCTGCACGACGGCTTGCCTTCACCCAGAAACGTGTGATCTTCGTCCGGATACAACACCAGCTCGGTAGGGGTGTCGCCGGCGCGCATCAGGCTGACGAACATCTCTTCTGACTGGCACTTCGGGCAACGTTCGTCCTCCTTGCCCTGCATGAACAAGGTCGGCGTTCTGGAACGTTCGACATACTGCAACGGAGAAAGCTTGCGGGCCAGTTCGCGATCCAGACGGGGCGCTGTTCCGAGATAAAAAGGATCGGCATAGTACCCGCCGTCGGATGTGCCGTAGTGGGTCTCGATATTGCTCACCGGCGCCATGACCACAGCAGCGTTGAATTGCGCCCCATGGCCGGTTGCCCATGCGGCCAGGAAGCCCCCGTAGGACTTCCCGGAAATGGCGATCCTGTGGTCACAGAGACGTTCTTCCTGCAGGGACGTCACCGCCGCCAGATGCTGCGGCAAATCATATTCGCCCCAATGCCCGGCGAGGCGATCGCAAAACGCGCGTCCATAACTGGACGAACCCACCGTGTTAAGGGCAAGCACGCTCCAGCCTCTTGAACACAGGGCCTGCCAGAATACGTTGGTATCGAAGTCCAGCAGGGCATAGCTGGCCGGTCCTCCGTGCACGTCGTTCAGTAATGGACCGGCGCCCTGCGCATCGGCCTTGCGGAGCAGCCAGCCTTCGATCGATTCGGTGCCGCCACGGCCATCCGGCACCTCGAAGGTACGGACTTCCGCGTTGATTTCCGTTCGCTCCCGCCACCATGGGTTCAGGTCGGTCAGCTGGCGTTCAACGGCATTGTGCCGGTCGCAAGTCCAAAGTTCGCTTGGAAGCGCCGGGCTTTCGACGCTGTAGACCAGCTGGTCCCCGCAGCATGCATACGCGCCGAACTGGCGGTCTCCCGCGACCAGCGTTTCCAACGAGCGGTTCTTCAAGCTTCCGGCCACGAGTCGATGCCGACCACGATGCGCCTCGCAGAACACGATCCGGGAGCTGTCCTCTGTCCAGTGAGGCGCCTCGCCAGCCGCGACTTCAATGTTGTCATGACTAAAAAGGGCGGTCTGGCCAGTTGCAATCTCATGCAGCCAGAGGGTGGTTTGTCCTTCGCCTTCCTTTGCTGCTCCGGTGAAGGCGATCCATCGACCATCGGGCGACCATACCGGTGTCGCGACCGTCGCCAGGTGCTGCACGAGCGGCTGATGGTGTTCGCCCTGCGCGTCGCAGACCCATAGTTCGGTGCAGTGCGCGAAGCGGCCCGAACGCGTGCGGGAGTAGGCGATGCGCCGGCTGTCAGGCGCGACATCAATCCCGAAGACGTCGAATGCGCCGTCCGTGAGCTGGATGTGCTTTCCAGTGCCTACGTCAAGCCAGAACAGATGGTTCTCGCGGCCGAGCATGAATCCGACGCCATTCGACTTATAAGGCAACTTCCACGCGACCTCGGGAAAGCAGGTCTTTTGCGCCGGCTTGGCCGTCGGCCGAGCGCCTCGAAGGTCCGGATCGACAGAGATGGCAGAGACGACCGCTATCGACTTTCCGTCCGGCGCCCAGACAAAGTCGGAAACGCCACCCACAAAATTACCAATACTGGAAGCCTCGCCGCCGCTGCGAGGGAGCGTGTGGATTTGAATGGTTCCGGAGCGATTCGACAAAAATGCCAGGGACGCGCCGTCAGGCGACCATTGCGGGCCATTGTCCGTGCCGCCCGAACCGTTGGTCAGCTGTCTGGGCGGCCGACCATCTAGGGGTACGCTCCAGATGGCAAAGCAGTAATCGTCCTTAGACCGATCGACCGATCGAAACGTACAGGCCACCTCCTTGCCGTCAGGCGCAAAATCGATTTCGCTCGCCTTGATATGAAGGTAAAGGTCATCTACTGTAAAAGGTTTTTTCATTGCTGACGTTCCTGTGGGCGATATCAAGCGATGGGGAGCCAACGGCAGATCAGGGAGCCATGCTGTGTACTGGCATCAGAACCGGGTCCCCGACCTTCACGGTCGACTGATCGACAGGATAGGACCAGACCTGAAACAGTTCGGTCGCCACGCGGCCGTAGATCGTCGCAAAAGCGACGTCGACAGCGTCCATGCCATGGGCGATCTTGATTCTTCCGATATGCGGTCGATTATGGCGAGGATCGAATATATGCCATGCACGATCTATATACACTTCGACATAAGCATGAAAGTCGATCCCTATGTCGGTATCGGTCGCTTCGAGCAATGGCATGTAGCCGGCCACGTAGCGGGTGGGCATGTCGAGGGCCCGGCATAACGCAACCATCACATGGGCGAAGTCCCGGCATACGCCATACCCTCGCCGGATGGCGCCGCATGCCGACAGGGTCGCGTCTCCGGAACCATATCGGTATTCAAGATTGCGGTGGGTCCATGCGCAAATAGCTTGCGCAGTCGCCAGTCCCTTGGGATAGTGGCCGAAAAGCCGCGACGCCAGGCCACCCAGCTTGTCCGACTCGCAGTAGCGGCTGGGTAGGGCATATCGCAGTATCTCGATCGGAAGCAGTGTCGTTTCCCCACCGCGACCGCAGCCAGGCTCGGGTGGGTCGGCGCTATAAGGAACCGTCACGATTGCGTCGTATTGCACCAGCGTTGAACCGGGTTCCAACACGGTTTGCAGCACGGCGTTGCCATGTGCATCCAGGAGAGGCGCGATTTTCTCTTGTGGTCCGACAGACAGGCTTTCCGACAAGATCGCCTGATTGCAGCCTGGACGCGCCTGGACCATCAGCAGTGCCAGTGCCGCGTCGTTGACGCAGTAGGCCAGGTTGCAGCCCACTCGCACCGCAAGCGAGCGAGGTGGAAGATCAAGAATCTCGGACAGGTTCACGGAATGCTGGAGAATAAACGAGGAAACAACGTTAAAAATGGTTGTACTGGCGAGCACGATACCGAGATCGGCAGGCGCAGTCAGTCAGGAAGATTCCCTAGCCGTTGTAGGAGAGCGGGAAGCCGGATTATTCGCATTGAAAACAGCGACGCAGCGCGAGTCGTGAAGGCTGCCGGCGCGAAGCAGGTGCCAGCCATGCCACTGACCATGGTGGGTCAATGGGAAAACGATGCGCTGTCGAAGCGGGCAGGCGCATCGGGACGACTGTGCAGTGCGAAAAAATATTTCTCCGGCGGAACTTATCCCTGCCACGCCATTCAAACCAGCTCATCCGTAGCAAGCATTCTTCGAACAATCCGCTTCAAACGCCATGCCGATCTCCGCAAGCCCCATCAGCCTCCCCGCCGCAAGCAATGACACGCCAGCCGTTCGGCGGCAATGGCCGGTGCGAACCTGCCTGGCGGGCGCGTTGCTGCTGGCCGCCTCCGCTACCGCGGCGCAGGACCGGCTGCTGCTCGGCGGTGAGATGGGTGAGCTGCCGTCCCTGCCGGGCGAGGAACGGGCGGCGGAGACGGACCTGTTCGACGTGGATACCGGCAGCATCGGCCTGAGCGAGCGTTCGTTCGACAATGTACTGGGGGTGCGGCTCGATGATTACCGCGAACTTGCGCCGGCGGTGGTCGTGGAAAAGGGCTGGCTGGTGTCGCGGCGGCTGGGCATGGGCGGCAGCTACAGCATGCGCAGCGACTCCACCGAACTGGTGCTCAATGGCGTCTTTGCGCCGCGGCGCGATGTCCGGCTGCAGCTCTCGGCCTCGCAGCTGCGCATGAGCGGGTTTGCGTCGTCGTTCGGCGGCGTCGACGAGACGCTGGTCCAGACCGGCATGCTGTCGAGCGTCAAGAAGCAGTGGAGCAAGAGCCGCGTGCAACCGGAAGCCGGGTTTGCCGTGTACACCGCCAGGGCGGCGGGTTCGGTACGGCAGCATGCAGGCGCTACCGGGCTGGAGCTGGGCACCCTTGCCGGCTATATGCTCAGGCTCGCCGCCATGCCCATGGCCCGGGCACGGCTGGAAGTAAGCTACCAGGCGCAAAACACCCGCTACGACAATCCGCTTACGCCGCAGTGGCGCGACCGCCAGGCTTCCACCAGTGTGCATTATTCACAGGCCTTCGACCAGTGCAGCCTGGTGCGCGGCCGGTTCACGATGGGGCCAGGCTTTGAACGGGCCGACCTGCGTTACGAACGGGGCGCATTCAGCGTCGGCTACCTGCAGACCCGCAGCGACGACTACCAGGACCGGATGGTCCAGCTCAGTTACTCCGTTGCGCTGGACGCCGGACGCCGGCCGCCGGCAGGGTGCGAGCAGTCTCCCGGCGAGCCGACCCCGTTCCGTGCGCTCGTGGACGCCGCCACGGCGCGTCCAAGCTATCTGCCCAGTGAACCGCTGACCCGGACTGTCAGCGCGCCGGACGTGCCGGGCTGATCGGTTGACAGCTTGATTCGCTGCCGCCTCGTGCCCGCCTGCGTAATCCCCGCCGTTGTCCAGCGAGCCTGCGGCCCACGCAAGCAAGGTAGAGACGAATGCGCAGTGCCTCTGTAATAATGACGTCTTTTCTACCCCCCCGCTGTCATGCGTTCGGCACGCTGTCGGCGCCATGTAATATCATTCCCAAGTCAAGGCGTACCGAATGAAGTCGATGGCGCCGATTCATCACCTTGACGCGTAGGGTGTAATAAGCAACGCGCATTACACCATGGTCGATCAACAGGCACCGCCTGCAAGCGACGAATGGTGTAATGCGCTGGCGCTTATTACACCCTACGAATTTTGATGGCACGTTATGACGTGGGATTGGTATAAGGCACCGCGTCGAACACGGGCGCACAAGCAGATCAACGAATCACCGGGCCGGCAAATCATTGAATAAAAACGGAATACTCCTACACGTCGCCGGCCTGTGGACCCTTTCCACGCTGGACGCATCCGCCAAGTGGCTGGTGCTGGCAGGCCTGCCGGTGCTGATGGTCACGCTGGTGCGTTATGTCACGCATGTGCTGCTGATGGCTGCCGTCGTGCTGCCGTCGCAGGGCAGGGGTTTGCTCAGGACACGCTCGCTGCCGCGCCAGATGTTGCGCGGCCTGCTGATGGTGTTGTCGACCGTGCTGTTTTTCTCGGTGCTCAAGCGCCTGCCGCTTGCCGAGGCTACCGCCCTTAATTTCATGGCGCCGCTGTTCCTGATGGCGATGGCGCCGTGGCTGCTCGGCGAGTCGCACCGGCTGCATCGCTGGCTGGGCGTGTTGCTGGGCTTCGCCGGCGTGCTGGTCGTGGTGCGCCCAGGCTCGCAGCTCGACGCCCTCGGCGTCGCGCTCGGCCTGCTGACGGCGGTGACCTTCGCCTTCTTCCAGATCTCCACCCGCCGCGTCGCGCATGACCATCCGCTGACGACGAACTTTTATGGCGGCCTGTTCGGCGCGGTCGTGCTGCTGCTGGCGCTGCCATGGGTCTGGACCATGCCGGAACTGTCGGCGGTGCAGTGGCTGCTGCTTGTCTCCACTGGCGTGACCGGGTTTGCCGGCCACCTGCTGCAGATCATGGCCTACAGCCGGACACAGGCAACCTTGCTGGCGCCATTCAATTACCTGCAGATTGTAGCGGCCGTCACGCTGGGCTGGCTGGCGTTCGGCCAGCTGCCGGACCTGACAACGGCAGCCGGTATAACGCTCATCTGCCTCGGCGGCCTGGGCGTGGTGCTATGGGAAAAGCGCATTGCCATCCGCGCACTGGCACGGTCGGGTACGCAGGCAAACAAAATATAATGGCGCGAAGATTTATTTAAGTGGATGTCCCCTATGAAAGACGACCGGTTGCTGGAAATGCGCGTCTTCAAGGCGGTGGTGGAGTCAGGCGGCTTCACCGCGGCGGCGAATGTGTTCGGCGTAAGCCAGTCCTTCATCAGCCAGTCGGTCACCAACCTGGAGCGGCGGCTGGGCGTGCAGCTGCTGCTGCGCTCGACCCGCACGCAGCGGCTCACCAATGAAGGCGAACGTTTCCTTGGTGCCTGCAATGTCCTGCTCAACAGCCTGGAGGAAACCGAGGCGCAGATCCGTTCCAACGAGCCCACCGGCGACCTGCGCATCAGCGCGCCGCATGCGTTCGGCATGGATCAGCTGGTGCCCGCTTTGCCGGGGTTCCTGTCCAAATATCCGAAGCTCGTCGTGCATTTTTCCCTGTCGGATTCGATCGTGAACCTGATCGAGGACAACTTCGACGTGGCCGTGCGCATGGGCCGCCTGCAGGACTCTTCGCTGCGCAGCCGCAAGCTCTGCGACCTTCAGCGCATGGTCGTCGCGTCGCCCCGCTACATCGCCGAACATGGCACGGCGGTGACGCCGCAGGGACTGGTGCGGCATACCTGTTTGATGTGGGAGCCGCCGCGGGACCACCTGAACCAGTGGCCGTTCATGATCAACGGCAAGCAGAAGCAGGTCCCGGTGCAGGGCAGGTTCCACAGCAGCGACGGCACAACCCTGTACCAGCTTTGCGTGGGGGGAATGGGCATCATGCGGCTGGCCGAGCATCTTGCCCTGCCTGCAATACGCCGGGGAGAACTGGTGCACCTGCTGGCGGACTACCAGGCCAAGGACGACACGGCGATCTATGCGGTTTACCAGTCGGAGCGGCAGCTGGTGCCGAGGATACGGAGTTTCGTGGACTATCTTGTCGAGGTTTTTCGTGAACCGCCATGGCATGGCGGCTTACGGCCGGCGTAGAGCATTTTCATGCTGCTTGCGCCAGAAGTACCACTTCCGCGTAGCGACGGTTGCAGTTGCATTTAGCCCCGCGCAGCGACAGTTGCAGTTGCCGTTGACGTTCCGCGTAGCGACAGTTGCCGTTGCCGTTGCCGTTGCCGTTGCCGTTGCCGTTGCTTTTGACGCGGTTTTTGACGTGGGTCCCCGTT
>CAUQYP010000103.1:0-14247 GCA_963522035.1 uncultured Noviherbaspirillum sp. | reverse complement strand
GTTTCAGTCCCTGGCGACGCGTCGCCGTCTAACGGGGATCCACGTCAAAAACCACGTCAAAGGCAAAGGCCACGGCAACGGCAAAGGCCACGGCAACTGTCGCTGCGCGGGCAACTGCTACTGCCGCGGCGCCCGCTCAAACACCGCGATCGATTCCACATGCGCGGTATGCGGAAACATGTTCATCACCCCGGCCATCTTCAGCGCATAACCACCCCGCCCGACCAGGATGCCAGCATCCCTTGCCAGCGTCGACGGGCTGCATGACACATAAACTATGCGCGACGGCAAGCGCTCCGGCGCCTGCTCGTTCAGCGCGGCAAGCGCCTCGCAGACGGCGGCGGCGCCGTCGCGCGGCGGGTCGATCAGCATGCGGTCGAACTTGCCGAGCGCCAGCATATCCTCCGCCGTCACCTCGAACAGGTTGCGGGTGCTGAAGCTGACCTTGTCCGCCAGGCGGTTATGCCGCGCATTTTCCAGCGCGCGGGCGGTCAATGCGGCACTCCCCTCGATGCCGACCACCTCCCGCGCCCGGGTCGCAATCGGCAGCGTGAAATTGCCCAGCCCGCAGAACAGGTCGGCCACCCGGTCGCCGGGCTGGATATCAAGCAGGGACATGGCCCGCGCCACCAGCGTGCGGTTGACCTGGTGGTTGACCTGGGTAAAGTCGGTCGGCTTGAACGGCATCTCGATGCCGAACTCCGGCAGGTGGTATAGCAGGCGGCTGTCGGTCGGATAGAACTGCCACGCACTGTCCGGCCCTTTCGGCTGCAGCCACCATTGCACCTGGTGCAGGTCCGCGAACTCGCGCAATTTGGACTCGTCTTCGCCTGTCAGCGGCGCCATGTGCCGCATGACCAGTGCGGTAACCAGGCCGCCGGGCCCATCGCCAACCGCCAGTTCCAGTTGCGGCACCTGGTCCATGATGGACAGCGACGCGATCAAGTGGCGCAGCGGCACCAGCATCGCCGACACATGGGCCGGCACGACCTCGCATGACTTCATGTCGGTAATGAAACCCGACTTCTTTTCATGAAAGCCGACCAGCACCCCGCCCTTCTTGACGACATTGCGCACCGAGAACCGGGCGCGGTAGCGGTATCCCCAGGTCGGGCCGTGGATGGGCCTCAGCATCAGGTCCGGTCGCAGCCGGCCGATGTGCTTCAGGTTGTCTTCCAGCACCCTCTGCTTGGCGGCAACCTGGGCGGAAGGATCGATGTGCTGCATCGCGCAGCCGCCGCAGGTACCGAAGTACACGCACTTCGGGCGCACCCTCAGTGCGCTTTCGCGGTGGACTTCGATCAGGTGAGCGGCTTCCCACTTGGACTTTCGGCGGTAGGACTGGAAACTGACCAGTTCGCCAGGCAGTGCGCCCTCGACGAACACGACCTTGCCGGGCGTGCCGTCCTCGTTATGCAGGTGGCCGACGCCACGGGCTTCCATGTCGAGGGATTCGATTTCTATACGTGGCTGGGACATGAGCAGGAAAAGATGGACAGGAGCACGGCAGCCAGCTTGGCCGTCGCGAGAAGGGGGAGATTATGGCGGCAATTGGCGCTGCGGCCAAGTATGGCCGCGGGGGACTGCATAGGCGAACCGGGATTTCAGAGCAGCGCGTCCCTGCCGACGCCGCGCGCCGCCAGTGCGCGCTTGAGCTTGACCAGCGCTTCCTGCTGGATCTGCCGGACACGTTCGCGGGTCACGCCCATCTGGACCGCCAGTTCTTCCAGCGTTGCCGGGTCTTCATTGTCCAGCCCGAACCGGCGCATGATCACCAGGCGCTGCTTTTCAGGCATTTGCCTGAGCCAGTCGCGTACCAAGCCCATGATTTCATGGTGTTCGGCCCGGGAGTCGGGCGCGTCGTCGGTATTACCAGGCAGCAGGTCGAGCAGGCTTGCCTGCGGGTCGCCGTCGAGCGGCGCGTCGAGCGAGGTTGCGTGCTCGGACAGCGCCAGGATGTCCTGCACGTCGTCCACCTGGCGGTCCAGCAGGTGGGCAATGTCCTCGCAGGTGGCATCCTTGCCGTCGTGATGCTGCGCCTCCAGGTGGTACTTGGCACGCAGGACTTGGTTCAGCTCGCGCACCACGTGCACTGGCAGCCTTACCGTGCGCCCCTGGTTCATGATCGCGCGTTCGATGCTCTGCCTGATCCACCAGGTCGCATAAGTGGAAAAACGGAAGCCGCGTTCGGGTTCGAACTTGTCGATTGCCCGCATCAGGCCCAGGTTGCCTTCCTCGATCAGGTCGAGCAACACCACGCCGCGGTTGATGTAATGCTTGGCGATCGACACCACCAGGCGCAGGTTGTGTTCGATCATCTTTTGCCGCGCCGCGAACTCGCCACCCTTGGCCAGGGTCGCGTAGCGCAGCTCCTCGTCAGCCGAGAGCAGCGGATGCGTGCCAATCCGGTTCAGGTAATGCTGGGTCGCGTCGGTCGACAACTCGGCCGCCAGCACGGACTTCAACTCGTCGACCGGAGCGGTCACCGCAACCTGGACAGCGGTGGCTTCCCCCTTCGCCGCGTCCTCGTCGTCAAACCCGACCTCCGGAGGGGATTCCGGAAGATCGTCATCTTCAGGCGAATCGCGGAGGTCGGTTTTCATCGCATTTTTATCTGGGAGGAAGGAATTTTGACGGGTCGACCGGCTTGCCCTGCTGTCGTATCTCAAAATGCAGCTTCACTGCATCGGTGTCGGAATTACCCATCTCGGCAATGCGCTGGCCCTTGGTCACCGCCTGGCCTTCCTTGACGAGGATGGTCTTGTTGTGGGCGTAGGCCGACAGCAGGTTGCTGCTGTGCTTGACGATGACCAGGTTGCCATAGCCGCGCACGCTGCTGGCATACAGCACCGTGCCGTTGCCGGCGGCCATCACCGGCTGGCCCATCTTGCCGGCAATGTCGATACCCTTGCGGCCGCCGTCGAACGTGCCGATCACGCGCCCCTCTGCGGGCCACATCCATGCCAGGCCGTCATCGGGCACCTTGGCCGCATCGGCCGGCTTGTCCGCCGGCCTGTCCGCCGGCTTGTCCACGGCCTTCTCGCCGCTGCGCGGCGTGGCCGGCGCGCTGTCCGGCTTTTGCAGTTCTGCCAATGCGCTTTCAGAAAACGGCCGCTTCTCGCCGCGCGGCCAGGTCTTGCTGGCTGCTGCTGCAACGGCCGGCGCGCCCGGCGCTGCTTGCGCTGCCGGCGGCTGGGACGGCGAGTTGAGCGGCCGCACTTCGACGCCGGAGGACGTCGCCACGCTGCCGGTCTGCGCGCTGCCGGGCACCGGCGCGCCCGCCGCATCCGGCGGCAGGACGCGCAGCACCTGGTCGACCTTGATGTCGTTCGGGCTGGTCAGGTTGTTCCAGATGACGATATCGCGAAAATTCTGGTTGAACTCCTGGGCAATGCGGTTCAGCGTGTCGCCCTTCTTGACGGTGTAAAAGCCGGGACCGCTGGCGGGCGCGGCTTCCACCGGACGCGGCTTGGGCGCGATGCCGGAACGCGGCGTCGCTGCACGTTCGACCACCGGCGCCACGGTGCGGGTGCTGCTGCAGGCGGCAATGCTTGCCGCCAGGACGATCATCAATGCCAGGCGTGTCTTCTTCATTCTTACCATAGTCAATATTGTATTTCGGGGATGCGGGTCAGCCGGCGGTACCAGGGCGCAACGGCACAAAGTGGCAATCTTCCAGCGTTGCCGTCGTCCATTCGTGATCGCCGACCCGCTCGATCAGTTGCAGCACCTGATGACGCGCGCCGACGGGTGCGACCAGGCGGCCGCCGATTGTCAGCTGCTCAAGCAGCGTTTGCGGAACTTCCATGCCCGCGGCGGCCAGTATGATGCCATCGAATGGGGCCACGCGCGGGAAGCCAAGCATACCATCTCCATAGTGCAACCGGATATTGGGTATCCGCATCGGCCGCAGATTGGCCTTGGCCAGCTCGTGCAGCGCCTTGATGCGTTCGACCGAATAGACCTCGGTCGCCACCCGTGACAGCACCGCGGCCTGGTAGCCGCAGCCGGTGCCGATTTCAAGCACGCGGGTCAGCTGGCCGCCGTTGCCGTTGGCGCGCAGGACCTCGATCATGCGGGCGACGATGTAGGGTTGCGAGATGGTCTGGTGGTGGCCGATGGGCAGCGATGCATCGATATACGCCTGGCTGGCCAGGCCGGGTTCCAGGAACAAATGGCGCGGCACGGCCAGCATGGCGGCCAGCACCTTTTCGTCGCGCACGCCTTGCCGCGCGACGCGCCCGACCATGGCCTGCCGCACCGCATCGGACACCATGGACATCGGACGCAGGCGCTCGGCAGGCGGCTGCGAGCGCTGTTCGGTGCCCAGCGCGACATTGCGCGTGGCTGTTTGCGGCGTGGCGACGTACGCGGACTTCACATTCCTGCCCAGCGAATCGAGCGACAAGGGAAACCGCTTGCCCTGGCTCATGGCAACGCGCGCCGCAGGGCGGCAAGCTGGTCGTTATGCGTCAGGTCGATGCGCAGGGGCGTGACCGAGACGCAACCGGCGGCGGTTGCGTGGAAATCGGTTCCCTCGCTGTTGTCCTTGGCCGCGCCCGGCGGCCCTATCCAGAAGATTTCGTTGCCCTGCGGGTCGGTGGTGCGTATGACCGGCTCGGACTGGTGGCGCTTGCCCAGCCTCGTCGCAACCGTGCGACCCAGGCTCTCGTACGGCAGGTTCGGAATGTTTACGCTCAAAAGCCAGGGCTTCTGCAATTCGTCGAAGCGGCGCAGCACGATGTCGCGCGCCACCCGGGCCGCGGCATCGATATGCTTCCAGCCATGGTCGACCTGGGAAAATGCAATGGCCGGGATGCCGAACAGGAAGCCCTCGGTGGCGGCGGCGACCGTGCCGGAATACAGCGTGTCGTCGCCCATGTTCTGGCCCTGGTTGATGCCGGAGACCACGAGGTCGGGTCGTTGGTCGAGTATGCCGGTCAGTGCGATATGTACGCAGTCCGACGGCGTGCCGTTGACCGAGTAAAAGCCGTTCTGCGCCCGGTAGACCCGCAGCGGCCGGTCCAGCGTCAGCGAGTTGGACGAGCCCGAGCGATTGCTTTCCGGCGCCACCACGGTAATGTCCGCAATGCCCGCCATGGCCTCGGCCAGCGCGGCAATGCCGGGGGCCAGGTAGCCGTCATCGTTACTTACAAGAATTTTCATAGGCTGATTCTACCCGATGCCTTCGTGGTGAATTCGCTATCGCCCGGCCATTTTTACGGCATAATCCCAAAACCAAACGACCGTTCTATTTTGAGGAGACACAATGAAAGCAATCGTCTGCGAGGCATGGGGCCTGCCCGACACATTGGTAGTGCGAGACCTGCCCGACGTGGTTCCCGACGCTGGCAAGGTCGCAATCCGGGTGGAAGCCGCCGGTGTCAATTTCCCTGACGTGCTGATCATTCAGAACAAGTACCAGTTCAAGCCCGAACTGCCGTTCACCCCCGGCGGCGAACTGGCCGGCACGGTGATGGCGGTAGGCGACGGCGTGACCCAGTACAAGGCCGGCGACCGTGTCATCGCCTTTGTCGGCCAGGGCGCCTTCGCGCAGCAGATCTCGGTGCCGGTGGCGTCCGTCATGCCGATGCCGCCCGGCATGGACTTCGACACGGCAGCCGCCATTACGCTGACCTACGGCACTTCCCACCATGCGGTGGTCGATCGCGCGCAGCTCAAGGCGGGCGAAACCATGCTGGTGCTGGGCGCAGCCGGCGGCGTCGGCCTGGCCGCCATCGAGATCGGCAAGGCGCTGGGCGCGCGCGTGATCGCCGCGGCGTCGACCGATGAAAAGCTGGAAGTGTGCAGGCAGCATGGCGCCGACGCCACCATCAACTACAGCACGCAGGACCTGCGCGAGGCCATCAAGGCCGCGACCGACGGCCGTGGCCCCGACGTGATCTACGACCCGGTCGGTGGCGTCTATGCCGAACCGGCGTTCCGCTCGATAGGCTGGCGCGGCCGTTACCTCGTGGTCGGCTTTGCCAATGGCGAAATTCCCAAGCTGCCGCTGAACCTGACGCTGCTCAAGGGCGCGTCGCTGGTGGGCGTGTTCTGGGGCGAGTACGTGCGGCGCGAGCCCAAGGCCAACCAGGCCGGCATGAAGGAACTGATGGGCTGGCTGGCCGAAGGCAAGATCCGGCCGCACATCTCCGGCCGTTACGCGCTGTCGGACACGCCGACCGCGCTGAACGACATGGCGGCGCGCAAGGTGACCGGCAAGGTCGTCATCCAGCCGCAGAAATAAGCGGCTCCGTCGCGAAGAAGGCCCGCACCTCGGCGAGGTCGCGGGTCCGCTTGAACGGCGGCAGGCTTTGCCAGATGCGGCCGCCGTACGGCTTGGTGATCAGGCGGGTGTCGCAGATCATCAGCACGCCGCGGTCGGACTCGTCGCGGATCAGCCGGCCGGCGCCCTGCTTCAGGTTGATGATGGCCGACGGCAGCTGGTGATGCATGAAGCCGTTCAGGCCTTTCTTTTCCAGCGCGGCGATCCGCGCTGCCAGCACCGGATCGTCCGGCGGCGCAAACGGCAGCTTGTCGATGATGACGACCGACAGCGCTTCGCCCCGCACGTCCACCCCTTCCCAGAAACTCTGGCTGCCGATCAGCACCGCATTGCCGGCCGCGCGGAAGCGGTCCAGCAACTCGGTGCGCCCGGCCTCGCCCTGCACCATCAGCGGGAACGGCAAGCCGCGCTTCTCGAACTCTTCCCGCAGCCGCTCGGCAGCACGGTTCACCGCGCGTATCGTCGTGCACAGCAGGAAGGCGCGCCCGCCGGCCGCCTCGATGACCGGCAGTGCCGCGTCGATGACGGCGTCGGTATAACCCGGCGCGTTCGGCTGGGCCATGTCGGCCGGCACATATAGCAGTCCCTGGCTCGGATAGTCGAACGGGCTGGCCCAGGAGCGCGCCTGCTCGTCGGCCATGCCCATCTGCGCGGTGTAGTGGTTGAAGTCGTTCTTGACCGCCAGTGTCGCCGACGCGAAGATCCAGCTGCGCGGCGTGCCTTCGCGCTGCTTGCTGAAGATCGGCGCGATCGAGAGCGGCGTCTGGTGCATCTGCAGCGACGACGCGTAGGCTTCGATCCACAGCACCTTGTCCGGGTCGGCGGTGGCCTTTTCGCCACTGGCGCTCCAGGCACCGAGCCGGGCCGCCAGCTCCACCGCCCTCACCCTGCATTGTTCCAGCGTCTCGGCCCGCTGCGCCTGGTCTTCCAGCACCTCGATCATCGCCGCCAGCGCATCCTGCAAGGCTTCCAGCGCCGGGAAGAACGGACTGGACGGCGCAATCTGGTGCGCGGCCAGCTTGACCGGCTCCTGCGGAAAGGTCAGCCGCAAGTCGCGTGCGGCCAGTTCGGTGGCGCCGGACACCTGGCTCCAGTCGGCGCCGTCGCGCGCATGCGAGAGCCCTTCGGCCAGCACGTCGCGGCACAGCTCGACCACTTGCGAGGTCGACACCGTGTCGCCGAAGAACAGCGTCGCGGTTTCAGGTAGCTGGTGCGCTTCGTCGAAGATGATGGTGTTGGCCGACGGTAGCAGTTCCGCCACGCCGTTGTCCTTCAGCGCCACGTCGGCGAAGAACAGGTGGTGATTGACCACGACCACGTCCGCCTGCTGCGCCTCCTTGCGGGCCTTCATGACGAAGCAGTCGTTGTAGTACTGGCACTCGCTGCCCATGCAGGTGTCGCGGGTCGAGGTCACCAGGTTCCAGACCAGCGCGTTTTCCGGCACGCTGGACAGCTCCGACTTGTCCCCGGTCGACGTGGTCTTGATGAAGCGCGATATTTCGCGCAGGTTTCCGACATCCTGCCGCGACGTCAGCCGGCCGTTCTGCTGCGTGCGTTCCAGGTGAAAATGGCACAGGTAATTGGCCCGGCCCTTCAGCAGCGCAACCGACACCGGCACATTGAGCGCCTTCCGCACGGTAGGTATGTCGCGCAGGAAAAGCTGGTCCTGCAGGTTCTTGGTGCCGGTTGAGATGATGGTCTTGCCGCCCCAGAGCAGCGCCGGCACCAGGTAAGCAAAGGTCTTGCCGGTG
Source organism: uncultured Noviherbaspirillum sp. (assembly GCA_963522035.1). Lineage (GTDB taxonomy): Bacteria > Pseudomonadota > Gammaproteobacteria > Burkholderiales > Burkholderiaceae_D > Noviherbaspirillum_A. The sequence goes on along the minus strand of CAUQYP010000103.1, from coordinate 6,207 downwards.
CCGGTGCCGGCCTCGGCGATCAGGGTTTTCTGGCCGAGTATGGCTTCGGCGATGGCTTTTGCCATCTCGGTTTGCGCCAGCCTGGGCCGGAAGCCGCGCACGGCGTCCACCAGCGGGCCGGTCGGGCCGAAAAGCTGCTCGACTTCGGCGTCATGCTCGCCCTGGGCGACTACTTTTGAAAGTTCTGCTGTCAAGTTCAATGCTGTGTCGAAGGCATGCGCGGCATGCCGGTGAACCGGACGGGACCGGCCGGAGGCGTTCGGAAAAGCCGATCATTTTAACAGGAGGAGCAAGGCCGGCTCAGGCCGGAATGTCGGGCACCAGTTGCATCCGCAGCAGGGTGATGTGGTCCTTGAGCTGCAGGCGCCGCTTCTTGAGCCGCCGGATCTGCAATTCCTCGTGCTGGGTACTGCTGCTGAGCAGGTCGATGACGGAATCGAGATCGCGATGTTCGACTTCCAGTTCAATGATGCGGGTTTTTATATCGTCGCCATTCTTGCTCATGGAAATGTTTCCGTACGGTTCATCGCAATTCTTTCCCACAGGACATATTGCATGTGATAATTCGAGAAATTTCTCGACAGGCGGCAAGTTTAATCCAAGCGGAACGCATGAGCCACTACAAGATAGAAGCAGCGACCGGCCAGCACATCGGCGACCGGGAAGAACAGCAGGACCGGGTCGCCCTGTTCGCCGCGCCGCGCGCGCCGGGCTACATGATGGCGGTGCTTGCGGATGGCCGCGGCGCCGGGCCGGGCGGCTCCCAGGCTGCCGAACAGGTGATCCGCACTGCGCGCCAGGTGTTCGACCAGTTCTCTCCGCTGACCGACGATGTCGACACCATGCTGGCCAGCATTGCGCAGGAAGCGCACACCATGATCAGCCTGGTCCGCATCACCTCCGGCGAACGGCCGCAAAGCACCATGGTCGCGCTGGTCATTTCGGCGGAAGGCGTTGCGCACTGGGCGCATGCGGGCAACTCCCGGCTCTACCGGTTCAGCGGACCGAACCCGGCATTCCGGACCATTGATCATTCCTACCGCGAGAAGCTGATTGCCGACGGCAACCTGGCGCCGGACGACCACAGCGGCGAAAAGCTGTCTAACCTGCTGATCAATACCCTGGGTGCGGCGGGCGACAAGGCAAGCGTGACGCTGGGGCGATACGACGGCTTGAAAGCGGGAGACAGCTTTCTCCTCTGTTCCGACGGCCTGACGCCGTACTTTTCGGACGCCGAACTGGGCGCCGCCATCGGCATGCGCACCCCGCGTGAAACCTCCGAGATGCTGATCGCCAAGACGCGCGAACGCAGCGCCGGCCGCCGTGCCGATAACTGCTCGCTGGCGCTGGTGCGCCTGGTTGCACCGCCGCCGGAAAAAAAGGACTACAAGGTAGAGGGAATACGCCGGGCGGTATGACGCGGCGCTCACGCGGCATCGGGCCGGCTTGAAACCGCCTGCGGCCCCGCTTTACGCGCTCTAACCGGTCACTGCGCGGTCTTTGCCGCCTTCGCCGCCCTTTCCTGCGCCTTCTTGTCCGCCTCCGCCTTCTTCTCCACTACGCGACGCTGGCGTTCGAGCGACTCCTGCTGCTTGCGCTCGTACTCGGCAATATTCTTCGCACGCTTTTCGGCATTGGCGCTTTCCTCTGCCCGCGCCTTTTCCATCCTGGCTTCATGCTCGGCGATGCGGTCCCGGCCATCGGTTTTCGGCGGCGCGTCGGCGCGCACCGTCGCCGGTTTCCTTCCGTTCGGCGCTTTTTCCGGCGCGGCCTGGCGGGCAGCGACATCGGCTGCCTTCTGCGCGGCCTTCTGCTGGTTGATTTTTTCCTGCTCGGCCCGGGCCGGTGCCTCGCGGGCGTCCTTCGCCTGCTGTTCCTCCAGCAGCTTGTCCTTCCTGGCGACGATGTCGCGCCGCTTGTAGGCCTTGGCCTCCACCTCGATCGACCCGATCAGGTTGAGCGCCAGGCGCCGTTCCTCCTTCGCCTTGTCGACGCAGGGCGATGAAAAAAACTTGCTGTAGCACGCGTACTGGGCGTCGGCGAAGCGGGCTTCGAGTTCCCGGCGCTCGGTCTGCACCTCGAGGATGGCCCGGTCGGCCTGCTCGACGGAAGCGATCGAGCCCGGCGGATATTTTTGGGCCAGCACTTCCGGGTCCGCCAGCGCCGGCGCAACGGCAAGCAGGGAGAGCGACGCCGCCAGCAGCAGCGCACGAACACCAGGAAAAATAGCCAGGGTACGGTTCATCGGGATAGTGACTCCAGGACATCGCGCCGGTCGGACTCCATGTACTCGCGTGACTGCATCTCGATGATGCGCGAGACGGTGCGGTGAAATTCGTTGGACAGCACGCCTTCGGTATAGAGTTCCTCGGCCGGCACTTCGGCCGACAGCAGCAGCTTGACCTTGTGATCGTACAGCACGTCGATCAGCCAGGTGAAGCGCCGCGCCTCGGACGACATCGCCGCCGACATGCGCGGCACCGACGTCAGCAGCACGGTATGGAACTGGCTGGCGATCTCCAGGTAGTCGTTCTGCGAGCGCGGCCCGCCGCACAGCGTGGCAAAGTCGAACCAGATCACGCCGCCGGCCCGGCGCAAGGCCCGGATCTCGCGCGCCTCGATGCGGATCAGCGGGTCTTCGTCGGCGCTCTCCGCGATGCGCGCGTAGGCATGGCGCATCGCGCTGTCGGCTTCCGGCCCGAGCGGCGTGTGATACGCGTCGACCTGTTCCAGCGCCCGCTTGCGGTAGTCGATGCCGGCGTCGACGCCCATCACGTCCAGCCTTTCCTTGAGCAGCGCGATGGTCGGCAGCATGCGGTCGCGGTGCAGGCCGTTCGGGTACAGGGTGTCCGGATGATAGTTGGAGGTCATCATGAACGACACGCCATTGTCGAACAGGGCCTTGAGCAGGTTATAGAGGATCATCGCGTCGGCAATGTCGGAGACATGGAACTCGTCGAAGCAAATCAGCCGGTACTTCTTTGCGATGCGCTTTGCCACCTCGTCCAGCGGATTGGCGACGCCCTTCAGGTTGTCGAGCTCGCGGTGGACGCCGCGCATGAACTCGTGGAAATGCAGCCGCGTCTTGCGCACTACCGGCACTACAAGGTAGAAGCTGTCCATCAGGAAGGACTTGCCGCGGCCGACGCCGCCCCACATGTAGACGCCGCGCGGCACTTCAGGCCGGCCGATCAGCCGCTTGAAGACGCTGGCGCGCTGCGCCTTGTATTCCACCCACTCCTCGTAGCAGCGCTGCAGCCGTTCGACCGCCGCATGCTGCGCCTCGTCCGCCGCAAAGCCGCGTTCGGACAAGGCCTGCTGATAGTATTCGCGCACATCCGTCATCTTGTTTGTTCCGCCCGGCATGCGCCGCGCGGCCATGAAAATGGGCGAGACCAGGCTCGCCCTTAGTGTCAGTGATCCGTTTTACTGCGCCAGTCCGCCAGAGGCGGCCAGGTATGTCAGAGCGGCGTCATCTCGACCACGATACGCGACGGCCCGCTGTTGTTCCGTATCCCGCCTATCGGAAAACCGAGACCGAGGCCGAAGCCGACGTTGCCGCCGCCGCCGCCCAGCCCCAGTCCTACGCTCGGCCCACCGTAGCCGTTATAGCCGCCGTAGCCCATCCCCCGGTACAGCACCTCGGAGGTCCTGAAGCCCGGCCGGTTACATACGACCCGCAGGTCGCCGGTGGCATGACGCACCGGCACGGTTGCCGGCGTCATCACATTGAAGCTGCCTTCCGGCGTCTGCACCGTGCAGCTCGCGCCCGGCAGGAACTGCCCGGCGCTGGCCGTCTCGATGCTGATGTCATTGCTGACCAGCGGCGTTGCGCAAGCAGCCAGCGCCAATGTCATTACCACTACGCCCAACCTTCCCAGCAGCTTCATCATGGTCTCCTCCGGTATCCGGGTTCGACTCAGAAATTCAAAGAACGTTTCTCGACGGCCAGCGCGGCTTCCTTGGTAGCTTCGGACAGCGACGGATGCGCATGGCAGATACGCGCGATGTCTTCCGACGACGCACGGAATTCCATGGCCACCACGGCTTCCGAGATCAGCTCGGACACCATCGGCCCGACCATGTGGACGCCGAGGATCTCGTCGGTCTTCGCGTCGGCCAGGAATTTCACCATGCCCGACGTGTCGCCCAGCGCGCGCGCGCGGCCGTTGGCCAGGAACGGGAACGTGCCGGCCTTGTAGGCGACGCCTTCGTCCTTCAGCTGCTGCTCGGTCTTGCCGACCCAGGCGATTTCAGGCGAGGTATAGATCACCCACGGGATGGTGTTGAAGTTCACGTGCCCGTGCTGGCCGGCGATGCGCTCGGCTACCGCCACGCCCTCTTCCTCCGCCTTGTGCGCCAGCATCGGGCCGCGCACCACGTCGCCGACTGCCCAGACATTGGGCAGGTTGGTGCGGCACTCTTCGTCGACCTTGATGAAGCCGCGCTCGTCGAGCTGCAGCCCAACCGCGTCGGCCTGCAGGCCGATGGTGTTGGGCACGCGGCCGATGGAGACGATCAGGCGGTCGAACTCGCCCTTCTGCGCCGCGCCCTTGTCGTCGACATACTCGACGGTGACGCCGTTGTCGCCGCTGGTGATCGCGCCGATCTTCACGCCGAGGCTGATGGACAGGCCCTGCTTGGTGAAGAGCTTGTGCGCCTCCTTGGCAATCTGCTGGTCGACCGCGCCGAGGAAGGCCGGCAGCGCTTCGAGCACCGTGACTTCCGCGCCGAGGCGGCGCCAGACGCTGCCCATTTCCAGGCCGATCACGCCGGCGCCGATGACGCCCAGCTTCTTCGGCACTTCCTGGATTGCCAGCGCGCCGGCATTGGACAGGATGCGCTGCTCGTCGAACGGCGCGCCCGGCAGCTCGCGTGCATTGGAGCCGGTGGCGACGATGACATGCTTCGCCGCCAGGGTTTCGGCGGCGGCGCCGGCGACCGCGATTTCATAGGCGCCGTCGGCTGCCTTGACGAACGAGGCGCGGCCGTGGAAGAACGCCACCTTGTTTTTCTTGAACAGGAACAGGATGCCGTCATTGTTCTGCTTGACCACGTTGTTCTTCCGGCCCAGCATTTTCTGCAGGTCCAGCGACAGGCCCTGGACATTGATGCCGTGGTCGGCGAACGCATGGCCGGCATGCTCGAAATTCTCCGACGACTGCAGCAGCGCCTTGGACGGAATGCAGCCGACGTTGGTGCAGGTGCCGCCCGGGGCCGGGCCGCCCTTTTCGTTTTTCCATTCGTCGACACAGGCCACGCTGAAGCCGAGCTGGGCGGCGCGGATCGCGGCAATGTAGCCGCCGGGGCCGCCGCCTATCACCACCACGTCAAAATTCTTGGACATATTTTTCCTTGGATTACTTGATCAACACGCGCAATAAGGCCGATGGCGGCACCTGGCCGCCATCGTTTGCCGCCGCTTACAGTTCGAGCAGCAGGCGCGCCGGGTCTTCCAGCGCTTCCTTCATCGCCACCAGGCCCAGCACCGCCTCGCGGCCGTCGATGATGCGATGGTCATAGGACATCGCCAGGTAGTTCATCGGACGAATCACGATCTGGCCGTTCTCGACCACCGCGCGGTCCTTGGTCGCATGCACGCCCAAAATGGCCGACTGCGGCGGGTTGATGATGGGCGTCGACAGCATCGAGCCGAAGGTGCCGCCGTTGGAGATGGAGAAGGTGCCGCCGGACAGATCGTCCAGCGTCAGCTTGCCGTCCTTCGCCTTGGTGCCGAATTCGCCGATCTTCTTTTCAATGTCGGCGATCGACATCTGGTCGGCATTGCGCAGGATGGGCACCACCAGGCCGCGCGGCGAGCCGACCGCGATGCCGATGTCGAAATAACCGTGGTAGACGATATCGTTGCCGTCGACCGACGCATTGATGATCGGGTACTTCTTCAGCGCTGCCACCGCGGCCTTGACGAAGAAGGACATGAAGCCCAGCTTGACGCCGTGCTCCTTCTCGAACCGGTCCTTGTACTTGGTCCGCAGGTCCATTACCGGCTGCATGTTGACTTCGTTGAACGTGGTCAAAATCGCGTTGGTCGACTGCGACTGCACCAGGCGCTCGGCGATGCGGGCACGCAGGCGGCTCATCGGCACGCGCTCTTCCGGGCGGTCGCCGAGGTTGGCGGCGGTCGGCGCTGCAACTTGCGGCAGCGGCGCCTTGGCCGGCGCAGCAGGAGCCGGCGCGGGTGCAGCG
>CAUQYP010000102.1:0-14258 GCA_963522035.1 uncultured Noviherbaspirillum sp. | reverse complement strand
AACGGGGACCCACGTCAAAAACCGCGTCAAATGCAACGGCAACGGCAACGGCAACTGTCGCTGCGCGGGCAACTGCAACGGCAACTGTCGCTGCGCGGGAGGTCAAGAGCAACCGCAAATGCCGCTGCGCGGAAGTGCCGCTTCTGGTGAAAACCGGCTAAAGCTAGCCAGCATGAAAATGCTCTAATGGCCGCGACAATTGGGGCGTGCTTGCGCCGGAATCCGGCAATCAGGTCCCGGACAAGGCTTCCCGCAGCAACTCGGCCTGCTCCTTCGCCCCCATCCGCTCCCAAGTGTCGGCGGGGATACCCATCGTTTCCTGGGTTCGCTCGCCCGCATCGCGCCAGGCATCCTCGATTGCGTCGGTTTCGGACGGCTGGTTGGCGTCGGAGCGCGCTGCCGGCGTGCTCCAGGACCAGCCCGATTTTTTTGTCACGCTGTCGAAGGCATAGCCCAGTTCTTCAAGGACTTCTTTTTTGCCGGCAGCGGCCGAAGACACGCTGCCTGTCTTGAAACTGGAGCCGGCACCGGATTTTTTAAACATGGTCTGTCGAAGCCTTTCCTGGCAATGCGCCGAATGGATTTAATATGGAGCCGTTATCCCTATCATCAACCATGGAATTGCCAGCCATTCTGCCATTTAATGCATTGAACGCCGGCAATAATGGGCGGATAATGGCCTACATTCCTCCTGAAGCAAACCGCACCTCATGCCCCTGTCCTTCCAACACGATATTGCTTCAGTGCAGGCCATCAGCGCCGTGCCGACCCTGCTTGAAACCGTGGCCGCAACGACTGGGCTTGGCTTCGTCTGCATCGCCCGCGTCACCGAAGACACCTGGACCACCTGCGCCGTTCTCGATAATCTTGACTTCGGACTCAAGGTCGGCGACACCCTGGACGTAACGACTACCTTGTGCGCCGTCGTGCGCGACACCAGGGAGGCGGTCATCATCGACTGCGTCAGCGACGATGAAACCTACCGCGATCACCATACCCCCAGGATCTACGGCTTTCAAAGTTATCTATCCGTGCCCATTTTTCGCCCGAACGGCGAGTATTTCGGCACGCTGTGTGGGCTGGACCCCAAGCCGGCCATGCTGTCGGCACCCAATATCCGTTCCACCATGGCGCTGTTCGCGCAGCTGATTTCTACCCAGCTCGCAAGCGAGCAGAAATTGACCGAAACCCACCGGCTGCTTTTGGACGAGCAGCAGACGTCCGAACTGCGGGAGCAGTTCATTGCCGTCCTCGGACACGACCTTCGTACGCCACTGGGATCGATCCTGGGCGGCGTCGAACTGGCAAGGCGGCGGAGCACGGACGTGGCATTGCTGCCGGTCTTCGACCGCATACACCGCAGCGCGCAGCGGATGGCGGCACTGGTGGACGACGTCGTCGATTTCACCCGGGGCCGGATGGGCGGGGGCATTTCGCTCGACCTGCGCCACGAGATGCACCTGGAACTGGTTTTGGAACAGGTGATCGGCGAGCTGCGCGCGCTCTATCCGGACCGCGCGATCAACGCGCTGTTACAGCCGAATATCGGCCTGCTATGCGACGCTGGCCGCATCGGTCAGCTGCTGTCGAACCTGCTGAAAAATGCGCTGGTTCATGGCGACCCGCAGTATCCGATCGACGTGTCCGCCGTGCTGACCAATGGCGTCTTCCGGCTCGACGTCTCCAATGCCGGATCGCCGATTCCCGACGAAACCACGCGCCAGTTTTTCAAGCCGTTCTGGCGCGGACCGGACAAATCGGCCCACCAGGGCCTCGGTTTGGGCCTGTTCATCGTCTCCCAGATTGCCCAATCGCACCGCGGCACCGTCAGCATTCGCCAGACCGACGCGGCAGTCACCTTTAGTTTTATCGTATTCGGTACGAGCTTCATCGAGCGGCGCCAGCTGGCGCGGCCTTGACTCCCGCTCGCGCGTGGCAGGCTGCCGGAAACCGCAATCTGGCCTAGCGCGCTGTGCCTGCCACAACTTCGCTTCCAGCGAGATTATTTCAGGCCGGCTTCTTAATTTTGCGCAATGTTTCTATAAATCTGCGAGGCACTTCCCCCTTACTGCCCAGTATCATCGGAACAGCCAATGTGAAAAGGAAATGCTCGTGGCATGTCACATTCGGAGGTGACTGCCTGCATACAGCCCATGCGCTTGACGATGCCCGTTTCACTGCTACGCCGCACCGGCCAGAATAATTTTCAGGGGAAGGCATTGTTCCTGCGCCGGAACGCGCGTGCGCTCGCGCACTGGCCACTGATTTTTATTATTCTCACCGCTGTGCTGTGGGTCTGGGTGACCTGGCTGATCGCCCATGACAAGGAAGTCCTGCAAGACAAGCTTTTTCTGAGCGCTGCCGCGCAAGCGCGGGCAGGCAGCGAGCAGGTCGAACGTTCAATCGGCCAGATCGACTACCTGATGCTGAGCCTGGTGTATCACTGGCAAAAAACCGGCGGCGCGGTGGATCTTGAAGAGCAGGTGCGTGCGGGTCTCGTGCCCAAGTCCACGGACCTGAGCGTCACCATATTCAATGAGGCCGGCCGTACCGTCACTAGCACCGTGCTGGGCAAAAAACAGTCTGGCAGCATTGCGCATCGACCCTATTTCACGGCCCACGCAGCAGATCCGCAACTCGGCCTGTCGATTTCGGAACCGATGATCAGCATGCTCAAGCGCCGCGTGATTTTCCTTTCGCGTCGCCTCAACGCGCCGGACGGCAGCTTTGCCGGCGTGGTGGTGGTCGCAGTCGAACCGCGCAACCTGCTGTCCCTGTCGGACGATACCAACCTGGGCCCGGACGACTTCATGGCAGTGCAGCGCAGGGACGGCGTGTTCTTTGCCGCGAGGCAGGCGGGCGTCGCGCTCTCGTCGCCGCTCCTGGTTGGCAGCAACGCGAAGCTTGCCGAAAGCTCGGGCAACCTGCGCGCGCCGGCGGACTGGTTTGCCGATGGCAAGGAACGCATCCTCGCCTGGCAGAACGCGCGGACTTACCAGGTCGTGTCGCTGGTCGGCCTGTCCGAGAACAGCCAGCTTGCCGCACAGGCCGTAAGCGAGCACGAGCTGCTGCTGTTTGCCGGCGCCGGCACGCTGGGCCTGCTGCTGCTGACTGGCTTCGGCATCTCCCATTCTGCCCGCCGGGTCTGGAAGAATCATCATTCCCGCGAAGTGCATGAAGCCTACCGGCTGGCGACCGAGAATGCGCGCGAAGGCTTCTACATGCTGCGCGCGCTGGCTGGTCCTGACGACGGCGTCGTCGACTTCCTGATCGAGGACTGCAATGAGCGCGGCGCTGCCTACCGCGGCCTTCCGCGCCAGGCGTTAATAGGCAGCAAGCTGTCGACCATACTGCCTGTCCTGTTCAGCACCACCATGTTTCCCGCCTGCCGGATGGCGATGGCTAACGGTTTTCACGAAGATGAAATGTTCGTTCCTCCCCGCGACCATCGGCCGGCGCAGTGGCTGCACCGGCGGCTGATCCGCACGGGTGGCTGCCTCGCCGTCACCTTGCGCGACATTACCGACAGCAAGACGCACCAGCAGGAAATGGCGCACCTTGCCAATACCGACCCGGTCACCATGCTGCCCAACCGGCACTGGCTCACCGCCTACCTGCCCGAGGCGGTCGCCAACGCGGCGAAGAAGGGCGCCATGCTGGCCGTGCTGTTCGCCGACCTGGACGATTTCAAGAATATCAACGACACCGTCGGGCATGTTGCAGGCGACACGCTATTGAAAGCCGCGGGCCTGCGCCTTTGCGCAGTAATCCGTCCACAGGACAAGATTGCGCGGCTGGGCGGCGACGAGTTCACCATCATCGTGGAGAGCGCGAACGGACGCGACGACGTGACCGCACTGGCCGAACGCATCATCGCCACGCTGGCGGAACCGTTCCAGGTGGAGGAAGGCGGCCAGACGCATTCGGTCAAGGCGTCCATCGGCATCAGCCTTTACCCGGCCGACGGCCAGGACGGCGACACCTTGCTGCGCCATGCCGACATCGCCATGTATTCGGTCAAGTCCAGCGGCAAGGGCACCTACCGCTACTTCGAACCCGACCTGTCCCGTCGGCGGCTGAGCCGGCTGCGCCTGGAAGCGGAACTGAAGCATGCGATAGGCAACGACGAGCTGGTGCTCCACTACCAGCCCAGGGTGAACGCCATGACCGGCGAACTGACCAGCATGGAAGCGCTGGTGCGCTGGATGCATCCGGTGCATGGCCTGCTCGCGCCTAACGAATTCATCCCGCTCGCGGAAGAAACCGGCATCATCGTGCCCCTGGGCGCGCAGGTCATCGAGATGGCGTGCAAGCGCCTGGCGGGCTGGAAGAAGCAGGGCCTTCAGGTCGTGCCCGTGTCGGTGAACGTGTCCGCATACCAGATCTGCACCGGGGAAGTCAGCGCTCTGCTTGCATCGGCTCTCCAGCGCTATGGGCTGGAGGCCGCGCTGCTCGAAGTCGAGATCACCGAGTCGGCGACCATGGGCGAGGGGAACACCGCCGTTGCGGCGCTGGCCGACATCCAGGCGCTCGGCATCGACCTTTACGTCGACGACTTTGGCACCGGCTATTCCTGCCTGGCTGAACTGAAGCGGCTGCGCATGGACGGCATCAAGATCGACCGCGCCTTCACGTCGCGCCTGCTCAACGGCGAGGACGACCGTGCGCTATTTACGGCGATCGTGTCGATTGCCCGCGCATTCGGCATGCGGATCGTGGCGGAAGGCGTCGAAACGGCAGAACAGCTGCAGGCGCTGCAGCGCCACGCGTGCGACGAGGTGCAGGGCTATTACGTGTCAAGGCCGGTTGCGGAAGACGCGGCGGCCGCGCTCCTCGTCCGCCGGTTCCTCTTTCCCTGAAGCGCAATGCCGCGCTCGCTCCCGGCAACGCCGGGCAGGCTCATGCAACGAGGCGTCGGGTAAGCATCGCCGCACCCTTGCGCGGCAATTGCAGGGAAAGCGCCGCGGCCGCCAGCAGCAGCACGCCGGCGCTGCCGAATGCAGGCCAGTGGCTGCCGAACACTTCATAGCCCCATCCACCCAGCCATGAACTCAGCGTGGCGCCAAGCTGGTGCCCGAGGTAGGCCCAGCCATACAGGATGCCGACCAGACGCACGCCATATACGTCCGCCAGGATGGCGGAAGACAGCGCGATGCTGCCTGCCCACACCAGGCCGCCGATCGTGGCGGTTCCGTAAAGCTCCCAGTGCGTGCCGACCACCATCAGCGCGAAGAAACCCAGCCCGCGTATCGCATAGATCAAGGCCAGGATATTCCGGCGCTGCAGCTTGTCCGCTACCCGTCCGAGCAACTGGGTTCCCACGATCGCCACGAGGCCGATCAGTCCAATGCCCAGCGAGCTGGTCGTCGCATCGAAACCGTGGTCCATCAGCATGGGCATGCCGTGCGTGCCCAGCAGGTTCATGCTGAAGCCGCAGACAAACAGCCCGGCAAAAATCATCCAGAACGGCGCAGTGCGAATGGCGTCGGCGAAGCGCAGGCTGTCGTCGATGCCCGCCGCTGCCTTCGGCAGCGCGGCAATCTGTCCCGGCAGCAGGTCGGCATGGGGCGGTGCGTCGTCACGGACGATGAACAGCGCGGCCGGCACTGTCACTACGGCGAACACCGCTGCGAAGCCGAGCAGGGTCTGGCGCCAGCCAAACGATTCGATCGCCAGCGTGAGTACCGGCGTCATGATCGCCATGCCGGCCATCGAACCGGTGGAAAGGAAGAATAGCGCCATGCCGCGCTGCCGGTTAAACCAGCGGCTGATCACCGGCGTCAGCGCGACCGGACTCGTGAACGCCAGCCCGACCGACATGAACACGCCGAAGGCAAGCATGAAGGCCAGCGGGCTGCGCACCGTGACCGTGGCCAGGGTGGACAGCAGCACGATGCCGGTGCCCAGCATCAGCACCAGCCGCGTGCTGTACCTGCCGACCAGGTAGCCGGCGAGCGGCATGGCAAGTCCATAACACAGCATGCCGACGGCAACGATGCCTGCCAGCAGGCTGCGGCTGAATCCAAGGTCGTTCACCATGGGCAGGAAGAACGGTCCTATGCCCAGCCGCATGCCCACGGTCAGCAATGTCAACAGGGTTGCCGCTGCGACGATCGTCCATCCAAAGTACCAGCGTTGTTCGCTCTTCTCCTGCACTTGACTGCCTCCGTGATTTCATTATTTGTGGTTGCCGTTCGAGCGCAATGTTATAACAGCCAACGCGTTTTCCAGCGCAACGGCAACATTGTGTCCGAATTGGCTTTATCCGGTTGGACGTAACAGCGAATTCATTGCAATGCGCTTGCATTTCGATTAATTCGCTGTCCTTGCGGTACGCCGTAATGGAGCGCATTAATCCGGCAAAGATGATTGATTTTGCAATTCTTCGCCTGATCGTGCAGTATCTGGCAATTGAAAAAGCAGCAAGCTAATTGCGCAGGTTCCCATCGATTCAAACTGGAGGAAATATGGCTAGCAATCTCATTACAGCGCGGTCGCTGATACAGGCAGACCTCGACCATGCGCGCAGCGTGCTGGGCCTGTGGACGCATCAGGTGGAAGAACTGGAGAAGGCGCTGGCCCAGATCGACGCGGTCGGCAGTTCGCGCGATGCGTTGCGCGTCCAGTACCAGGGGGCAGGCGCGCGCGCGCCGGCACTGCAAGCGCCAGCGCCAGCCGCAGCGGCTTCAGAAAATAAACCGCGGCGCGGACGCAAGCCAAAAAGTGGCAGTGATGGCGGCCAGGCTAAAGGCGCTGCATCCGTCTCCGGCCCTGGCGCCAAGCGCGGCCGCAAGCTGGCCGAAAGAAACGCGGTGAGCGAAGCCCGGAACGCCAAATCGGGCAAGCCGGCATCTGCCGGAAAAGCCGGTGCAAATCGCGCCGCCAAGTACAAGGACCCGAATTCGGACAAGACATGGTCTGGCCTCGGCCGCCGTCCCGGATGGTTCGTCGGAGCGCCGGAACAGTACGCCATGCAGCCGTCCGGACGAACAGCGGCCAATGTCGCGCAAGCGGCCGCACCGGCAGGCCAACAAAACGGCGAAGCGGCGTCCACATGACGGCGAACCTGCTTTACTGTTTTATAAACAGCAGGCCGTTAATGACAGCGTCGTCCTTCGATTAACCTGGCGCTGGCCCGTACCCGCATGCGATAACACCGCCGCTCAGGCGGAGCCGCTACTGCGTGGCCTTGACGCTGCGCCGCAGCGTCGGCAGCGAGGCGTGGGGCGCGTCATTGGCGGCTTGCGCGCCACTTACGTCGTCCAACCGGTCCGTGGCGGCAAGTGGCAAGGGCACCGACTGGCGGGTAAGGCTGGCCTGCCTGGCCTGACTGGCCTTCTTGTGCATGGCCATGTGCCTTACCTGCAGACGCAGGCGCAGCTGAATATATTTGAACCGATGTCGCATTCCTCGCTGGAACTGCTTGATACCCATCTTGTTCCTCGTTCAGGCAATTTGTGCTTGTCGAGTATAGCGACGCTCAACAACGTGTCTGCTGAAAGCGCCCGCCGCTTGATAAAAATCGAATAATGGCGCAAAAGTCCTGTCTGTCTGTCATGAAAAGGCGACAGTCAGCGGAACGAGCCGAACCTGCCCTTTGCGCCCTGGCGCGCTGTGCAGCAGCGAACCGTCTTCGCCGGCAGCGGTGAGCGCGCCGCTGCCTTCGCTGGCCCTTTACGCATGCGCTGGTGCCTAGCTGCGCCAGCGCAGGCGCGGATCAATGCCCGGTCTTGTCCGGCGCACGCACTGCCTCGAACAGGAACCAGGTCCGTTCCTCGGTTTCGTCTATCCAGTTTTCGATCAGGCTGGCGGTGGCGATGTCCTTGTTGTCGTCGCAGGTCTCATGCGCCTCGCGCAGGCTGGCGGCGAGGGCGCGGTTGTTGTCGCAAAGCTCGCCGAGCATGTCGGAAGGCCCCACGAAGTCGGCGTCGTTATCCGGTATCCGCTGCAGGCGCGAGACGTGGCCGATGGAGCGCAGCGTCTTTCCGCCCAGCTTGCGGATACGCTCCGCCAGCGGGTCGGTCATCGCAAACAGTTCGGTCGCCTGGTCGTCCAGCAGCAGGTGATAGTCCCGGAAGTGCGGCCCGCTCATGTGCCAGTGAAAATTCTTGGTCTTCATGTAAAGGGCGAAGACATCGGCCAGCACCGCATTGAGCGCATTGGCAATCTCGCCGGTTGCTTCCGGCTTGAGATCGGTCGGGGTGCGCAAGGCCGGGTTGGCGGTGCCAGCATCCTTTTTTTCCTGCTCTGATTTCGCGTTATCCATGAGGTCTCTCCGTGAGTTGATCGGTGATGTTGAGCATAGGCGTTGCCTGCGGCGTACTGAAGCCGGTCCCGCAAGCTGGGGAAAACCGCGTAGGCATGCGGCGCAGCAAGCTTTCGTCGCACATGCCCGGCATGCGGGCGCTGCGCCATCCAAAGACCACTGCCACGACGCGGCGGCAAGCAGCCAATTTAGGTTTGAATTGCCCGATTGTCCATGCGTTGAGTCAAGACAACCGGGACTTCCTTCGTGAGCGGCAGGCAAGCTGCAGCGAGTTAATTTCAAATCAATGGTCGAGCGCATCGCCGGTGCGATGGCGGCTCGAAAAGCAAGGACAAGTACCAGCGCCGGTTGCGTTGGCAAGCGCCAGCGTTAATCGGTTAACCGCAGCGCGCCAGCCAATGCCGGCGCGCGACGGCCCATGCAGAAGCAAGTCGGCATCGCCGATGGCCTCGATCAGCACCAGGCCGTCATTGGGCAGCAGGAATTCTCCGTGCGCATGCAGGTCGAAGTCTTGCGCGACGCCGCTGGCAGTCGCCAGGACTACGCCCGACTGGCAGATCACCCGGCACCCGCCGCCCTTGCGTATGCGCAGGAACTGGCCTGCCCGCAACGCTACTTCCCTTCCTTGCTCCGGCACACCGCTTTTCCCGTTTTTCATCGCTCGCCTCCTGCCTTGTTCGACGTAAACCAGCGTACGGCTTTGCCATGGGCGGCAACAGACGCAGCGGGTACGAATTGTGATGGTCACAGTGTCCGATTCGCCTGGCTGTACTGGTCGAAATTCAGCGTTGCTGTATCTTGGTCGGGAACGCCGGTCCGGCGACAATCCTGCGATGACCACCATGCCGCTGCTCTACGAACAACTCGCTGACGAACTTGAACAACTGCTTGCGCAACGCGTCTACCGGCCGGGCGAGCGCCTGCCATCCTTGCGCCAGCTTTCGCTCCAGAAGCGGCTGTCGATCAGCACCGTGATGCATGCGATGCGCCTGCTGGAAGATCGCGGCCTGGTGGAGGCACGACCGCAGGCGGGGTTTTACGTGCGTCACCGGACCAGGACGCTGGCGCCGGTCGCGCCATTGCGCCAGGTGGAAAAACCGGCCTATGTCGGGATCAGCAACAGCCTGATGCAGGTGCTCGATGCGCATGAACGACATGGCCGGGTCGGGCTGGGCTCGGCCCTGCCGCCACCGGAAATGCTGCCGGGCGACAGGGTCAGGCGCACGCTCGCGACGGTCGCCAGACGCAGTCCCGGGCTGCTTGCCAATGCACGGTATTTTGAAATCAACGAGCCTGGCCTCCTGCGGCAGATCCTGCGCCGGGCCTCGGCATGGGGAAGGCTGGAGGCGGACGAGATCGTCGTCACGGCTTCTTGCACCGAAGCGATCAGCCTGTGCCTGCGCGCCGTGACAAAACCGGGCGACACGGTGGCGGTCGAGTCGGCGACCTATTTCGTCCTGCTGCAACTGCTGGAAAGCCTGGGCCTGAAAGCGCTCGAGATACCGATGGACCACCAGACCGGGCCGTCGCTGGACGCACTGGAACTGTCGATCCGGGAGGGACTGTGCCAGGCCTGCCTTTTTGTGCCCAACGTCAATAATCCGATCGGTAGCATCATGCCGGACCATCACAAGCAGCGCCTGGCCGAACTGGTGGCGCGCTACGACATCCCGCTGATCGAGGATGATATCTACGGCGACCTCTGTTTCACGGCCGTGCGGCCGCGGCCGGTCAAGGCCTGGGATACGGCCGGCAATGTGCTGTGCTGCTCGTCGTATTCGAAAACCATCAGCCCCGCCCTGCGGGTCGGCTATGTGGCGGCCGGCAAGTACACGGAGAAGGTGAAATTCCTGAAGACCGTATCGAGCGGCGTCAGCAGCCATCTGCCGCAGGCGGTCGTTGCCGATTTCCTGGCCGGCAGCGGCTATGACAAGCAGCTGCGCGCGATGCGGCGCCAGCTTTCCCGGCAACTGGCGCAGATGGCGGAAGCCATCGCGTCGTCTTTCCCGGCAGGCTGCCATGTTTCCGAACCCGGCGGCGGCTTCGTGCTGTGGGTGCGCTTGCCCGACGGCGTCGACGCGCTGCCCCTGCATGCGGCTGCCATAGCGGAAGGCATCGCCTTCATGCCCGGCTCCCTGTTCTCCGCCTCCGGCAGGCTGCGCGACCATATCCGGATCAACTGCGCGAACCCGTGGACCCAGGCCATCGCCGACGGCGTGAACCGGCTGGGCCGGCTGGTGGAGGACGCCGCCGGGGCGCCAATCAGGATGGACCGCGGCGCCGGATCGCCCAAACAAGCACCAGCGGTGGCACGCTCAGCGTAATCCAGGACAGCAGGTCGAGCCAGCCGTCGCCGAGCAGCGCCGCGCCCAGCCCGACTGCGGTAAGCAGGGCAAGGACGAGCGGGACGCGAAAGATCGCCCATTGTTGTTTATATCCGGATGGCGTCGTCATGCGGGCTGCGCTCCACGCTGTTTCGGCGCCGCCGGCACGGCCTGGCGCCGGCGTACCCAGAGGAAAAGGCCGCTACCCAGCACCACGATGGTGATCACGTCCAGCACCGCCCACAGTATTTTCAGCGGCATGCCGCCGTAGTCGCCGAAGTGCAGCGGCTGCGACAACAGCAGCGCCGTCATATACCAGGGCATGTCCCGGCTATCCGTCACGCGGCCGGTTTCCGCGTCCACCAGCACCGGCTTGAGCAGCCGCGCAGTGAGCGGTTCGGTGCCGCGCATGAACACCGCATAGTGGTGCGGGCTCGACATCCGGGAGCCGGGGAAACCGACGAATCCCAGTTGCATGCCTGGCTCCAGCGCTTGCGCCGCCGACACCGCCGCCTGCAGCGAACCGGGCTGCCGCACCGGTGGCAGGTCCTTGTGCGCGGCCACCATGTCGGCCATCTGGTCGTCGCGCCACAGCCCGATCAGCTGCGATTCCAGGGTATTGATCATGCCCGTAGCGCCGACCACGAAAGCCCAGACCAGGGTGACGATGCCCAGCAGGTTGTGCAGGTCCAGCCAGGTGGTGCGTGCGGGCCGGTCGCGCCGCACGGTGCCGAAGGCGATCCGCCGCATGAAGGGCGCGTACAGCACGACGCCCGACACGATCGCCACCAGCAACAGCAGGGCCATCGCTCCCAGGAACAACTTGCCCGGCAAGCCGGCGAACAGGTCGATGTGCAGCCGCTCGACGATATGCATGAAGCCGCCGTCGTCCTTGGGTTCGCCCAGCACTTGCGCGGTGTGATAGTCGACTACCACGGTGGCCCGGCCCGCACTCTGGGGCGTGCCTATGAGGTTCACATACCAGTAGCCGTCGCCGGTGACGTCGCCGACAAAGGCCACCGCCTTGCCGGGATGGCGGGAGCGGGCTGCGTCGAGCACTTCGTCGAGATTGGCCATCGGCGCGCCGGCCGGCACCGTCGCCGGGGTGAACCCGTCGCCCAGGAACTCCTCGATTTCATGATGGAAGATCAGCGGCAGCCCGGTCAGGCACAGCAGCAGCATGAAGCCCGTGCACACCAGGCTGCTCCACTTGTGGACCGCCGACCATGCGCGCAGGGTAGAGGAGGCCATCATCGCGCGAACCCGCCTGCCGCAGCGCCGGATTGCCGGCGCTGCATGCTGTGCCGGACAAGCGGGGACAGTCGCCGGCTGCCTTGAGGGCTGGCGTCGTGACTTGAGACCATAAAAAAACCTTTCAGACTTGGAATAGGAAGCGCGAACCGGGGTATCGGATCGAAATACAAATGAGAAGCATTCTCATTATAACCAGAGTTCCTTACGACGTGGCAAGCCGCCACATACATTCCGCACGTTTTGTTCGCCGGAACTCTCCGCGAACGGCAATTTTCATCACTCCGCGCCCGGCCCGCGCGCACCCTGGTCGCGGCGATCCGCGCGGAAAGCAATCCCGAACCGGCTTGTTACGCGGCGAGACGGTGTTGTATAAACCGTCAGGCATGTTGTTTCGACGATCAGGCCGGACCGGCAGCACAGGCGTGGACCCATGGGAAATGAGCATGATGATTGAAAAGCATAATCAAACGTTTCGGCGAGCTTGCACGTACCTGCTGCTGTCGATGGCCCTCCAGCACGCGCCTGCCCAGGCACAGGAACAGGAGCGCCTCCTCCACCTGATCAACGCCTACCGCCAGTCGCCGGACGCATGCGAAGGAAGCGTGCCCGCGGCCGCCGGACCCTTGTCGCCGGAACCCAGGCTGGCGAACGTCGACCTGGCGCAAGGCGCCGAGCAGGCGTTGAGAAGCGCAGGGCTGCACATTGCCAGCATGGAAGCGATTTCACTATCGGGCGTATCGAGCGCGGGCGCGGCAATGCGGGTGCTTCGGGGCCAATACTGCAAGCTGCTCGCCAGGCCGGACAACACCCTGATCGGCATTTCCCGCACGGGCACTACCTGGCGCATCGTGCTGGCCCGTCCGCGCCTTCCGCAGGACCCGGCCGCGCTGGCCGGCGCAGGCAGGGAAATACTCGACCTGACGAATGCCGCTCGCGCGCAGGCACGCACGTGCGGCGCAAAACGCTACCCTGCGGCGCCACGGCTTGGGTGGAATGCGGCGCTGGCGGAAGCTTCACGCGCCCATAGCAAGGACATGGCCGCCAGGAATTACCTGGCGCACAAGGCCAGGGACGGAAGCCACGCCGGCGAGCGTGCGCAGCGGGCCGGCTACCGCTGGCAACGCATCGGCGAGAACATCGCAGCAGGGCAAGGCTCGGCCCGGGCCGCCGTCGATGGATGGCTCTCCAGTCCGGGACATTGCGCGAACATCATGAATCCGCGTTTTACCCAGATGGGCGCTGCCCATGCGGTGAACCAGGACAGTGACTTGCTGATCTACTGGACGCAGGTGTTCGGTACCCGCCGCTGAGCGCAGCGTCATACCTTGCGCCTTGCATATCGCGTAATTTAATCCCCCACCTTAATGACAATAATGAAAATCCCGGCATGGCGCGTCACGTCCCCCTTGATCCTTCCCCTGTTCCTGCTGCCCTTACCCTCTGCAGCCGACCCGTCCGGATTGTCCGGCAGTGCGCCATTGCGGGTCGAGGACGCGGAACCGACCAGTTATCGCAGCAAGGAGCTGGAGATATCGTCCTCCTATGAACGCACCGGAGAAGGTGACCGCCTCGGCGAATTCCAGCCGGAATTCAAATATGGTTTCGCGCAGGATGCCCATGTTTCCATCGCCTCGCCCAAGCTTTTCGGGTCGGCTCCGCATACCGGCAGCGGCGATATCAGCCTCACCCTGTTCAGCCGCCTCTACAAGGAAACCGGCACAAGCTGGTGGCCTTCGATCGCTGTCAGCGCGAGGGCCGAACTTCCCACCGGAAGCAACAGCAGGGGCGTCGATACCCGGCTCGCATTCATTGCCAGCCGGAGCCTGGCCGGAAGCGCTGGCCGCGTCCACTTCAACGGGCTGTGGCACCGGAACGCCAGGGCAGAACCTGGTGACCGGAAAAACCGCTACGGCGTGATCTTCGGCTACAGCCACGCGTTGACGCAGGAGCGCGCCCTTGTCGCCGACTATATCCATGAGCAGCAGGACGAACCGGGAAAGGTCGACAAGATTGCCGAGATCGGCTTGCGCCAGGCCCTGGGACCCAAGGATGTCATCGGTGTCGGCGCAGGCGCCGGCTTGAACAGCGAGTCGCCCCGGTATCGGGTGGTCGTTTCATACCAGCACGCTTTCTAGAGTAGATTCATGCTGACCTGCCAGGCGGCCTGCAAGCGATATTGATTGTTGCGCGCAGCGACAGTTGCCGTTGCCGTTCCGCGCAGCGACAGTTGCCGTTGCCGTTCCGCGCAGCGACAGTTGCCGTTGCTGTTCCGCGCAGCGACAGTTGCCGTTGCTGTTCCGCGCAGCGACAGTTGCCGTTGTCGTTGCCGTTGCCGTTGCCGTTGCTTTTGCTTTTGCTTTTGCTTTTGACGCTGCCTTTGACGCTGCCTTTGACGTGGATCCCCGTTAGACGGC
>CAUQYP010000101.1:0-14265 GCA_963522035.1 uncultured Noviherbaspirillum sp. | reverse complement strand
AACGGGGGCCCACGTCAAAAGCCGCGTCAAAGGCAACGGCAACGGCAACGGCAACTGTCGCTGCGCGGGGCTTAATGCAACGGCAACTGTCGCTGCGCGGAACGGCAACTGTCGCTGCGCGGGCTAACACCAACAGCAACTGTCGCTGCGCGGAAACGGCGCTTCTAAAGCAAGCCAGCATGAAAATGGTCTAGCCGGCACGGCGCCGACGCCTTCATCCGCGAAACCGAAACCGCCGCCCTGCCTGTTTTTATCACCACCGTTATTTACGCATCAGATCAAATACTTGGCTCGTTGCGAGCATGGTTATCAACAGGGTAGCCCACAAAATCTGTGGACAATTACCAGAGACCAGAGAAGTAACCGGGACATTGCGGGCAGTAGCCCGTCCTGCACCTGTTTCAACAGTCGAGCCGCACCTCGCTGCGCAATTTTGAAGCTGACGATATTTTTGCTTGGAGATCAAGCAGTTGCATTCTTTACCATGGACTTATCCACAGGATAACGCACATGAACTGGGGATAAAAAAACGGGAGCGCCTAAATTCTGGTGCTCCCGATGTCTAAAAAATATTTCTTATATGAATCAGTCTCTTACTTCAAATTCCACAGACTTATTCACAGAGTTGACCACATAAATTGTGGATAACTGGACAATCCGGAACGTACCTTCTTCCCGGACCGGCCATCAGGCGGCTGTTTCCTTCTCGAACACCAATGCGCCATCCCGGACATCGGCCTTGATGACGTCCTTGGGGCCGAACTTGCCTTGCAGGATGGCCTTGGACAGCGGATTCTCGATTTCCTGCTGGATCGCCCGTTTCAGCGGCCGTGCGCCATATACCGGGTCGAAGCCGGCCTCGGCGATCTTCTGCAGCGCTGCGTCCGTCATCTGCAGCGCCATGTCCATCTTGCCCAGCCGCTGCTCCAGCACCGCCAGCTGGATCTTGGCAATCGCGCCGATGTTCTTCTCGTCGAGCGCATGGAAGACCACGATCTCGTCGATGCGATTGATGAACTCGGGCCGGAAATGCCCGCGCACTTCCGCCATCACCGCCAGCTTCACCAGCGCCGGGTCGCTGTCCTCCATCGACTGGATCTTGTGCGAGCCGAGGTTGGAGGTCATCACGATCACGGTGTTCTTGAAGTCCACCGTGCGGCCCTGGCCGTCGGTCATGCGGCCGTCGTCCAGCACCTGCAGCAGCACGTTGAACACGTCCGGGTGCGCCTTCTCGATCTCGTCGAGCAGGATTACGCTGTAGGGCTTGCGCCGCACCGCCTCGGTCAGGTAGCCGCCTTCCTCGTAGCCGACGTAGCCCGGCGGCGCGCCGATCAGGCGTGCCACCGAATGCTTCTCCATGAATTCGCTCATGTCGATGCGGATCATCGACTCCTCGGTGTCGAACAGGAAGGACGCCAGCGCCTTGCACAGCTCGGTCTTGCCAACGCCGGTCGGTCCCAGGAACATGAAGGAACCGTAGGGCCGGCCCGGGTCGCCAAGGCCGGCGCGCGAGCGGCGGATCGCGTCCGACACCGCGACGATGGCTTCATGCTGGCCGATCACGCGCCGGTGCAGCTCGTCTTCCATGTGGACCAGCTTGTCGCGCTCGCCCTGCATCATCTTCGACACCGGGATGCCGGTCGCGCGCGACACCACCTCGGCGATTTCCTCGGCGCCGACCTGGGTGCGCACCAGCTGCGGCCGCTCCGGGCTCTTGCTCTCGCCGGCATCGGCCTGCTTCAGCTGCGCTTCCAGCTCGGGCAGGCGGCCGTACTGCAGCTCCGACACCTTCTGCCAGTCGCTCTTGCGGGTGGCTTCTTCCATCTGCAGGCGCACGCGCTCCAGTTCCTCGCGGATATGCTTGCTGCCCTGCACCGCCGCTTTTTCGGCCTTCCAGATTTCCTCGAGGTCGGCATACTCGCGTCCAAGCCGCTCGATTTCTTCCTCGATCAGGCCAAAGCGCCGCTGTGAACTCTCGTCGGTTTCCTTCCTGACCGCTTCGCGCTCGATCTTCAGCTGGATCAGCCGGCGGTCGAGCCGGTCCATGACTTCCGGCTTGGAGTCGATCTCGATCTTGATCTTGGACGCCGCCTCGTCGATCAGGTCGATCGCCTTGTCCGGCAAAAAGCGGTCGGTGATATAGCGGTGCGACAATTCCGCCGCGGCGACGATGGCCGGGTCGGTGATGTCCACGCCATGGTGCACCTCGTAGCGTTCCTGCAGCCCGCGCAGGATGGCGATGGTGGCTTCCACGCTGGGCTCGTCGACCATGATCTTCTGGAAGCGCCGCTCCAGCGCCGCGTCCTTCTCGATGTACTTGCGATACTCGTCGAGCGTGGTCGCGCCGACGCAATGCAACTCGCCGCGCGCCAGCGCCGGCTTCAACATGTTGCCCGCATCCATCGCGCCCTCGGCCTTGCCGGCGCCGACCATGGTATGCATCTCGTCGATGAAGACGATGGTCTGGCCTTCGTCCTGCGCCAGTTCCTTCAGCACCGCCTTCAACCGTTCCTCGAACTCGCCGCGATACTTGGCGCCGGCCAAAAGCGCAGCCATGTCGAGCGACAGCACGCGCTTGCCCTTCAGGCTGTCCGGCACCTCGCCATTGACGATGCGCTGCGCCAGGCCTTCGACGATGGCGGTCTTGCCAACGCCGGGTTCGCCGATCAGCACCGGGTTGTTCTTGCTGCGCCGCTGCAGCACCTGGATTGCGCGGCGAATCTCGTCGTCGCGGCCGATCACCGGGTCGAGCTTGCCGGCGCGGGCACGTTCGGTCAGGTCCAGCGTGTATTTCTTCAGCGATTCGCGCTGGCCCTCGGCGTCCTGCGAATTGACGTTGCCGCCGCCGCGCACCGCGGTGATGGCCGCCTCCAGCGCGTTGCGGGTCAGGCCGTTCTCGCGCGCAAGGCGGCCGGCGTCGGACTTGTCTTCGGTCAGCGCCAGCAGCACCATCTCGCTGGCGATGAACTGGTCGCCATGCTTCTGCGCTTCCTTGTCGGCCAGGTTCAGCAGCGACAGCAGTTCGCGGCCGATCTGCACTTCGCCGCCGGTGCCGCTGACCTTGGGCAGGCGCTGCAGCGCGGTCTTCAGGCCGCCGGTCAGGCCGCCGATGTTGGCGCCGGCGCGCTGCAGCAGCGAGCGGCTGCCGCCGTCGTCCTGGTTCAGCAGCGCAATGAGCAGGTGCACCGGGTCGATGTACTGGTTGTCGTTGCCCACCGCCTGGCTCTGGGCGTCGGCGAGGGCTTCCTGCAGCTTGGTTGTGAGTTTGTCGAGTCGCATGCGGAATGCTCCGGAGTGTATTAAGAATTAACGGACAAATTGGGCTGGAACGGAACTTTTCAAGCATGCGTGCCGCTGGCGGCGCTCATCCCGGAAGTCCACTGTATAAGCCGGGCCGGTCCGACGCCCTTGATCCATGTCAACCGGGTCCATGAGGGGAGCAACGCAGTTTTCGATCGTTCGCATACCGCACCAATGGTGGGTAAAATGCTTTCCGGAACATCGCGTTGCCGTCCACTGCGGCAGCGCTGCACGCTTTTCCCTACACCAAGAAAAAGAGACCCCATGCCTACCTTCCGTACCTGCGCCATCGCATTCGCCATTGCCGTCCAGTTCTCGCCGGCGTCCGCCCAGCAAGCCCCCAACCGCGACGAGTTTTTCTGGCTCGGTGAAATCAACAAGGCGACTACCGTCATCAATACCGATGAAGGGCTGCTGGACCGGGCCATTGCGCCGCGCGCCGCCGCCGGCATTGCGAAGGTGCTGAAGGACGGCAGCCAGCCCGGCGGCAAGCGCCCTTCCACCGTCATCACCTTCGAGCCGCTGCTGATCGAAGCCGCAGGCCCCGAGGTCACCCTGCTGCACGCCGGCCGTTCGAGCCAGGACATGCATGCGACCTACCGCGCCGCCATCCTGCGCGACGGCATGCTCAACCTGGCCGACCAGCTCAACAAGACCGCGACCACGCTGGTCAACATGGCCGAGAAGCATGCCGGCACCATCGTGCCCAACTACACCAACGGCGTGGCGGCGCAGCCCAACAGCTACGGTCATTACCTGCTGGGCCATGCCGCCGGGCTGGACCGCGACGCGCAGCGCATCCGCGAAGCCTATGCGCGCATCGACCGCTCGCCGATGGGCACCACGGTGCTGAACGGCACCAGCTGGCCGCTCAACCGCGACCGCATGGCCAGCTACCTCGGTTTCGCCGCCCCGGTGGAAAACGCCTACGACGCCGCGCAGATTGCGTCGAACGACCAGCCGGTGGAAGCCGCCGCCATCGTGACCAGCATCGCGCTGCATGCGGGCAGCTTCATCGAGGATGTGATGGTGCAATACGCGCAGTCGCGCCCCTGGATCCTGCTGCAGGAAGGCGGCGGCAACACCTACGTGTCCAGCGCCATGCCGCAAAAGCGCAACCCCGGCCTGCTCAACGCCACCCGCCGTGACGCGTCGACCGTCATCACGCTGGCCATGGGCCCGGTCATCGAGGCGCACAACATCACGCCAGGCATGGGCGACGCCAAGGAAGTCAAGGCCAACAGCGCCATGGTCAACACCGCCATCAAGATGTTGAAGGACTGGGACCGGATACTCAACGCGATGGTCATCAGCCCGGAACGCGCGCTAGAAGAACTCAACAACGACTGGACCGCGTCGCAGGAACTGGCCGACGTGCTGATGCGTAAATACAAGCTGCCGTTCCGCGTCGGCCACCATTTCGCCTCCGAAGTGGTCGACTACGCGAAGGCCAAGGACATCAAGCCGCTCGACTTCCCGTATGCCGAGGCGCAGCGCATCTATGCCGACACCGTCAAGGGCGTGTCCGATGGCGCACTGCCGATGAGCGAGGCGGAATTCCGCGCCACGCTGAACCCGGTCGCCATCATCAACAACCGCGCCTCGGCCGGCGGTCCGCAGCCGGCGGAAATGCAGCGCATGGTAAAGGCCGCGAAGGAGCGGCTGGCGCGGCAGAACGACTGGGTGGTACAGAACCGGGGACGCATCGGCAATGCGCTGGCCGGGCTGGACCGGGATTTCGACAAGCTGCTGCCGGCAGGGAAGTAAATCGGGCAAGGACGGGTCGCTTGAAGCATGCTTGTGACAGGCATATACTCTCGCATATCCCTATCTTTATCCCTAATGCGAGGGTTGAGCCATGAACCAGGTTGCCAAGTTATTTATCAATGGAAAGAGCCAGGCGGTTCGCCTGCCCGTTGCCTACCGGTTCGACACGAAGGAAGTCTTTATCCGGCGCGATCCCGAAACGGGCGACGTAATCCTATCGCGCAAGCCTGCTGACTGGGACGATTTCCTTTCCGCAATCCAGGGAACCGAAGTACCGGCCGATTTCCTGGGCAAGGAAGAACGCGCACAGGGGACGCAGGACCGCGATCCCTTTGCCGGATGGCGCGAATGAAGCGCTACATGCTCGACACCAACACGGTCAGCTACCTGCTCAGGGGCCATCCGGCCGTGGTTCGCCGCGTCGTGGAAGCGCCCATGGCAGCGCTTTGCATTTCTGCGATTACCGAAGGCGAATTACTTTTCGGCCTGGTCAAGCGTCCGGACGCAAAGCGCCTGCAGGTCGCGGTACAGGAATTTTTAAGACGGGTCGATGTTCTTCCCTGGAACAGCGCTATTGCGGATTTTTACGGCATCAGCCGGGCCGACCTGGAAAGGCAGGGAAAGACGCTGGCGCCGCTGGATTTGCTGATTGCCTCCCATGCGCTGGGAACGGACGCGGTGCTGGTAAGCAGTGACAAGGCGTTCGGTCAGCTGGCGACGCTGAGTATTGAGGACTGGACCAGCTGAGGTGCGGCGGCAGCGGCTGAGGTGCTGCGAATTGCCCAGCCGATCAGCACACACTGCGGGGAACCAAACCACGAGAAAGCATGCACAGGCACGGTTGGTGTGCGCCCTCCTGCTGGCTGGCGTCGTCGGAAGCGCGAATCCAGCCCAGAAACCGTTGACATTCTGGCTCTTCGAACTAAACTAACCGGGCTTAGCCAACGGAGAAATTCATGCATACTGTCAATATCCATGAAGCAAAAACGCAGTTGTCCCAACTGGTCGAAAAAGCTTCAAAAGGCGAGTCGTTCATCATTGCCAGGGCAGGAAAACCATTGGTCAAAGTAACGGCCCTTGACTCGCCGGGCGCAAGTCAAATCCGTCGCCTCGGTTTCCTGGCTGGGGAAATTTCCGTCCCGAAGGACTTTGACACAATGGGAAGCGAACAAATCGAAGCATTGTTCGGCAACGAAAGTTGAGGCTCCTCCTCGACACCCATTTGCTGCTGTGGGCCGCCAGCCAGCCGGAAATGTTGTCGACGGAGGCGCGCGCTCTCATGGAGGATCCGCTGAATTCGCTTCAGTTCAGTGCCGCCAGCCTGTGGGAAATAGCAATAAAAAACGGGCTGGGTCGCAGTGACTTCAAAGTCGATCCGCGCCTGCTTCGTCGTGGATTGATCGACAACGGCTATGGTGAATTAGCGGTTACCAGCGCTCATGCCGTTGCCGTGGACAGCCTGCCCTCGATTCATAAAGATCCATTCGACCGGATCCTGGTCGCGCAAGCCACTGTGGAAGGCATCGTCCTGCTCACATCCGATGCGGTCGTGGCGCAATACCCGGGACCGGTAAGGCTGGTCTGATTCCTTCACCTCTTCGCTCTTTGCTACAAGCAAAGAACCATTCCTGCCAGCTCCCTACATCTGCCGCAGCGCCTTGCGCGCGGTCGATGCCAGCGGTTCCATCAGGTATTGCAGCGTGGTCTGCGTATTGCCTTCGATGAAGACTTCCGCCGGCATCCCGGCCTGCAGCACGATGTCGCCCGACATGTGCAGCGACGCCGGGTCTACGGTCACCAGCGCGCTGTACCAGGACTGGCCGCTGCGGCTGTCGGTCAGGCGGTCTCCGGCGACATAGGTGACGCTGCCGTTCACCATCGCGTGGTTGCGGTACTTTAGCGCCGTGAACTTGATGCGCGCAGGCTGGCCAAGCCGCACGTTGTTGATGTCTTCGGTCCGCACCCGCGCTTCCACCATCAGCGCCGCGCCCGAGGGCACGATGTCGGCGATCGGTTCGCCTGGCCGGATGACCGAACCGGGCGAGGTGAACTTCAGGTCGATCACTTCGCCGTCGGCGGGCGCCGTCACCACCTGGCGCGCAGCGGCGTCAGTGGTCTTGAGCACTTCCTGCCCGATCTCGGTCAGCTGCGCGCCGACCGACTTGAGCTGGTCGCTGGCGGTCTGTACATACGCATTGCGGCTGGCCTGCATCCGCAGGTCGACATCGCCGAGGCGCTGGGTGGCGCGCGCCAGTTCGGACGCGCGCTGGTCCAGCGTGGCGGCGTAATCCACCGTTTCCGCCTCGATCTGCATGATGCGCGTCGGTGATATAAAGCCGTCATCGAGCAGGTTGCGGTTCAGTTCCAGCGTCTTGCGCCGCAGCGCCAGCACCGCCTGCATCTGCGTGATCTGCGAGCGCAGCGAAGCGCACTCCTGTTCGATGCGCACGCGCTGGGTCTGCATCAGCCCGACCTCCGAGAGCAGCGTGGCGCGGCGCGCGGCGAACAGGTCCTTTTCTTTTTTCAGCGCTTCGCGTACCCGCGGGTCGTCGGCGGCGCCGGCCAGCAAGTCATCGGCGAAGCGCAAGGCCGGCGCGCGCAACTGCTCGGCCTCCAGCCGCGTCACGCTGGCGCGCAGCACGCTGCTGCGATAGTCCAGCCGTTCGCGATCGGCCTGTACGCCGACATCGCCCAGCACCAGCACCGGGTCGCCGCTCCTGACGCGCTGGCCGTCGCGCACCAGCACGCTCTTGACGATGCCGCCCTCGCGGTGCTGCACCGGGCGCCGGTTCTGGTCGACCTTGACATACCCCGGCGCAATCACCGAGGTAGTGATAGGCGCAAGCCCCAGCCATAGCGCGGCCGGCAGCAGCGCGCCCAGCACCACCCACCAGGCGGCGCGCACCAGCCGCCTGGCTTCCTGCCGGCCCGATAAAGATGCGTTTTCCATCTGCTCATCCCTAAATTCGTAGGGTGTAATAACCGAAGGGCATTACACCAGTCGGCGCACATCCGCGAGGTGCTTGTCTATCGACCAAGGGTGTAATGCGCTTCGCTTGTTACACCCTTGCGTGTTGATCGTTTCAGGCCGCCCTGCCGTCCACCATGGCCTGCGCCTGGCGCTGCATGGCTTTCATCACGTCGGCCGCAGGGCCGTATTGCGTCACGCGGCCGCCGTCGAGCACCAGGATCTTGTCCACGTGCGCAATCAGCGACGGCCGGTGGGTGACGATGACGGCGGTCACGCCTTCCGCGCGCAGCCGCATGATCGCCTGCGCCAGCGCGACCTCGCCGGCGCCGTCGAGGTTGGCATTGGGTTCGTCCAGCACCACCAGCCGCGGGTTGCCGTACACCGCGCGCGCCAGCGCAATGCGCTGGCGCTGGCCAGGGGACAGCAGCATGCCGTGCTCGCCGACCTCGGTCTCGTAGCCACCGGGCAGGGCCAGGACCAGTTCGTGCACGTTGGCCCGTTTTGCCGCGGCCACCACCGCCAGCGCGTCCGGCTCGGCCAGGCGCGCGATGTTGTCCGCGACCGTGCCTTCGAACAGTTCCACGTCCTGCGGCACGTAGCCCATCCAGGCCCCGATTTCCTCGCGCGGCCAGGCAGACAGGTCGGCGCCGTCGAGCCGCAGCGTGCCGGCGACCGGCGCCCAGACCCCGGTCAGCAGCCGCGCCAGCGTCGACTTGCCGGCGCCCGACGGGCCGAGTATCGCAAGCGCCTGTCCCGGTTCCAGCGCAAAGCCGACGTTCAGCAGCACCGGCTGGTTGGTCGGCGAGCGGAAGGCCACGCCTTCGACCGTGAGCCGGCCCTGCGGACAGGGCAACGCGATCCCGGCCGGGCGGCGGTCGAAGTCCGTCGACAGCGCGCGCAGGCGCAGGTAGGCGGCGCGGGCGTCGGCCAGCATGCGCCAGCTAGCCACGAGCTGCTCGACCGGCTGCAGCGCGCGACCCAGCAGGATGGTGGTGGCGATCATGATGCCGGCCGACGACTGCTGCGTCAGCACCAGCCAGGCGCCCAGCGCCATCATGGCGATCTGGATCGCCTGGCGCGCAAAACGGGTGGCCGAGGTGAAGAACACCGCGCTCTTCTGGCTGCCGGCCTGGAGCACGGCAAGCCGGTCCTGGCGGTCGCGCCAGCGCGCCAGCAGGTTGCCGGTCATGCCCAGCGCCTGCAGCACCTCGGCATTCGCCAGCGAGCTTTCGACGTATTGGGACACGCGCCGGCTATCCTGCTGCAGGCGTTCCAGCGAGCGCCGCGTGCTGCGGTCGTTGAGCCATGCCAGCATCAGCATGATCATGCTGGCAAGGGCAGCGCCCATGCCCAGCAGCGGATGGAAGCTCCAGATCAGGCAGACGAAGATCGGCGCCCACGGCGCGTCGAAGATGGCGTTGAGGCCGCTGCTGGCGAACAGGTTGCGCAGGCTGGCGACGTCGCGCACGCTTTCCGTGCTCGCGCGCTGGGGCGTCCTCGCCGAGCGCGCGACCACGGCGCTGATCACTGCTGGCGACAAGCGGTCGGCCAGCATCGCGCCGACCACCGACTGCAGCCGGCTGCGCAGCATGTCCAGCAGCAGCATCAGCAGCAGCGCCGCGCCGGTGCCGAGCAGCAGCATGACCAAGGTTTCCGGGCTGCTGCTGCCGAGGACACGGTCGAACACCTGCAGCGAGAACATCGCCGGCGCCAGGTAGAGCAGGTTGATCAGCAGCGAAAAAACGGCCAGGTAGCGCACATAAGGCCGCAGTTCGTCCCACAGTTCATCCCAGTACGATTTCATGCGGCGCCCTTGAATCTGGATAGGTGCAAACTTGCAGCGCACCACGCCAACCCGTCGCCTATGGCGGAGGACTGGCGTGACGCGCGCATCTCAGCCAAGGATCAGGTCCGACTGGTGGATGCTGCCCGGTTCTACGCCGAGGATCGTAAAGCTGTCGATATGGCCGGCGCCGCCTACTGTGAAGATGGTGCCGGTGCCCGCGGAATCCGGTCTCAAGTCGATGACGGCGCCCTGACCATACGCGGTAAGATCGATCCGGTCGAATTCCGGCAGTCCCAGTTGGGACACGTGAAAGTCCTGGATAACATCGCCGGTTCCGACGCCGGGCGTAAACAGGAAAATATCGTTGCCCGTGCCGCCGGCCAGGGTATCGTTCCCCGTGCCGCCGATCAGGGTATCGTTGCCCGCGCCGCCGGCCAGGAAATCGTTTTCTATGCCGCCGATCAGCGTGTCATCGCCGCCGCCGCCGTCTATCGCGTCGTTGTTACCTGCGCCGTCCAGGACGTTCGCATTGTCATTGCCTAAAAGGACGTCGTCGAAACCGCCGCCGCGTACGCCTTCAATGTTTACGAAGTGTCCCGCGATGTCTTCCGGTCGGCTGCCCGTAGCGGCGCTGAGCCCAGTGACGAGGTTGACGGTCCATCCCAGGGACTCCCTCGGCGCGATAATGCCGAAGTCGAGATAGTCGAAGCCAGCCCCACCGTCATAATTGCCGCCTTCGGCCTGGGCAACCAGAACGTCGTCACCTGCCCCGCCGGACGCGCGAATAAAACCGTCTAGGGTATCGTTCCCGCTGCCACCCACGACCTCAAAAGCCTTACCATTAAAATTGGCGTTGCCCGCGTAGACAATTTCTTCTATACCAAAGGAGGCCGTGTAGCTCAGTGTGGCGCCGGCGCGGTCGCCCACCGATTCAATGAGTACAAGGTCGTGGCCAAGATTATTATAATTGCCGTTGCCGGATTCATGGACCACGTCCGACAGGTCGTCTTCGCGTATCAGGTAGGTGTCGTCGCCTGTTCCGCCACTTAGCCTGTCTGTGCCGCTGCCCCCTGCCAGCACATTCGTACCGTTCAAGGCATTAAGAGTGTCGTTGCCGGCGCCGCCGATCAGGATATTGCCGCCGTTGAAGTCATCCCCGTCGAGCCGATCGTCGAATGCGCTGCCAATCAGCACCTCGATGCCCTCGAGCTGATCGTATAGAGCAAATGCGGGATCGGCGTCGGCAACGCGCAGGGTGGTCGTATTGTTGGAAAGGTTGGCGTACACGCCACGCCCGTAATCCGCATAGCTTGCGGTGTCGGTCCCCTCCCCGCCCGTGAGCAAATTGGTGCCGCTGCCACCGATCAGGATGTCGTTGCCCAGGCCGCCGCCTATTACATCGTCGCCCGCGCCACCGCCAAGCACATTGTCCCCTGCACTGCCCGTGATCTGGTCGTTACCGGCGCCGGTGCTGGCGTTTTCGATGTCGATCAGGGTGTCGGTGTCGGCGCCGACCTGGGTAAGCCCGGTGCCCAGGTGCACGGTAACGTCGCTCGTTCCGGAAAACAGCACGGTATCGCTGCCGGCGCCGCCATCGAGCGTGTCGCTGCCCGCGCCGCCGTCGAGGATGTCATCGCCAGCGAGCCCCTGCATCAAGTCGACCCCGGCACCGCCCACCAGGTGATCGTTGCCCGCCGTTCCGACGATCGTGGTGGTCACGTTGCGAAAGACCATGTCGTCCCTCGTGATGCTGGCTGCGCTTTCGCCCTGCAGCAGGACAGTGTCGGGAAGCGCGACCTGCGTGGCCGGGTCGATAAACCTGACCTGGACATTTGCGCCGACCTGCTGGATATCGAGGTTGGAGCCTGCGTAAAGGGGATCCGCAATCGACGTGAAGTCGAGCTTTTCGTTGCCGTCTTCAAAATCGGCAATGGCTATCGTGCCAAAATCGGCTTGCACGAACTGGAAACTGTCCAGGCCGGCACCGCCGGCGACCGTTTTGCTGCCAACCTCGATGACAAACGTATCGTCGCCTGCGCCGCCATCGATGCTGTCATTGCCGCTGCCGCCGTTGATCAGGTCGGCGCCGTTGTTGCCGAAGATCGTGTCGGCGCCGGCACCGCCGTTGAGGATATCGTTGCCGTCGCCGCCGAAGAGCCGGTTGTCCTGCGCATCGCCAGTCATCACGTCATTGCCGTCACTGCCGATCACCGATTCGATACCGGTCAGGATATCGTCCTCGTTCAAGCCGGAGGCCGTGCCGGCGGCCAGGTTGACGACGATGGCGCGTCCGTTGTCCAGGTAGGTATAAGACACGGTGTCATTGCCGTTACCGCCGTCGACGACGTCGTTGCCCTCGTTGCCCCTGAGTAGATCATCGCCTGCGCCGCCCCTGACCGTATCGTCGCCTGCGCCGCCATCGATCAAGTCGTTGCCGGCGCCGCCGTCGATGAGATTGGCGGAGGCATTGCCGGAAATGCCATCGGCGAACTGGCTGCCCAGCACCGACTCAAAACCGTTAAGTACGTCGTTTCCTTCCGCAGACAGCGCCGACCCGCTGGCCAGGTTCACTATTACCGTAGCGCCTGCGTCGCTGTAAGACACGGTATCGGTTCCCGCGCCGCCGTCCAGGATGTCGGCGCCGGCGCCACCGGCCACGACGTCGTCGCCATCACCGCCTTCGAGCCGGTTGTCCTGCGCGTCGCCGCTCAGGCTATCCGCGCCGCCGCTTCCGACGACATTCCGGATGTTGGCCAGGGTGTCGACTTCGCTGGCGCCCACCGTGGCCGTATGGGACGCAAGGTCAACGCTCAGCGGGCCCGCGCCCACCAGATCGATATACGTGACGGTATTGTTGCCGCCGCCGCCATCGACGGCGTCATTGTCGGTTCCCGGCGCCAGCAGGTCGTCGCCGGCACCACCCTGCAGGGTGTCGTTGCCGCTCCTGCCCAGCAGTATGTCGTTACCGTCGCCGCCATCAATGATGTCATTCCCGACGCCAGCGTCGAGCGTATTGGCGCCATTACTTCCGGTGAGCCTGTCCGCCCCACCGCCGCTCAGGACGTTTTCGATATTGGCAAGGGTGTCGGTTTCGGCGCCGGTCACAGCCGTGCCGGCGGCGAGGTTGATCGTCACGGCCGCGGCGGTCAGGTCGTTATAGTTCACGGTGTCGATATCGGCGCCGCCGTCGATGCTGTCGTTGCCGGCGTCATGCAGGAACAGGTCGTTGCCGGCTGCGCCCAGCAGGACATCGTTCCCGGCCGCACCGGTGATGATGTCGTTGCCGGCGCCGCCGTCGATCCGGTTGGCCAGGCTGCTCCCGACCAGCGAGTCGCCGGCCTCGCCGCCGATCAGGTTCTCGATATTGAGCAGGGTGTCGTTGCCGGCCCCGCCGCTGGCCTGGCCGGTGGTCAAGTTGACCGTGACGGCGGCCAGGGTTCCGGCGTAGGAAGCGGTGTCGGCGCCGAGTCCGCCGTCCAGCCTGTCGTCGCCCAGGCCGCCGATGAGCAGGTCGTCATTGCCGTCGCCGCTAAGAATGTCTATGCCGTCGCCGCCATTGAGCAGGTCCACGCCGGACCCGCCTATCATGGTGTCGGCGCCGGCGCCGCCGAGCATCTGGTCGTCTCCGGAACCGCCGTCCATCGTGTCGTCGCCGTCGCCGCCGAGCAGGATATCGTTACTGGAGCCGCCAGCCACGATGTCGTTGCCCTCGCCGCCATCGACGATATCGACGCCGGCCCCGCCATTGATATTATCGTCGCCAGTCCCGCCGATTACGCTGTCGCTGCCGGCGCCGGCGTCGATGTTGTCATTGCCGGCGCCGCCGTCGATGGTGTCGCTGCCGCCGAGGCCGTTGATGGTGTCGGCGCCGGTCGTGCCGGTAAGGATGTCGTTGCCCAGGGTGCCGCTGATCGTTGCCATGATGATTTGTCCTTCAATGCCTAGATTGGAGAATGATCACGCGGACTCACCGTACAGGTCGGAAAAGCGTCGACACGGACGACAGGCAGTGACCGAATATCGATCATTTAAAACTCTTGGTTACCAAAACTACATTCGTTTTAACCATTAGTTCAAAAAAAGGCAAGGACGATTACCAGCTATATTTATGCGGTATAGGGGAACCGGAGCGGTCGCGCAGGCACTCGAAAGTGCGCCTGCCGCGCGGGGATACGGGCAGCAGCGATACAGGAAGACGGTGCAGGGACCGCGCACGCACGGCGTTGGGGCGGCGGTTCCTGATCGGTTGATACAGGTATCGGCTATGCCGGAATCAAAGGCTGCCCCGCCAGAGCAATTTCATGCTGACTTGCCCGGCTGGCCTGTAAGCGATATTGCTTTTTGCGCGTAGCGACAGTTGCCGTTGCCGTTGCCCGCGCAGCGACAGTTGCCGTTGCTTTTGAATCTGCTTTTGACGTGGATCCCCGTTAGACGGCGACGC
>CAUQYP010000100.1:0-14287 GCA_963522035.1 uncultured Noviherbaspirillum sp. | reverse complement strand
CCTGGCGACGCGTCGCCGTCTAACGGGGATCCACGTCAAAGGCAGCGTCAAAGGCCACGTCAAAGGCCGCGTCAAAAGCAAAAGCAACTGTCGCTGCGCGGAACGTCAAAAGCAACTGTCGCTGCGCGGAACGTCAACGTCAACGTCAACTGTCGCTGCGCGGAGCAGGCAATATCGCTTGCCGGCTGGCTGGGGCAAGTCAGCACGAAGCTGCCCTAGTTCCCATCAAGCCGCTCAATCCGCTCCGTCCCGCGCGCATGCGTGACCCTGACCTTGTCGCCTGTCTTGAACACTTCAGTGGTCGTCGCCTCGACAACTGCCGTGGCGCCGTTGTCGTAACGGAGCTGGAGACGCGTCGGGGTATTGGGGCCGGTCGGCGGGCTTACGCCGGTGACGACCGCGGTGCGCACCACGGTCGTTCCCTGGGTGCTGGAGGTGGTTTGCGGAGGCGGGCCGCCGGCGCAGCCGGAGATGGCGGCCAGAGCAAGGCTGATACCGAGGAAACTGCGCATACTGCTCTCCTGGTGCTGGCATTGCCATCCAGCCGATGGCAGGGGACGGCAATGCTGGTCGGCGCAGGCGCTCAGAAGCGGTATCCGAATGCCTGCTCGAAACGGTCTTCGATCTCCGCCAGCGATGGCGCATGGTTCTGGCCGCCCTGGCACGCGATCTTGATCGCGCCCATCAGGCTGGCAATGCGGCCGGTGGTTTCCCACGGCAGGCCGCGCGACAGGCCGTACATCATGCCGGCGCGGAAGGCGTCGCCGCAACCGGTCGGGTCGACGATTTCCTTTACCGGTACGCTCGGTATATCCAGGCGGTTGCCGCCGGTATAGATCTCGGCGCCGTTTTCGCCGCGGGTAACGACCAGCGCGTCGACCATGCTGGCAATGCCTGCCAGGCCCAGGCCGGTGCGTTCCATCAACAGCTCGGCTTCATAGTCGTTGACTGCAACCCAGGTGGCAAGTTCAATGAAGCGCCGGAGTTCGGCGCCGTCGAACATCGGCAGGCCCTGGCCCGGGTCGAAGATGAAGGGCACGCCCAGGTCGACGCACTGCTGCGCATGCTGCAGCATGCCGTCGCGGCCGTCCGGCGCGATGATGGCCAGCTTCAA
Organism: uncultured Noviherbaspirillum sp.; assembly: GCA_963522035.1. Classification (GTDB taxonomy): domain Bacteria; phylum Pseudomonadota; class Gammaproteobacteria; order Burkholderiales; family Burkholderiaceae_D; genus Noviherbaspirillum_A. Next base: position 13,173 of record CAUQYP010000100.1, on the reverse strand, counting down.
TGCGCCGGCGTCGGCGACCTGGTTCTGGTGCGACAGCGTCATGGCGCCAGGATGGAAGGCGGTGATCTGGTTGCTGCCGGCGTCGGTGGTGATGAAGGCCTGCGCGGTGTACGAGGTGTCGATGGTGCGGATGCAGCGGCGCGATATGTCCAGCTTTTCCAGGCGCTCCATGTAGGGCGCGCTGTCCTGGCCCACGGTTGCCATGATGAGCGGGTCGCCGCCCAGCAGCTTCAGGTTATAGGCGATGTTGCCGGCGCAGCCCCCAAACTCGCGCCGCATGCTGGGGACCAGGAAGGCGACGTTGATCTTGTGCAGCTGGTCGGCCAGCAGCGCTTCCGAGAAGCGGCCCTGAAACGCCATGATGGTGTCGAAGGCAAGCGAGCCGCATATTAAGGCAGTCATGGAGTGTCCGTTCTTGAGTCGATAAAGTGTCAGGGGTAGAAAACGTAGACCCGAAAGCCGGCCGCTTTCGCCTGGGCCAGGCTGAACACCAGCCTGGCCGATTGCTCGGAGTTGGGGGCAAAGCCCTCGTCCTCGCTCTGGCTCGGAGGCAGGTAGTCGCGCGGCGCGATGACGCGGCGCGCGACAGCCGCCTCGCCGGCATCGTTCAGGGTCAGTTCGAGATGGGGCCATTGCTGGCGGCTGGCGCTGCGGTTGCGCAGCAGGGCCAGCAGCGTGAAGGTGTCGGTGCTGCCCGGCAGCGCCTGCAGCTCGCTCGACTCGATGGTGACCATGTCTATCTGCGCCGGCAACCCGATCGTGCAGCCGAAGAGCCGGCACAAGCCGGTCAGCATGGTTGCCGCCGCGGGCGACTGCGCCGCCAGCGGCACCCGGAACTGGACCAGCAGCTGCACTGCCAGCAGCAGCGCCAGGAAGACGCTGCCGGCCAGCAGCGCGACACGGCACGATTGCGCTACGCGCTGGCGGTGGCGTGCGCGCACGACGAAGTCGGGTTCGGCCGAATCGAGCGCGTCGATTGCATCTTCCTCGACCGGCGCGCGCTTCCGTGTCATGCCGCGCCAGGGCTTGCTCTTCATGTCGTCGATCGCGCGCGCGAGATCGTCGCCGTTGTCGGCGGCAGGCGTTGCCGCAGGGGCAGGCGCAGCTGCCATGCGCGGCAGCGAATAGTCGGTGCTGGCCGGTGCATTCGGCTCCGGCCTCGCCTCGGGCTCGCCTTTCCCTGTTTCTTCCGCTTCCTCCTGGTAGGGCGAGAAGTCCATCAGCGTCATGCGGAGCAGGGGATCGGGCTGGGACGCGGCGGGTGCCGGGGCAGCCGCGGTCGCGGTCACAGGTGGCGATGAGGATGGAGACGGCGATGAATCAGCAGGCGCCTGTCCGCTAGCCGCCGCCGGAACCGTCGCCGCCGCACTGGCTGCCGCTGACGGCGCGGCGGCATCGGTGGCATCGGTGGCAGGTGGCCGCGGGCTGCCGGCCTTCGCATCGATCGGCCGCAGCAGGTTTTCAGTGCCGTTGAAGATTTCCTTGCAGGCGCCGCAGCGCACCAGGCCGCCGCGCAGCTTGAGCTGGTCCTGGACGACCCGGAAAGTGGTCCGGCAATGCGGACAACGCGTCGCCAGCACCATGGCCGTTACCGGGCGTCGCTTGCCTGGGGCGCCTGGCCTGCCAGCGCCACCCAGCCTTCGCGTTCGGCCCAGACGGCCAGCGCCAGGTGCGGCGCATAGGCGGCTATGACTTCATCGGCCTGGCGGGCAAGGACGCCGGAGAGCACCAGGCTGCCGCCGGGCGCAACCCGGCCCGACAGCATCGGCGCCATCAGCTTCAGCGGGCTGGACAGGATATTGGCCACTACCACGTCATAGCGGCTGCGGTGATCGGCTTCGCCGAACTGGTCGGGCAGGTAGAACGCGATGTCGCACTGGTTGCGCTCTGCATTGAAACGGGCCGACTCGATCGCCTGCGGGTCGATGTCGACGCCAACAACCTCGGCCGCATGCAGCTTGGCCGCCACCATGGCCAGGATGCCGGAACCGCAGCCGTAGTCGAGCACCGACAGGCCGCGCGGCGCATGGGCTTCCAGCCATTCCATGCACAGCCGCGTGGTCGGATGGCTGCCGGTGCCGAAGGCGAGTCCGGGGTCGAGTTCGAGCACCAGCGCATTCGGGTCCGGCGCATCGTGCCAGCTCGGCACCACCCAGATATTCGTGCCGATGTGGATAGGCTCGAACTGCGACTGCGTCAGCCGTACCCAGTCCTGGTCCTGCACCGGACGCAGCGCATGGCGCACGCCGGCCGGTGCGATGCCGGCCGCAGCCAGCGCCTCGGCGATCAGCGCTTCATGGTCGGCGCCGGCGTCGGTCAGCGCCACCACGCGGCTGCGCTCCCACGCGGCCTGGGTGGGTTCCATGCCGGGTTCGCCGAACAGCGGCTGCTCGGCCTCGGTGCCCTGGTCGGCGTCTTCGACCGATACTGACAGCGCGCCGGCCTCGATCAGCGCATCGGACAGCAGTTCGGCCTGGTGCAGCGGTACTTCGATCACAATTTCGGTCCAGCTCATGATGTCGCCTTGTCGGTCTCTGTAGCTGGCTTCGGCGTCAACCGGCGTCCCTGGGCAAATCGGGCTTGCTGGCCAACTTGTGCTCGAGGTAATGGATATTGGTGCCGCCCTCGATGAAGCGCGCGTCCACCATCAGTTCGCGATGCAGCGGGATGTTGGTCAGTATGCCTTCGACCACCATCTCGGACAATGCGATCTGCATCCGGCGGATCGCCTGCTCGCGGGTTGCGCCGTAGGCGATCACCTTGCCGACCATCGAATCGTAATGCGGCGGTACGTAGTAATTAGTGTACGCATGCGAGTCGACGCGGATGCCGGGACCGCCGGGCGGATGCCAGGCCGTGATGCGGCCCGGCGAGGGCGTGAACTTGAACGGGTCTTCCGCATTGATCCGGCATTCGATCGCGTGGCCCTTGAGTTCGACGTCGCGCTGGCGAAAACGCAGCTTCTCGCCGGCGGCAACGCGGATTTGTTCCTGCACCAGGTCGATGCCGGTAATCATTTCGGTTACCGGATGCTCGACCTGGATGCGGGTATTCATCTCGATGAAATAGAACTCGCCATTTTCGTACAGGAACTCGAAGGTGCCGGCGCCGCGATAGCCGATGCGGCGGCAGGCTTCGGCGCAGCGGTCGCCGATCTTGTCGATGATCTTGCGCGGAATGCCGATCGCCGGCGCTTCCTCGATCACCTTCTGGTGCCGTCGCTGCATCGAGCAGTCGCGCTCGCCCAGCCATACCGCATTCTTGAATTCGTCGGCCAGCACCTGGATCTCCACGTGGCGCGGATTTTCCAGGTACTTCTCCATATAGACTTCCGGGTTGCCGAACGCACTGCCGGCCTCGGTCTTGGTCATGGTCACCGCCGACAGCAGCGCCGCCTCGGTATGGACCACGCGCATGCCGCGCCCGCCGCCGCCGCCCGCCGCCTTGATGATGACCGGATAACCGACCTTGCGCGCAATCCGGATGATTTCCTTGGGGTCGTCGGGCAGCGCGCCGTCCGAGCCCGGCACGCAGGGCACGCCGGCCTTGATCATGGCCTGCTTGGCCGAAACCTTGTCGCCCATCAGCCGGATGGAGTCGGAACGCGGGCCGATGAACACGAAGCCTGATTGTTCGACCCGCTCGGCGAAATCGGCGTTTTCGGAAAGGAATCCGTAACCCGGATGGATGGCTTCGGCGTCGGTCACTTCGGCCGCGCTGATAATAGCCGGCATGCTGAGGTAGCTGAGCGTCGAAGCGGCGGGGCCGATGCAGACCGACTCGTCGGCCAGCTTCACATACTTTGCTTCGCGGTCGGCCTCGGAGTGAACGACCACGGTCTTGATGCCCATCTCGCGGCAAGCGCGCTGGATACGCAGCGCGATTTCGCCGCGATTGGCAATGAGGATTTTTTCGAACATGTTGGCGTTGTCAGGCGTTAGTGGAGACGAAAGGCGGCAGCGTACGAGCGCGCAGGCCGGGCCTGGCGCGCCGGGCCGGTCGTCATCCGATGATGAACAGCGGCTGACCGAACTCGACTGGCTGGCCGTTCTCGACCAGGATTTGCTGGACCACGCCGGTGGCATCGGCGTCAATTTCATTAAGCAGCTTCATGGCTTCGATGATGCACAGGGTGTCGCCCTCCTTGACCGCGGCGCCGACTTCGACGAACGGCGGGCTGCCGGGCGCGGCCGAACGATAGAAGGTGCCGACCATCGGCGATTTCACGACATGGCCGGCAGGTGCGACGTCGACCGCTGCGACCGGTGCGGCCGCGAGCGGTGCGGCGGCCTGCTGCTGCGGCTGCATTGCCTGGGGCTGCATCATGACCAGCTGGTTGGCAGGCGTTGCCGAGGATTTAACGATGCGGACCTTGCTTTCGCCTTCGGTGACTTCAAGTTCGGCGATGTCTGATTCTGCGACCAGGTCGATCAAGGTCTTTAGTTTACGTAAATCCATGGGAGCCCCTCAAAATATTCGTATGTGCAAAAATCGACAGAGTATAGGTCGATTGAATGGAATTATTGGAAATTACAGCTTTTTAAGTGCGAAATCGATTGCCGCGCCATATCCCTCGGTGCCGAGGCCGCAAATGACCCCTACCGCGATGTCGGACAGAAATGACTTGTGGCGAAATGCTTCGCGCTTATGAATGTTCGATATGTGGACTTCGACGAACGGGATCGCGACGCCGGCGAGTGCGTCACGCAGCGCAACGCTGGTATGCGTGAGACCGCCGGGATTGATGATGATGGCATCGACCTTCTCGCCACGTGCTGCATGGATACGGTCGATCAGTGCACCTTCATGATTGCTTTGAAAACTGGCGAGAACCGCCTGCGCCGAAGCAGCCTGCACTTTCGCCGCCTTTTCAATGTCCGCCAATGTTGTCGATCCGTACACGTCCGGCTCGCGAATTCCCAGCAGGTTCAGGTTGGGACCGTTAAGCAGGAGCAGATTTTTTGCCATCGAGTCGATTTTCAAATCACGAAGTTGGCGGCATTTTGCCGTCAAATGCAGAAGATTGGCAAGGAAAATGCTATAGGGCAGCCCGAAGTCGGCCTACATTCCCGCGATGTCCCGGCGCAACTCGTCCATTTTCAAGCGTCCCAGATACGTCTTCCTGACTTTCCCGGATGCATCGACAAGGACTGTAAATGGCAGGCCGCCAGCCTGGTTTCCCATTTGCCGCGATAACTCGGAACCCTCCAGCCCGGCGACATAGAGGGGATAGGCAATCTTGTATTTGTCGGCGAATGTGCTGATGTTGGCCGCGTTATCGATGCCAATGCCGATTATCTGTCCTTTACCTGTTCCCAGCTCCTTTTGCAGTGCAGTCAGTTCAGGCATTTCCTCGACGCAGGGCGCACACCAGGTCGCCCAGAAATTCAGCACCAGGGGCTGGCCCTTCCACTGTTTCATATCGGCCGGCTGGCCGGCGGCGTCCGGCATGGTCCGGCTGTAGAACTGGTCCATGGCGCTCGGGGTAGCCGGTCCGGACTGGAACTGGCGAGCGCCGAACCATGCGCCGGCCACGCCGAAGACAAGGGCTACCGCAAGTACTGGCCAATGTGAGCGCTTCATGGTGCGGCCTTCTCGACCAGGGCACGTACCGCCTCGATATTGGCCCGCTCCGGGCGATCCGGGTCCGCCGGCTTGCGGGCGGCACGGCGATCGTTGTAGTCATAGAGCGCCAGATGCACGCCGTCGTTGCCGCGCAGAAAACTCAAGGTCTCGACCGGCTCCCCGCGCTTGTGGAAATGGGGCGACTCCGAGACCTCGAACTGGATGTTGCGGTTCATCAGGAATACCGCCACATCCTTGGCGTTCTCGACAAATAGCTGCAGATGAATGTCGGACTGGTCGCCGGCGGTGCCATTGAGCACGGCGCCGGTCAGGTAGGGGGAAAAGTCGGCAAGCTCTTCCATCAGTTGCAGGGCGAGCTTGCGCAGGTGCAGCAGCCGGGCCGGCTGCGTGTCGGAAAAAAACAGATCGTTATATACCCGCACTTCATCCTCTATCTGTGCGTTGTCGGGCAGAATATCGCCCCTGACCCGGACGTCGCCCAGGATCTGGCGGGCGGCGCGTCGTTTTGCCGTGCCGTAGTCGGCGCCGTCTTCCGCGATCATGCGGGCAGCGGCAGCGGCGATCTCGGCACGCAGCAGTTCGGTCTCTGTGGCTTGGCTGGTCATGGTGTCAGGCGGTCTACGGGGCAGGCTGGCTGCGGTGGGTCGGGTAGAATCCCGGTGTCTTCAATCCGAAATTGTACAATGCATATACATATCCTTGGCATCTGCGGCACATTCATGGGTGGGCTCGCCGTGCTGGCGCGCCAGGCCGGGCACAAGGTGACCGGCTGCGACGCCAATGTCTACCCGCCGATGAGCACGCAGCTCGAGGAACAGGGCATTGCGCTGATCGAGGGCTATGGCGCCGAGCAGACCGCGCTGCAGCCCGACCTGTATGTGATCGGCAATGTCGTCTCGCGCGGCAACCCGCTGATGGAAGAAATCCTCAATCGCGGGCTGCCCTATACGTCCGGACCGCAGTGGATCGGCGAGCACATCCTGCGCGAGCGCTGGGTGCTGGCGGTGGCGGGCACCCATGGCAAGACCACCACGTCGTCGATGCTGGCCTGGATCCTGGAAGACGCCGGCTATGACCCCGGCTTCCTGATCGGCGGCGTGCCGATGAATTTCGGCATCTCGGCGCGGCTGGCAGGCAAGGGCGGCGCCTCGTCGTTCTTCGTCATTGAAGCCGACGAATACGACACGGCCTTCTTCGACAAGCGCAGCAAGTTCGTGCATTACCACGCCCGCACCGCGGTGCTGAACAACCTCGAATACGACCACGCCGACATCTTTCCCGACCTCACCGCGATCGAGACCCAGTTCCATCACCTGGTGCGCACCGTGCCCGGCGTCGGCCGGCTGGTCGTGAATGCGCGCGAACCGGCGCTGCAGCGGGTGCTGGCGCGCGGCTGCTGGAGCGAGTGCGAGCTGTTCGGCGCCGACGGCGACGCCGGCTGGCGCCTCGCGACGCACGACGATGGCAGCTTCGATGTCGCGCTGGACGGCGCGGCGCTGGGCACCGTGCGCTGGAGCCTGGGCGGCGAGCATAACCGGCTCAATGCGCTGGCAGCGATTGCAGCGGCGCGCCATGTCGGCGTAACGCCGGCGCAGGCGATCGACTCGCTGTCCCGCTTCGAGAGTGTGAAGCGGCGCATGGAAGTGCGCGGCGTGGTCGATGGCGTGACCGTCTACGATGACTTCGCGCACCACCCGACCGCCATCGCGACCACGGTGGCCGGGCTGCGCAGGCAGGCCGGCGGCGCGCGCATCCTGGCGGTGCTGGAACCGCGTTCCAACACGATGAAGCTGGGCGCGATGAAGGATGCGCTGCCCGGCAGCCTGGCCGACGCCGACCTGGTCTACGGCTACGGCGCGGCAAGCGGCAAGGACGCGCTGGGCTGGCGCCTGGCCGATGCGCTGGCGCCGCTGGGCGAGCGGGCAAAGGCTTTCGACGATATCGACGCGCTGGTGGCCGCCATCGTGCGCGACGCCCGGCCCGGCGACCTGGTGCTGGCGATGAGCAATGGCGGCTTCGGCGGCATTCACCAGAAACTGCTGGATGCGCTGGCGTGCCGCGCCGCGCCGATGCAGCCGGCGCCATGATCGTCTACCTGCACGGATTCCGGTCCTCGCCGCAGTCGTTCAAGGCGCGGCTGCTGGCCGAGCGGCTGCATGCGCAAGGACGCGGCGGCGAGTACCTGTGCCCGCAGCTGCCGCCGTCGCCCGCAGCGGCCGTCGCGCTGGCCGAAGCGCTGATCGCCGGCCAGCCGCCGGAAGAATTGACGCTGATCGGCTCGTCGCTGGGCGGCTACTACGCGACCTGGCTGGCCGAGCGCACCGGCTGCCGGGCCGTGCTGCTGAACCCGGCGGTCGCCCCGTCGCAGGACCTGGCGAGCCAGGTCGGCAGCACGACTGCGTGGCACAACGGCGAGCCGTTCGAGTTCAGGCCGGAATACATCGACGAGCTGCAGGCGCTGGCGGTGCCGCGCATCAGCCGGCCGGAACGCTATTTCCTGGTCGCCGCGACTGGCGACGAGGTGCTGGACTGGCGCGACATGACTGCGCATTACGCGCTCGCGAAGCAGCTGATCGTGGAAGGCAGCGACCATGGCCTGTCGGACTTTGTCCGCCAGATCGACGCGGTGCTGGCATTTTGCGACGGCGCGCCGGGGACGCCGGCGTGAATCGATGGCGCCGGCGCTGCGCGACTGGCTTGCCGCGCCCTAATGCGCGTGACCGAACTTTTTTTGCTGGCGATAGCGCAACGGGTGCCGCGCCGGCGTATTGATACCGAACCAGACAGGCAGCAATCCGATGAATCTATTTTTTGAAGAGTCCGGCGATTTCAAGGCCGGCGCAGTGCTTTCTCAGCAGGGCGAGGCGTACCAGGTCGAGCTGCCCACGGGCAAGCGCGCCAAGGTCAGGGCGCGCGACGTGCTGCTGCAGTTCGCCGCGCCGACGCCGGCCGAGATGCTGGACGCTGCGCACCAGGTAGCCGGGGAGGTCGACCTGGACTTCCTGTGGGAAGTCGCCGGCCAGGAAGAATTCGGCTTTGCCGAGCTGGGCACCGAATATTTCGGCCACGCGCCGCTGCCGCACGAAGCGGCCGGGCTGGTGCTGAAGCTGCATTCGGCGCCTATCTATTTCCATCGCAAGGGCCGCGGCCGCTACAAGGCAGCGCCGGAGTCGGCGCTGAAGGCGGCGCTGGCGGGACTGGAAAAGAAGCGCCAGCAGGGCCTGGTGCAGGCTGCGTATGTCGACGAACTGAAAGCCGGCCGCCTGCCGGACGCGATGAAGCCGCTCACCACGCAGCTCCTGTTCAGGCCGGACAAGAACAGCATCGAGTACAAGGCGCTCGACGCCGCGGCCAGCGCGCTGCAGACCACGCCGCAGCGGCTGATGCTGTCGGTCGGCGCGATTGCCTCGCCGAAGGAATTGCACCTGCGCCGTTTCCTGCTCGAGAATTTTCCCAAGGGCCTGGCCTTTCCGCAGGTGGCGATCCCGCCGCGGCCGGCACTGCCCGTCGCCGACGTGGAAGCATTCTCGATCGACGACGTCACCACCACCGAGATCGACGATGCATTCTCGGTCGTGCGGCAGGAAGACGGCCATGTGACGGTCGGCATCCATATCGCGGCGCCCGGCCTGGGCATTGCGCGCAATGACGCGATCGATGCGATTGCGCGCCAGCGCATGTCCACGGTCTATATGCCGGGCGACAAGATCACCATGCTGCCTGACGAACTGGTCCAGGCCTACACGCTGGCCGAAGGCCAGACCTGCCCGGCGCTGTCGCTGTACCTGACGCTGGACCCGGCCGACTGGCGCGTGGTGTCCAGCGAGACCCGGATCGAAGCGGTGCCCATCGGCGCCAACCTGCGCCACAACGACCTCGACGCGCTGGTCACCGAGGAGAACCTGGCGGCAGGGGCCGGCGAGTACCGCTACAAGGACGAGATCGCGCTGCTCTGGCAGTGGGCGCAGTCCCTGGAAAAGGGCCGCATGGTCAAGCGCGAGTCCTTCGGCCTGAAGCCGGAACAGAACAACCGGGTCGACTTCAACTTCTATGTCGAGGACGACGTCGTCACCATCAGCCGCAGGAAGCGCGGTGCGCCGCTCGACAAGCTCGTCGCCGAGCTGATGATCCTGGCCAACAGCACCTGGGGCAAGCTGATGCATGACCATGGCGTGCCCGGCATCTACCGGGCGCAGGGCGGCGGCAGCGGCGGCTGGGCCACGCGCATGCAGGTGCGCATGGTCACGCACGCGGCGCCGCACCAGGGCCTGGGCGTGGACCAGTACGCATGGAGCACGTCGCCGCTGCGGCGCTACACCGACCTGGTCAACCAGTGGCAGATCATGGCCTGCGTGCAGCATGGCGTGACCGCGCCGCTGGTGGCTACCTTCAAGCCCAAGGACGCCGACCTCTATGCAATCGTGTCCGCGTTCGACGGCGCCTACGCGGCCTATGCCGAGTTCCAGTCGGCGATGGAGCGCTACTGGTGCCTGCGCTGGCTGGCGCAGAGCGAGGCGCGCCAGGTCGAGGCAGTGGTGCTGAAGGACGAGATCGTGCGGCTGGTCGAGATACCGCTGGTGCTGAAGCTGTCCGGCATGACGCCGCTGGCGCGCGGCACGCAGGTCCGGCTGGACCTGCTGCGCTGGGACGAGGTCGACCTATCGGTCGAGGCCCGCCTGCTGGAAGTCGAGGCTGGTCCGGGCGAGAACTCGATGGCCGATGCCGACGATGCGCTGGCCGACGAGGAAGAGCTGGCGGCCGGCATACCGCCCCTCGATACGGACCCGGCAGAGCAGGCCGAGGCCGCGGAGTCCATCGGAACCGCGCCCGACGCTGGCCCCGGCGCGGACGATGCCGGCGACGCGGCACCGGCTGCCGCCTAGGCCGTTCGCGCAGCCGGCGCGGCATGCGGCGGCCGCGCGCGGTGCCCTTTCGCGTAAAATCGACGTCCCGAACCACCCTGACTAAGCCGCGCGTGAAGCATTTTCTACAAGACCGCACCCTGGTAATCGCCGTCGTCATTTCCGTGCTGCTGCATGGCCTGCTGCTGGCGGTGCGCTTTGCCGCGCCCGAGCCGGTGCGCTTCAAGCCGGTCGACCCGGGACTCGAGGTCATCCTGGTCAATGCCAGGCATGACAAGAAGCCGGTCAAGGCCGAAGCGCTGGCGCAGGCCAATCTCGATGGCGGCGGCAATGCCGACGCCGGCCGCGCCAAGTCGCCGCTGCCCAACCTGAAAAAGTCGGAGGACGGCGACAACATCAAGGCGGCGCGGCGCCGTGTGGCCGAGCTGGAGCAGCAGCAGAAGGTGCTGGCGCAGAACGCGAAGCAGACCCGCAGCACCGCGCCGAAAACCACGCCGCAGGAGTCGCCCAACCCGGCGCCGCCGACGCCGGCCGCGCCGGACGAGACTGAAAACAGCCGTGCGCTGGCGCGCGCCGAAGCCGAGATCAACCGCCAGATCGAGGACTACAACAAGCGCCCGCGCAAGACCCAGATCACGCCCAGCACGCGCGAGGTCGGTTATGCGATGTATTACAGCCAGCTGCAGAAGCGCATCGAGAACATCGGCACGCTCAACTTCCCGCAGCAGAACGGCAAGAAGCTGTACGGCGAGCTGGTAATTTACATCCCGGTGTTCCAGGACGGGACGATCTACGAGAAGGAAGGCGGGCCGCGCGTCGAGCGGCCGTCCGGCAACCCGGCGCTGGACGAAGCGGCGCTGCGCATCGTGCGTCGGGCCGCGCCGTTCGGCCGCTTCCCGGAAAACATGCGCACCACCGGCAAGGACGACGTCTGGGAAATCATCACCCGCTTCAAGTTCACCCGCGACGACGCGGTGCAAACCGAGCTGCGCGGAGGAAGCAACTGATGGCGGACAAGTACGCAGTGATCGGCAACCCGGTGGCGCACAGCCGGTCGCCGGAAATCCATGCCCGGTTTGCGCAGCAGACCGGCGAGCAGGTCCTCTATGAACGCCTGCTGGCGCCGCTGGACCGCTTCGAGCAAACCGTGGCCGCCTTCATCGACGCAGGCGGCCGCGGCGCCAATGTCACGGTGCCGTTCAAGCTGCAGGCGCATGCAATGGCGACCGAGCTGTCGGTCCGGGCCCAGGCCGCCGGTGCGGTCAATACGCTGCGATTTATCGACGGCATCGTTTATGGCGACAACACCGACGGCGTCGGCCTGGTGACCGACATCGTGCATAACGCCGGCGTGGTGCTGCGCGGCAAGCGCCTGCTGCTGCTGGGCGCCGGCGGCGCCGCCCGTGGCGTGCTGCTGCCACTGCTGGAACAGCAGCCGGCCGAACTGGTGATAGCCAACCGCACGCCGGACCGTGCCGTTTTGCTAACGCAGGAATTTTCAGCGCCGCACGGCGTTCTGCGCGCAAGCAGCTACGACGCGCTGGATGGCGCCTACGACGTGATCGTCAACGCCACCTCAGCCAGCCTCGCCGGCGCGCTGCCGCCGCTAGCCGGCGCGGTGTTCGCCGCGGGTGCGCTGGCCTACGACATGATGTACAGCCGCGAGGCCACCGCCTTCATGCGCTTTGCGGCCGGCCACGGCGCCGCGGTGCGCGACGGCCTGGGCATGCTGGTCGAGCAGGCGGCGGAGTCCTTCTTCGTCTGGCGCGGCGTGCGGCCCGACACCGGCCCGGTGCACGTCGCGCTGCGCGCGCTGCTGTAGCCGATGCTGCGCAAGCTGCTGTTCTGGCTCGTCCTGCTGCCGCTGCTGCTGGTGCTGGCGCTGCAGCTGTATTTCTTCCTGCAGATCGGCTGGTGGGTCGAGCACAATCCGACGTCCACCAGCTTCATGCGGCAGCAGCTCGCCGCGCTGCAGAAGACCAATCCAGATGCGCGCCTGAAGTTCGAATGGGTCGATTACGAGCGCATCTCCAATAATCTCAAGCGCGCCATCATCGCGTCGGAAGACGCGAATTTCTCGGGCCACGAGGGCATAGACTGGGACGCGCTGCAAAAGGCGTACGAAAAGAATACGAAGCGCGGCAAGGTGGTGTCGGGCGGCTCCACCATCACCCAGCAGCTGGCGAAGAACCTGTTTCTTTCGGGCGACCGGAGCTACCTGCGCAAGGGGCAGGAAGTGGTCATTGCCTACATGATCGAGTACTGGATGGACAAGGAACGCATCTTCGAGATCTACCTGAACGTCGTCGAGTGGGGCAACGGCGTGTTCGGCGCGCAGGCCGCCGCGCGGCATTACTACGGCGTGCCGGCCACCAGCCTGTCGGCCAGCCAGGCAGCGAAACTGGCGGTGATGCTGCCGAACCCGCGGTATTACGACAAGCACCGGCAGTCGGCCTACCTGGGCCGGCGCACCGGCCTGATCCTCAGGCGCATGGGGTCGGCGGAGCTGCCGTGACGCTCATGTCCTTGCAGGAATCGTAGGGTGTAGCAAGCGTTAGCGCAGTTTTGTGCTGACTTGCCTGAGCCGGCCTGTAAGCAATATTGCATATTGCGCGCAGCCACATTTGCCGTTGCCCGCGCAGCGACAGTTGCCGTTGCTTTTGACGCTGCCTTTGACGTGGATCCCCGTTAGACGGCGACGCGTCGCCAGGGACTGAAACGGATA
>CAUQYP010000099.1:0-14402 GCA_963522035.1 uncultured Noviherbaspirillum sp. | reverse complement strand
AGCAAAAGCAAAAGCAAAAGCAAAAGCAACTGTCGCTGCGCGGGCAACGGCAACAACGCCGGCAACGGCAATTGTCGCTGCGCGGAGCAAGCGATATCGCTTACAGGCCGGCTGGGGCAAGCCAGCACGAAACTGCTCCAGGCAACGCGCACGCTGCGCCCTTGCTGGCGTCTTCGGGCCGACCCCGGCAAACTTTCCCTTTCCATCCCGCTTCGCCGCACAAGGCCATGCAAACACCGGCTCGACGTAGAATGGGCAGACGGCGCCAATGCCGCAACCCAGGTAAGCACCGCCATGCATCTGCTGGTCATCGAAGACAACCCCGATATCATCGCCAACCTGTTCGGCTTCTTCGAGCCGCTCGGCTACACGCTCGATGTCGCCCGCAACGGCAACGCGGGCCTGAGCCTGGCCGTGCAGAACCAGTACGATGTCATCGTGCTCGATCTGTCCCTGCCCGGCCTGGATGGCGTCGAAGTCTGCCGGCGACTGCGCGAAGACCATCACAACCCGGTGCCCATCCTGATGCTCACTGCCCGCGACACCGAACACGACAAGGTGACAGGCCTCGCCGTCGGCGCAGACGATTACCTGGTCAAGCCGTATTCGCTGCTGGAACTCGATGCACGGCTCAAGGCGCTGGTGCGGCGCATGCGCAACGAACAGGTGCGGCACACCGTGTCGTACGGCGAGATCGTGCTGGACACGCGCACCGGCACGGCCACGCGCGCCGGCAAGACCCTTGCGCTGACACCGACGGCTTACAAGATCCTGCTCACATTGCTCCGGCAGGCGCCCGGCCTGGTGAGCCGCGCGGCCCTGGAGCGGGAAGTCTGGGGCGACGACCCGCCGGAAAGCGACGCGCTGCGCACCCATATCCATGCGTTGCGCCAGGCCCTGGATAAACCCTTTGCGCGTCCCATGCTGATCAACCGGCCCGGCGTGGGCTACCAGCTTGTCCCTGCCAATGAAAACTGAACGCTCCCTCAAGCACCGCATCGCCCGCGCCTTCGTGCTGCTGGCCCTTGTCCTGGCGGGCTTCTTCTGCCTGGTGTCCTACCTGGCCGTCGAGGTAATCGAATCCGAAGTGATGGACGACCGGCTGGAAAAAATCAGCGACGTATTGATCGCCCACCATGCGCGCCAGCAGCCATACGAGGCGCCGCCCGGCGTCGGCGTTTATATCAATGGCGAATTCCCGCCGGAACTCCGGAACAGGCAGGCAGGTATCCATGAACTGTTGCTGGCGGAGCGTGAAGCGCAGGCGCTGATACGCGAGGAAAACGGCAACCGCTATGCGGTGGTCCAGGAAATGGCGCAGTTCGAACACCTCGAAACCATCATTTTTTCCGCGCTGGGCGTGGGTTTCGTCTCCAGCCTCGCGCTCGCGGTGTTGCTGGGCGTTGCGACCGCACGCCGCATCGTCGCGCCCGTCACCGCGTTGGCGGACGCTGTCGCGGCCAACTGTCCATCGTCCACGCTGCCCGGCCTCGATGCGGGCGACGAGATAGGCGTGCTGGCGCGCGCGCTTGCACGGCATACCGACGAGCTGCAACGCTTTCTCACGCGTGAGCGCCTGTTCACCAGCGACGTCAGCCACGAATTGCGCACGCCGCTCACCGTCATGCTGGGCGCCGCCGAACTGCTCGAGCGCGGCCTCGCGAACCAGCCGGCGCAGCGGGAGGTGGCAGAACGTATCAGGCGGGTCGCCCATGAAACGACCGATCGGGTCGCTGCATTGCTGTGGCTGTCGCGCGCGCCGGAACAGTTGAATGCGCCCCGCACGGAAATCAACGCCATCGTCCATGCCGAAGTGGAGCGCTACCGCCCGCTGCTGCACGGCAAACCGGTGCACTGCGACATCGAGGAGGTAGGCACGGTCTGGGTGGAGGGACGGGCGGAACTGGTGGGCATCGCGGTCGGCAACCTGCTGCGCAATGCGATCCAGAACACGGAGCGCGGGACGGTCACTGTCAGGCTCGAGCCGACGCGCATCACGGTCGAGGACACTGGCCCGGGACTGCCGGAGCCTGTCGTCCAGCGCCTGTTCGAGCGCTTCGTCCAGGGCCGCGCGAATACGACCGAGGGGACCGGCCTCGGCCTGTCCATCGTCAAGCGGGTCGCCGAGCACCTGGGCTGGGACGTGCGACACGAGCGGCCCGACGGCGGCGGCAGCCGGTTCGTACTCACTTTTGCGAAAGCCGGCCTGCCGTCCGCCACCGTCCCGGCTCCCGCCGACATGACCCTGGCGCCGCCTTAATGCCACCTTAACGCCACCTTAACGCCACCTTAACGCCGCGCTGCCTATGCTGCCTCTTTCGCTTACGCGGCAGGCAGCCTTGACACACCTTACGACTACCCTTCCATCCCCGCATGGCGCAGTCCGCACCGACGCCAGCCGCAGGCGCAGCCGGCAGTTCGGCATGCGCATTGCGTGCAGCGTCGAGTCCTGCATCGTCGGCGCCAGCCTGTTCTTTACCTTGTTCGTGAACCAGCGGTTCTGGCACGCATGGGCAGCCGGACAGGACTGGAGCAGGGTGGAAAGCTGGTTCCTTGCGGTGGCGGTTGCCGTGCTGCTGACAGCCGTGCATTGCCTGATACTCGGGCTGGTGCTTGGCCTGGTGCCTGGCCGCCGCGCTGCCAAGCCAGTGCTGGGCGCATTGTTCATCGTCACCGCGCTGGCCATGCACTATATGAACCGCTATACCGTCTTTTTCGACGCGGGCATGGTGCGCAATGTCTTCCATACCGATGCCAGGGAGGCCGGCGAGCTGCTCACTGGCGGCTTGCTCGGCGACGTCCTGGTCTACGGGGGGCTTCCGGCACTCCTGCTCTCCCGCGTCGACTTCCCTTGCCGGTCATTGCGGCGGGCGCTGGCAATGCGCGCTGTATTCCTTGCCGCGGCCACGCTGCTTGCCGGCGGCAGCCTGCTCATCGCCTTCCAGGACCTGTCCAGCCTGCTGCGCAACCAGAAGGAAGTGCGCTACCTGGTCACGCCGGCCAATTTCATCGTCGCGTCGATACGCGTGGTGACCGCCGAGACCGGGGAGACCGGCGTGGCGCGCCTTCCGGTCGGCGCCGATGCCGTGGCAGCGGCCGGCGCGCACGGCGGCAAGCCGCGCCTGCTCGTCGTCGTCGTCGGCGAGACCGTGCGTGCGGCCAACTGGGGTCTGAACGGCTACCAGCGACAGACCACGCCGGCGCTGGCGGCAAGCGACGTCATCAACTTCCCCCATGTCACTGCCTGCGGCACCAACACGGAAGTTTCCTTGCCCTGCATGTTTTCACCGTACGGCCGCCGGCATTACGACGAGAAGCAGATACGGCGGCACGAATCGGTGCTTCACGTGATGGAGCATGCCGGCATCAAGACCCTCTGGCGCGACAACCAGTCGGGCTGCAAGGGCGTGTGCGACGGCCTGGAAGTTCAGCGTCCGGAAGATCAGCCCGACCCGCGCCTGTGCAAGGGCAATCACTGCCTCGACGAGATCCTGCTGTCCGGGCTGGAGTCGACGCTGCAACGCAGTCCGCGCGACATGGTCATCGTGCTGCACCAGCTCGGCAACCATGGCCCTGCGTATTTCCAGCGCTATTCCCACGCGTTTCGCCGCTTCATGCCGACCTGCGACGAACCGGACCTGGGCAAATGCAGCCGGGAACAGATCGTCAACAGCTACGACAATGCGCTGCTCTACACCGACCATTTCCTCGCCCAGGCCGTGCAGCGCCTGCAAGGGCAGGGCACGCACGACGCCGCGCTGATCTACGTGTCCGACCACGGCGAGTCGCTCGGCGAGAAAGGGGTATACCTTCACGGCCTGCCGTATGCGATCGCGCCGCGCGAACAGACGGAAGTCCCGATGCTGATGTGGCTCTCGCCCGGCTTTGCCGGCGCGTCCGGCATCGACGCGGCCTGCCTGCGCGCCCGCGCCGCGCGGCCCGCCAGCCACGACTTTTTGTTCCACACGATGCTGGGGTTGATGCAGGTGCAGACAGCGGCCTACGACGGCACGTTCGACCTGCTCGACGGCTGCCGCGGCAGGCCGCGCACAGGCGCATGACGAAACGCCAGCTGCGCTCGTGCGTCCTTGCGCTGCTGCTGGCGGCGCTGCTGCTGGTCTGGCTGGGACGGTGGACCAATGCCGACCTTTATCTCGCCGACCTGGTGTTCGACTTTGGCAGCAATACCTTCCCGCTCCGCGCGCAGTGGTTCTTCGAGCACTTCCTGCACCACACCATGAAGGCGCTGATGATCGCCGTGGCGCTGGTGCCGGTGACGATGCTGTCGGCTGACGCGTTCGACAACTGGCAGCTATTCGACAGCGCGACCCGGCGCAAGCTGGCGATCGTGGCGGCATCCGCCGTCCTGGTGCCGGTCGCGATCAACGCATTGAAGGCGGCATCCATCCATCACTGCCCATGGAACCTCAGCCGTTACGGCGGCTTCGCCCCCTACCTGCGCATCTTCGACAGCTTGCCGGCCGGCGTGTCGGCGGGCCACTGCTTCCCGGCGGGACACGCTTCCAGCGCGCTGTGGCTGGCGTCGATCGCGGTATTCTGGCTGCCCGGCCATCCTGTGAAGGCGTGTTCGGCCTTCGCGGCCGGCCTGTCTCCGGGACTGGCGCTGGGCCTGGCGCAGCAGGCACGCGGTGCGCATTTTTTAAGCCATACGCTCTGGTCGGCATGGGTTGCTGCGCTGATCGTGGTGGTGCTGGCGAGTCGCCTGCGCGTGCCCTGCAGGGAGAAGCGCGAACCGGCGGCGGCAATCTGGCGCAAGCCCATGCACAGCAGATTCGACTAGCATCAATTCGATGGCTGCAGCGCGATCACTGCCATGCCGACCAGGGCGATGCCGGCGCCCACCACGTCCCAGCGTGTCAGTGCGATGCCATCCACAACGCGCAGCCACAGAAGCGCCACGGCGATGTACATCCCGCCATAGGCGGCGTAGGTTCTCCCGGCAGCCGTTGGGTGTAGCGTCAGCAACCAGGCGAACAGGGCAAGGGAAAGCGCGGCGGGAATCAGCAGGAAGGCGCTCATTCCTTTTCTGGCGACCAGCCACGGCAGGTAGCAACCGACGATTTCAGCGATAGCAGTCACTGCAAAGAGTAAGCCGAGGCGCAGCAGTTCCATGGATGTCGATCGTTATGCGAGCGGATGGTGGAATACGGCTGCCTATATCCTGGACCAGGCAGTCCGGCGATGTTAGCGCAACAGAGTGAATGGCGGGATGCTGCGCGTACGCCTGTCGCGGGTCAGCTGTTCTTCCACGCGGACCTGCAGGCTGTTGATTCCGCTCCGCCGGCGACAGCGCAAACCATTGCAAACTTTCACTATTTTATGTAATCTAGGTATGAAAATTCGATTTTTAAGGAATTTTTCCGCTCCCTAAAGAAAAGATGATGGAATACGCCGGATTTAAATGGATATCGGAGCAGACTGGAATTGCGCCTGTGCAGCCGTTCCGGGTGATAAGCCGCATCGGCTCGGTCCGCAAGACTCACCATCGCGACGACGAGGGAGTGACCGAGGAAGTATATAAGCCACAGCTGCGCCCCGATGGAACCATACCCGCCCATCTGACCTTTGCGTTGAAATACGAAATTATTCACCTGGAGTTTCTGTCACGGCTTTTTCATGCAATCGATCCAGCCATCATTGCAGCGTGGATCGCGGGCGAGCCGACTGGTATTTTTGCGCGGCGGGCCGGGTTCTTCTACGAATGGCTGACCGGCAAGCGGCTCGATGTCGCTGACGCCGGCGGCAATTATGTCTTCGCCTTGCCAGAAGATATCTATTTGACCGCAGCCCGGGCCGCCAACGTCCCGCGCTGGCGTGTCCGGGACAATATGCCGGGCACGCGCGACTTTTGCCCGGTCATATTCCGGTCCAATCGCGTCACAGCCGCTGAAAACTATGACTGCGCTGCGGCGCTGGCCGCGCTGGAGCTGGAATACGGCGCAGAAATCCTGTTGCGTAGCGCAGCCTGGCTGACCGTGAAGGAAAGCCGGGCGAGCTTTGCCATCGAACACGAGGAAAAGCAGGTCGACCGCATCAGGCGATTCGCGGCCGTCATGGAAGCGCGATGCGGGCAGGTTAACGATCCGTTTGATATCGGGGAACTGACCGAACTGCAGCAAGCCATACTCGGTCGCGCCACGCGCTATGGCCTGCGCCAGTCGCCCGTGTTTGTCGGCCATGTCAGCGGCTACGCCGAAATCGTCGACTACATCGGCCCGCATTGGGATCACACAGCGTCGCTGCTTGCCGGACTGCAGGCGTTCATGTCCCGCACGCGCACCCGCTCGTCCCTGCTGCGTGCGGCCGTGGCGTCGTTCGGGTTTGTCTATATCCATCCAATGGTGGACGGCAACGGACGCATCTCGCGCTTCCTGGTCAACGATGTGCTGCGCCGTGACGGCGCTGTTCCGGCGCCCTTCATCTTGCCCATCTCGGCCACGATCACGAACACGATGCGTGCCAGGGCCGGTTATGACCACACCCTGGAAACGTTCTCCAGACCCTTGCTCGCCAGGTACAGGGACCATTACAAATTCGGGCAGCTAGTGACCCACGGCGACGGTGTCGCCAGCAATTTCCATTTCACTGCCTATGACGACGCGCTGCACGCGTGGCGCTACCTCGACCTGACACAGCATGCGGCGTACATCGGCGAAGTCGTGCGTATGACCGTCGAGGAAGAAATGAACGGCGAGGCACTGTATCTGCAGAACCTCGGCCTGGCACGCGAAGGCGTGAAGAACTGGCTGGAAGGCCCTGACCAGGATATCGACCGCATTATTCGCTCGGTATCGCAGGGCGGCGCGTGGAAGGTGTCCAACAAGCTGGCGGAAGAATTTCCGCACCTGGCCGACGCAAGCGTTGCCGCAGGCGTGGTCGGCGCGATCAGGCAGGCATTCGGCGCCGACAAGCCGGGCAATGACGTGTAGATGTCGCGCCGGACGGTGCGTTCATCCGGCCCCTGAACCGGACGTCATGCCTCCACCACCGCCGTCACCTCGATCTCGACCTTGGCACGGTCCTCGACCAGCGCCACGACCTGCACTGCCGTCATCGTCGGATAATGTCGCCCGATGATGTCGCGGTACGCATCGCCGATCTCCTGGTACGCGGCGACATACTCCCGCTTGTCCACCACGTACCAGGTCATGCGCACGATATGGTCTGGCCGCGCACCCGCTTCCGCCAGCACCGCGACCACATTGCGCAGCGCCTGCCGCACCTGTCCGGCGAAGTCGTCGGTCTGGAATACGCACTGCGCGTCCCAACCTATCATGCCGCTGACGAACACCGTGCGGCCGCTGGCCGAGATGCCGTTCGAATAACCCCTGGCGCGGGGCCAGCCCGGTGGTTGCAGAAAATCCATGTTGTTCCTTGTTGATATGACGTTCATTCCGCGCCGGCAAACACGGCCATGCGCTCACGCAGCGCATCCGGGATGCGCACCGCGCGGCGCTCCTTCAGGTGCATCATGACCAGCACCAGGCTGGCGCGCACCCGGTCTTTCCCATCCGGTCCCGCTAGCCTGACCGCCAGCGTGAGCGACGCGCCCCCCAGCTTCTGCACGCGCAGTTCCGCCTGCAGCACCTCGCCCAGTTCGCTCGGCGCAACGAAGGACGTGTCGATCTGCACGGTCGGCAGGCCCAGGCCGCGTTCCAGGTGCATCTCGCGAAAACTCATGTCCAGTCCCTGCGCGCACCAGTCTTCCACCAGGTTGTTGACCATCTCGAAGTAGCGCGGGTAAAACACGATGCCTGCCGGGTCGCAGTCGCCGAAGCGCACGGTCACCTTGGTGGCGAAGACCCGGTTCTCACCGGCATGGATGTCGGGCAGTGTCGGTTGATCAGCCATGTCGACGCCTCAATCGCCTTCGAACGCCGGCTTCTGCTTGCCAACGAAGGCATGGTAGGCGCGATGGAAGTCATTCGTCATCATGCAGATGGCCTGCGCCTGCGCCTCCGCCTCGATCGCTTCATCGACGCCCATGTTCCATTCCTGCTGCAGCATCTTCTTGGTCATGCCGTGCGCGAAGGTCGGACCTTCGGCGAGGTCGGCAGCAAAGGCCAGCGCCTGCGGCAGCAGTTCGTCCGGCGCGCACAAGCGGTTGAAGAAACCCCAGCGCTCGCCTTCTTCCCCGCCCAGCGAACGTCCCGAGAACAGCAGCTCGGAAGCGCGGCCCTGGCCGATCAGGCGCGGCAGCAGCGCACAGGCGCCCATGTCGCAGCCTGCCAGGCCGACCCGCGTGAACAGGAAGGCGGTCTTGCTGCGCGCCGTGCCCATGCGGATATCTGCGGCCATCGCCAGAATGGCGCCGGCGCCAGCGCAGGCGCCGTCGATAGCGGCGACGATGGGTTGCGGGCAGGCGCGCATTGCCTTGACGACATCGCCGGTCATGCGGGTAAAAGCCAGCAGCCCGGGCATATCCAGCCTGGTGAGCGGGCCGATGATTTCATGCACGTCGCCGCCGGAACAGAAATTGTCGCCGGCGCCGGTGATGACAATGGCATGCACGTCCTTCGCATACGCCATCGCGCGGAACAGCTCCCTCAGCTCGGCATACGAGTCGAAGGTCAGCGGGTTCTTGCGCTCGGCGCGATCGAGCGTGATGGTGGCGACGCCGTCCGTGGCGCTGAACAGGAAATTGCGGGCCGTGTAACCGGCGATCCGGTCCTGGGTGTCGAAGCCTTGCTGCGGCTCGCCGGGCAGGTAACGCATGGTGGAACTCCTAGTCTCTATAACGTTGTCGATAACAATGGGAACGCGCACATCCCTTATTCCACGCGGTCCGCAGGCGGTCCGTTCACGTGCCGCTTGATCTGCGACAGCAGTTCGATCAGCCTGGTCTTGTCCTGCGGCGACACGCCGCCCAGCAGCTCGGTAATCCAGTTTTCATGCGCGGCGGCCATGCGTTCGAACGCGCGCCGGCCGGCGGCAGTGAGCTTCACGCTGTAGGCGCGCCGGTCGTGCGCGTCGGGCACGCGCACGACGAGCTTCTCCTGCACCAGCTGGTCGGCAATGCCGGTGACGTTGCCGCCGGTGACCATCATGCGCTTGGACAGCTCGCCCATGCGCAAGCCTTCCGGATGGCGCTCGAGCTGGGCCATCAGGTCGAAGCGGGGCAGGGTGATGCCGAACTCGTTGCGCAGCCGCGAGCGGATCTCATCCTCGATGCGCACCGTGCAGGACAGCATGCGCAGCCACAGTTTCAGGGGCTGATGATGGTCATGCGTCAGGCGGCTTTCCATGTCGACGACCGGGGCTGTTTCGACCGGACCGCCGGGCACAGTCCTCGACGGGGACTTGCGTGGCTTTTTCACTGAGCTCACATCACTTCTCCGCCGGCGACTGCGAGGGCCTGGCCGTTCATTGCATCCGACCCCGGCAGGCATAGCCAGGCGACGGCGTTCGCCACCTCTTGCGGCTGGACCAGGCGCTTCTGCGGGTTGCCCGCAGCCAGGTCGGCGCGCGCCGCGGCTTCGGTGCGGCCGGTCTTGGCGACGATGTTGGCGATGGCATTGCCGACCATGTCGGTCTCGGTGTAGCCCGGGCAGACCGCATTGGCCGTAATGCCCCTGGTCGCAAGTTCCAGCGCCAGCGAGCGGGTCAGGCCGATCACGCCATGCTTGGCCGCGCAATAGGCCGAGACGTAGCGGTAGCCGGTCAATCCGGCGGTGCTGACCACGTTGACGATGCGGCCCCACCGGGCCTCCAGCATGTCCGGCAGGGCCGCCTGCGTGCAATGAAAGGCGCCGGTCAGGTTGACGGCGATCATCTGCTGCCACAAGGCTTCGTCGGTCTGCAGGATGGGGGCCGACTGCGCCTGTCCGGCATTATTGACCAGGATCCCGACCGGACCGAAGCGCTCGCGTGCAGCCACGAACGCCTGGTTCACCGATTCCGCCAGCGTGACATCCATGACGGCGTGGCCGACCTCGCCGAACTGGGCGAGTTCGCTTACGGCGCTGGCAAGAAGCTCGCCATTGCGGCCGGCCACGGTCACGCGCGCGCCATGCGCCAGCAAGGCCTGCGCAGTCGACATGCCGATGCCGCGGCCACCGCCGGTGACCAGCGCATGCTTTCCTTTCAAGCTTTGAGCAAGCGCCATGCTCATCCCTCCAGCAGCCTGGCCGCGCGCTGCGCAGGCGTGGCCGCTGCATTGGCGGCGGCGGCCTGCTTCTCGCGTTCCAGGTTGCGCTCCAGCTGCGTCTTGGCAGCGGTGTATTGCTTCGGCCACGGCATGTCGTGATACCCGATCTTCGCCGCCTCGTTCAGCGTCCATGCCGGGTTGGCGAGATGCGGCCGCGCGATCGCGCAGAGGTCGGCGCGGCCGGCGGCGATGATGCTGTTCGCATGGTCGGCCTCGAAGATGGAGCCGACCGCCATGGTCGGGATGCGCGCCTCGTTGCGAATGCGGTCGGCGAACGGGGTCTGGAACATGCGGCCGTAGACCGGCTTCTCCTGCTTGCTGACCTGGCCGGACGAACAGTCGATCATGTCCGCGCCGGCTGCCTTGAACAGGCGCGCGATCTGCACCGCGTCGTCCGGCGTGATGCCGCCCTCGACCCAGTCGTGCGCCGAGATCCGCACGCTGATCGGCTTGTCCTGCGGCCAGGCTGCGCGCACGGCCCGGAACACGCGCAACGGAAAACGGCAGCGGTTTTCCAGCGAGCCGCCATAGTCGTCGATGCGTCGGTTGGTCAGCGGTGATATGAAGGACGACAGCAGATAGCCATGCGCGCAATGCAGCTCCAGCCAGTCGAAACCTGCCCTGGCGGCCTCGGTCGTGGCCCGCACGAAGTCCTGTTCTATCCGGTCCATGTCGTCCAGCGTCGCCTCGCGCGCATGCTGCGACACGCCTTCGATGTACTGCTGCGGCGACGCCGCCAGCAGGGGCCAGTTGCCCTCGTCCAGCGGCAGGTCGATGCCGTCCCAGGCGCATCGGGTCGAGCCTTTCGGGCCGGCATGGCCGAGCTGGATGGCAATTTTGGCGTCCGTGTTCTGGTGAACGAAATCGACGATGCGCTTCCATGCCGCCGTGTGCTCCGGCATGTACATGCCGGGGCAACCCGGCGTGATGCGCGCATCTGCGGAGACGCAGGTCATCTCGGCGAACACCAGCCCGGCGCCGCCCATCGCACGGCTGCCGAGGTGTACCAGGTGATAGTCGCCGGCCAGGCCGTCGAGGGCCGAGTACTGCGCCATCGGCGAGACGACGATGCGGTTCTTCAGCACGGTGCCGCGCAGCCGGTAGGGCGTCAGCATCGGCGGCACGCTGGCGCCTGCCCGGGAGTGCGGCAACGCGGCGGCTTCGCCCGCGTGCTGCGCGATCCAGCGTTCGTAGCGTTCCACATAGCCGGCGTCGCGCACGCGCAGGTTCTCGTGCGACAGGCGCTGGCTGCGGGTCAGCATCGAGTACGCGAACTGCTCGGCTTCCATGCCGGTATAGCGCTCGACGTTCTCGAACCATTCCATCGAGTTGCGTGCCGCGCTCTGGATCTTCAGCACCTCGACTGCGCGCAATTCCTGGTAGGCGTCGATGACCTGCCCGATGCCGCCGGCGCCATGCTGGTCGAAGCAGCGCGCCAGTTCGATTGCGTCTTCCAGCGCCAGCTTGGTGCCGGAGCCAATGGAAAAGTGCGCGGAATGGGCGGCGTCGCCCATCAGCACCACCGGCACGCGCCTGCCGTCGACCTCGTTCCAATGGACCCAGTTGCCGCAGAGGATGCGCGGGAAGCGGGTCCAGATGGCGGAGCCGCGCAGGTGCGACGCGTTGCTGATGAGCCGGTTGCCGTCGAGTTGCGCGGCGAATAGCCGTTCGCAATAGGCGATGGCGTCCTCCTGGCTCATCTGGTCGAGGCCGGCCTTCAGCCACACGTCTTCCGGGGTCTCGACGATGAAGGTGGAGGTGTCGCCGTCGTACTGGTAGGCATGGGCCTGGAACCAGCCGTGCTCGGTCTCCTCGAAGGCGAACGTGAAGGCCGGGAACAGCTTCTTCGTGCCCAACCACACGAAGCGGCACTTGCGCGTCTCGATGTCGGGCTGGTAGGTCGCCGCATAGCGGGTGCGGATGCGGCTGTTCAGGCCGTCGCAGGCGATGACGAGATCAGCGCCATATTTGCTGGCGATGTCCTGGTCGTCGGCGACATCGGTCTCGAACTCCAGCCTGACGCCGAGTTCCTCGCATCGCTGCTGCAGGATGTTGAGCAGGCGCTTGCGCCCGATACCGCAGAAGCCGTGGCCGCCCGAGGTCACGGTGTGCCCCTTGAAGTGGACGTCGATGTCGTCCCAGTGGTTGAACGACCGCAGGATAGCCGTCGCCGTCGGTTCGTCGGCATTGACGAGATTGCCCAGCGTCTGGTCGGAGAACACGACGCCCCAGCCGAAGGTGTCGTAAGCGCGGTTGCGTTCGATCACGCTGATCTGATGCGCGGGATTCTGCTTCTTCATCAGCAGGGCGAAGTACAGGCCGGCGGGGCCGCCGCCGATACAGGCGATGTTCATCATGTGTCCTTGAAAGTCGACCTGTGCCGTGCGGCGCCAGGCTTGTTCACCATTTACCCATGCGCAGCTTGTAGCGCTGGACCTTGCCGGTGGGCGTGCGCGGCAGCGACGCGACGAACTCGATGGCGCGCGGATACTTGTACGGCGCGATGGCCTGCTTGACGAAGTCCTGCAGCTGTGCTGCCAGCACGTCGCCTGCTTCCGCGCCTGCGGCCGGGACGACGAAGGCCTTGACGATCTGTCCGCGTTCCTCGTCAGGCTCGCCGATGACGGCGCATTCGCCAACCTGGGGATGGCGCTGCAGCGCGTCTTCCACCTCGGGCGCGGCAATGTTGTAGCCGGCGGAAATGATCATGTCGTCGGTGCGGGCGCGGTACCAGAAATAGCCGTCGGCATCCATCTCGTAGGCATCGCCGGTCAGGTTCCAGCCGTTGACCACGTAGTCGTTCTGGCGCTCGTCGGCAAGATAGCGGCAGCCTGTTGGCCCCTTCACCGCCAGCCGTCCGACGGTGCCGGGCGGCAGCGGCTTGCCGTCATCGCCGAGCACGCAGGCCTGGTAACCGGGCACCGGCTTGCCGGTCGCGCCAGGGCGGACATCGTCGCCCGCCGCGGCGATGAAGATGTGCAGCATCTCGGTCGCGCCGATGCCGTCGATCATGTCGATGCCGGTGGCCTCGCGCCACTGCTCGCGCGTGGCGATGGACAGCGCTTCTCCGGCGGACACGGTCTTCTGCAGGCTGGACAGGTCGAACCTGCCGGCCAGCGGGGCCATCTGCCGGTAGAACGTCGGCGCGGTGAAGCAGATCGTTGCGCGATATTCCTGGATCGCCTGCAACAGCAGCGCCGGACTCAGCTTTTCCAGCAGCACGGTGGAAGCACCGGCACGCAACGGAAACAGCAGCAGGCCGCCCAGGCCGAAGGTGAACGCCAGCGGCGGCGAGCCGATGAAGACATCGTCCGGCTGGGTCCTGAGCGTGGAGCGCGGGAAGCAGTCGCAGACCGCCAACAGGTCGCGATGGAAATGCATGGTGCCCTTGGGCTTGCCTGTGGTGCCGGAGGTGAAGCCGAGCAGGCAGACATCGTCTGCGGCCGTGTCCACTGCCTTGAAGGGCGTTGCCTTGGTCGACATCAGCTGCTCGAGCGAACCGGGCGCGTCATCGTTGAAGTACAGCACCGGGCCGAGCAAGGCCGATTGGGTCGCTGCCAGCGCCATCTCTTCCTTGAGCGGCAGCGCGCACAGCGCGGCATTGACCTGCGCCTTGTCGAGTATCGCCAGCAATTCGCCGGAGCGCAGCAGCGGCATGGTCGGCACGGCAATGCAACCGGCCTTCCAGATCGCCAGCACGCTGGCCGCCATCATCGCGTTGTTCGGGCCGCGCACCAGCACGCGGTTGCCGGGGACAAGCTTGAGGTCGTCCCGCAGCACATGGGCGATCCGGTCCACCTGCGCCAGCAGCTGCGCATAGGTCCATGTTCCATGGCTGCCGTGGATGGCCGGGCTTTCCCCGTTGCCGCGCGCAACCATGTCGTCGAGCAGGGCTGCCGCGCAATTAAGCCGCTCCGGGTAATGCAGCTCGGGCAGGTCGAAGCGCATCTCCGGCCAGGCGCCGGGCGGCGGCAGGTTATCGGCGGCAAAGGTATCGACGTAAGCGCTCACAGCCATCCAGGTCTCCGTTATCCGTCCGCCGTGCTGCAGGATCGTTGGGCCACGCCACGGCGGCCTTCGATAAATACTTTAGACCTAAAGTAAATTTCGGGCAAGGAGAATCTGGGATGGTTAGGCTTGCTTTAGCAGCCGTCATGCTGGCTTGCGCCAGAAGCACTAGTCCCGCGCAGCGACAGTTGCCGTTGCCGTTGCCGTTGCCGTTGCCGTTGCCGTT
>CAUQYP010000098.1:0-14577 GCA_963522035.1 uncultured Noviherbaspirillum sp. | reverse complement strand
AACGGCAACGGCAACGGCAACGGCAACGGCAACGGCAACGGTCGCTGCGCGGAGCAAGCAATACCGCTTGCAGGCCGGCTGGGACAAGTCAGCACGAAACTGCTATGGCCCGCAGCAATCGAAACGAGCATGCAGATGGCTGAAAATTGACGCACTGAGCGAGAACTAAAGATCCGAGTGCCGGTCCATCATCAAAGCCTCGTTTCAGCGCGCCGCGACCGCGGCATCAAGCGTATCCGATGGCTTGCTTATGCGTGAGAAGAGTCCATGGTGCGGTTCCGCGATCCATGCGCATGCGCTGTACAGGACGCAGGCGTCACGAACCAGGCGTCAAGAACATTTCTCCGCGCTCCTGTCGCACGGGCTGGTCCGTGCCTCGGGCATACACTCGTGGAGGGTTGATCATGGCAAGCGGCATCGTTGCTATGCAACGGGGCAAATCGTCGCGCAGCGGCCGCCCCGGTGCAGGCGAGTCGACCGGTGGGTCGATGCAGGTCATAGACTGGATTCCTGTCGCGCTGGGCGCTGCAGCCATCGCGGCCAAGCTCGGCGGCCGGAACAAGGGCGCCGCGGCGCTCGCGCGCACCCCGGGTGGAGGCGCGGCCGCGGTGAGCGCGGTGCGCGGCGTCCCGCCCGTTCTCGGCAAGGCGCTAGGCAAGGCCCAGGGCGGCGAGCCGGAGGTGGAGCGCTCGATCACGATCGGCAAGACCGCGGACGAGCTTCGCCACAGCTGGCTCGACCCGCGGACGCTGCCGCAAATCATGGCAGGCTTCGCAACCGTGCATGCGGCCGACGACGGCCGCATGCACTGGAAGCTCGAGGGACCGCTCGGCCGCAGCTATGAATGGGACTCAGAGGCATTGGACCAGCCTGGCGAGGCCGTTGGATGGCGCTCGCTTTCCAACGCCGCCATCTCCAACGAAGGAACGGTGCGCTTCCATCCCGCCCCGGCCGGCCGCGGCACCGTGGCCACCCTGCGCCTGCGCTTCGATGCGCCCCGTGGAGCGCTCGGCGAAGGGCTGCTCCAACTACTCGGAACCACACCGCTGGACCTGGTCGCCGACGGCGCGCTGCGGCGCTTCAAGAACCTCGTCGAAACCGGTGAGATCCCGACCACCGTGCGCCAGCCTGCTGCGCGCGCCGACACACGCTAAGGAGGGTAAGACATGCGAGCACTCTACTGGAACGGTGTGAACGACCTGCGCGTCGGCACGGTCAAGGACCCCGAGATCGTCAACCCCCACGACGCCATCCTGCGCGTCAGCCTGTCGACCACTTGCGGCTCGGACCTGCACTTCATCGACGGCTACATCCCGACCATGAAGGCCGGCGACGTGATCGGCCATGAGTTCATGGGCGTGATCGAGGAAGTCGGCGCCGAGGTCAAGCGCGTGAAGAAGGGCGACCGCGTCGTCGTTCCCTCCTTCATCGTGTGCGGCCAATGCTGGTATTGCCAGCACAACCTGTACTCGCTGTGCGACAACACCCATCCCAAACCCGAGCTGCAGGAGCCGCTGCTCGGCGGCTATCCGACGGCCGGCATCTACGGCTACACCCACGCCTTCGGCGGCTACGCGGGTGCACATGCGCAGTACGTGCGCGTGCCATTCGCCGACAACGACTGCTTCAAGGTGCCTGACGGGGTGGCCAACGAGACAGCGCTGTTCCTCTCGGATGCGGCGCCGACCGGCTATATGGGCGCCGATTTCTGCAACATCCAGCCGGGAGATACGGTCGCGGTCTGGGGCTGCGGCGGCGTGGGCCTGATGGCGCAGCAGAGCGCGCGGCTGATGGGCGCCGAGCGGGTGATCGGGATCGACCGCTTTCCCGAGCGCCTGCAAATGGCGCGCGAGCACGCCGGCTCCGAGACCATCGACTACACGCAGGTCGACAGCGTGCTGGACACGCTCAAGGAGATGACGGGCGGGCGCGGTCCTGATTCCTGCATCGACGCAGTGGGGATGGAGGCGCATGGCACCGGGCCGCAATATGCGTATGACCGCGTGAAGCAGGCCTTGCGCCTGGAGACAGACCGCGGCCAGGCGCTGCGCGAGGCCGTAATGGCCTGCCGCAAGGGTGGCACGCTGTCGGTGCTCGGCGTCTACGGGCTGATCGACAAGTTCCCGATGGGCGCCATCATGAACAAGGGCATGACGGTGCGCACCGCCCAGCAGCACGGGCAGGCCTACATGGACCGGCTGCTTGCGCACGCACAGAAGGGCGAGCTGAACCCGGCCTACCTCGCCACGCACCGCTTCTCGCTGGAGGAGGCGCCGCGCGGCTACGACATGTTCAAGCACAAGACCGACGGCTGCGTGCGCGCGGTGTTCGCGCCATAAAGGCCGCCGTCCATCGCAGGCCCGCCATGCGGAGGAGGTGATGATGGTCAGGTTGACAGCCGCGTCCGCGGCAGTGGCGATAGTGCTCCTTGCCGGTGCTTCCTGCGCACGGCAGCAGGTCGCTCCGGTGACGGCCGGCCCGGCCCGGCTGGCGCTCGTGGCCAGCTTCGAGCACCAGGTAACCGGCGTGACGGTTTCGATGGACGGGCGCATCTTCGTGAACTTCCCGCGGTGGACGGAGGACGCGCCGATCTCGGTTGCCGAGCTGATGCCTGGCGGCCAACTCAAACCTTACCCGGATGACGTGTGGAATTCCTGGCGCAACGCCCGGAAGAACCAGATGCCGGCCGGAGAGCATTTCGTATGCGTCCAGAGCGTCGTGGCCGATGCGCACGGCAATCTCTGGGTCGTGGATCCGGCCGCGCCAGCCGCAGCGCACCTTGTGCCGGGCGGGCCCAAGCTCGTCAGGATCGATTTGAAGGCCAACAAGGTTGCGCAGGTGATCCGCTTCGACGAGACGGTTGCGCCTCAGGGCAGCTATCTGAACGACGTGCGGTTTTCGCCGGATGGGCGGCATGCCTACCTGACCGATGCAGGCGCCAACGGCGCTCTCGTCCTTGTGGATCTGCAGAATGGCCAGGCGCGGCGCGTCCTTCACGGCCACCCGAGCACCCAGCCGGAAAAGGATGTGGTGGTGAAGACCGATGGGCAAGAGTTGCGCCGGCCCGACGGCCGAGGGGTCGAATTTGCCGCCGACAGCCTTGCGCTCTCCCACGATGGACGCACGCTCTACTGGAAAGCCCTGACCGGCCGGACGCTGTATCGGATTGCGACGGATGCACTGAACAATCCGCGCTTGTCCGCGAAGGACCTTGAAGCGCGCGTGGAGCGTGTCGCCGAAACCGAGCCGACGGACGGCCTCTGGATCAACCGGCGCGGGCGGCTTTATCTGAGCGCGATCGAGCAGGATGCCGTAAAGGTCCGCGATGGGGATCGCATCACCACCCTCGTGCAGGACAAGCGGCTGCGCTGGCCCGATACGTTCTCGGAGGGGCCGGATGGAACTATCTACGTCACCAGTTCCCGCATCCAGGACATGAGCTGGTTCAAGCCCGGGAACGGCCCGCGCCTTGACACGCAGCTGTGGCGCATCAGCGGAACCGGGGCGCGGCAGTGACGCGAAGTGAAGCCGGCCCATTTCGGCCGTAGCCGGAGCCGTCGATAGCGGGGCAGCAAGGCACGCCGCTGCCAGGGCTTGGCGGCAACCGGCAACCCGCAGGCGCGGGCGCCGCCGCCTGTGGCTATCCCGCGCGATGCCTGCGCCGTGCGAGTTCGCGGTCCAGCGCATTGGCGAAGTGCTGGCGGTCGGCCTGGCTGAAGGCGGGCGGGCCGCCAGTGTCGACGCCGCTGCCGCGCAGCTCTTCCATGAACGCGCGCATCGTCAGTTGCTGGGCAATGGTGTCCCTGGTGAACCACGCGCCGCGCGGGTCGAGCGGCAAGCCGCCCTTGTCCAGCACCAGCGCGGCGAGCGGAATGTCGGCGGTGACGACGATGTCGCCGGGCGCCACGCGCTCGACGATCTCGGCGTCGGCCGCATCCGCGCCGGCCGGGACCTGGAGCGCGCGGATGAAGCGCGAGCCCGGCACGCGGATCAGCTGGTTGGCAATGAGCGTGACATCGAGCTGCAGGCGCTCGGCCACACGGAACAGGATGTCTTTAATGACGGCGGGACAGGCGTCGGCGTCTACCCAGATATGCATGGCCAGGTGTATGAAAAGTGGATTAAATCAACAGGACCCTGCATTGTATCGGCAGGCCGACTGGCCACCCATCAACCCCGATCAATCCCGATCGACCCCATTACCGGCTGCCTCTGCCAGGGCCTGGCGCACCAGCGACTCGGCCGCCCATCTGGCTGCGGCGATGGCTTGCCGGGTGGATGCGCCGGCGACATCGCGCATCGCCAGCACCGCCTCCGTGCCCATCGTCATCGCCAGCGCAGTGCGCAGGCGCAGCCTGGCGGCGTCGTCCAGTTTGTCGGACAGGCTGTCGACTATGGGGTCGATATAGCGCATCCGCCTTGCCATGCGCGCAGGCCGTTCTTCCGACGTGTCGTTCAGCCAGACCTGCATGAATGCGCGCTCGACGATATGCACCCCGGACTCGTTCTCTAGCAGCAGGCCGTTCAGGGCCTCTGCAGCGCTTCCTATCGCTTCCACCGGGTCGCCGCCGGCCGCAAGCAAGGTGTCGAGCGGCACCGCGGCGCGGCCAAAATACGCTTCATGGATCAGTGCGTCGACCGACGGAAAATAACGGTAGGCGGTGGCCCGCGACACCATGGCCTTGCTGGCGATGTCGCGCAACGTAGGCTGCTGTCCGGCTTCACTGAGCCCGAGCGCGGCGTCGAGCAGCGCCTGGTAGGTGCGCTGTTTCTGGTTTGCGCGCCCCTCCGTGAGACTGGTTCGCGAGAGGTTCGGGTCGGTTTGCACGGTTCTTGACTTTTAAATAAGCGTGGTCTATTAATGAAACACATGTCTCATATGAGACATGTGTTTCATTATAGTCAAAGGGAAAACGTTGTTAACCATTTTTTTAGGGAAAAATCATGGCTGCGTTAACAAATTCTCAATTCGATGCGCTGATCGACCGGCATTTCCGGTATGAAGCGGAAGACGATGTCGACGGCGTGCTTTCCACGCTGGTCGACGACCTCACGCATGACCTGGTGGGCTGGCCGGCCGGCGCCTCGCGCGACAAGCAGGCGGCGCGGGCATTCTACGAACAGATGTTTGCCGACCTTGCCGGTGAAAAGGTCACGACCGTCAAGCGCCTGTATGGCGAGAATTTCGTGGTGGACGAAAGTATCTGGCAGGGCAAGGCGGCCGGCAATCCGATGGGCATGGCCGGCCATGGCAGGCCGCTCAGCTTTCGCATCCTGCATATTTTCGAGGTCACGCCGGATGGCAGGATCAAGCGCGAAAACGTCTGGCTGGACCAGGCGGCGATCATCCGCCAATTGTCCGGGCCCGTCGCGGTGCCGGCCTGAACGGTGGGGAGACGGGGATTGACGGTGGCGTTCTGCTTTCGCCTGTGCGTTGCTTCCCGTGCTCGAAAGGACTGCTTCTTTTTTAATTCTTTGCCTGCCGATCGACCCGATCAACCCCCTTACCTGGAGCCCGACATGGCCATCACCAATGCGTCCACCGGCACGAATGTGCATGAAATCGCCGACGGCATCTATCGGATCAATACGCCCGTGGAAATCGTGCCGGGCGGATTCTCGTTCAACCAGTACCTGGTCGTGGACGACCAGCCGCTGCTGTTTCATACCGGGCCGCGGAAGATGTTTCCGCTGGTGCGGGAAGCCGTTGAAAGCATCCTGCCGGCCAGCCGCCTGCGCTTCATCGCCCTGTCGCATTTCGAAGCGGATGAATGCGGTTCCATCAACGAATGGCTGGCGGCGGCGCCGCACGCCGTGCCCTTGTGCAGCACGGTCGCGGCCATGGTGTCGGTCGATGACTTCGCCGACAGGCCGGCGCATGCGATGGCCGACGGCGCCGAACTCGACCTGGGCTCGCGTGCCGTCAAGTGGCTCGACGCGCCGCATCTGCCGCATGGCTGGGAGACCGGCTTCCTGATGGACACCCGGACCGGGACCCTGTTTTGCGGGGACCTGTTCACCCAGGGCGGCACCGGTACGGCGGCCCTGACCGAGGGCGACATACTGGAGAACAGCGAAGCGTTTCGCAAGCCCATGGATTATTTCTCGCACTCGACCAATACCCGGCAATTGATCGAGCACCTCGCCGCCGAAAGGCCCGGCACACTGGCCTGCATGCACGGCAGCGCCTGGCGCGGCGACGGCGCACGGCTGCTGCGCGCGCTCGGCGAACGGCTCGCCAGCGGCGCATCGCAGCGGGCGTGATATACGCGCTGCAACGCATGCAGTCCACACCTATGGAGGAAATGATGAAGAGCACCTACCGCGACCATCTGCCCCAGCTCGATGGCGGCAAACTGTTCATGACCGACGGCGGACTGGAAACCACGCTGATTTTCCACTATCGCATCGATCTGCCGTACTTCGCCGCCTTCGACCTGCTGAAGGACGCGCAGGGGATGGGCGTGCTTCTGCGGTATTACGAACGGTATGCGGCAATGGCGCGGGCGCAGCAGCTCGGCCTGGTGCTGGAAGCGCCCACCTGGCGGGCCAACCCCGACTGGGGCGCACGGCTGGGCTACGACGCCGCTACGCTGGCCGGCGCGAACCGCAAGGCGATCGCGCTGATGGCGCGCGTGCGCGATGCCTGTGCGGCGCCGGCCACGCCGGTCGTCATCAGCGGCAACCTCGGCCCGCGCGGCGACGGCTACTTTCCTGACCAGCGCATGAGTGCGGAAGAAGCGCAGGCCTATCATTTGCCCCAGGTCCAGGTCTTTGCCGACACCGAAGCCGACATGGTGGCCGGCTTCACCATCAACTACGTGGAGGAAGGCATCGGCATCGTGCGGGCGGCCGCTTCCTGCGGCATGCCGGTCGCCATCTCGTTCACGCTGGAAACCGACGGCCGCCTGCCGTCCGGCGACAGCCTGCAGCAAGCCATCGAGCGGACCGATGCCGGCACCGGGTGTGCCGCCGCGTACTACATGATCAATTGCGCGCATCCGGCGCACTTCCAGAACGTGCTGCCGCGCGGCGAACGCTGGCTGGGCCGGCTGCGCGGCTTGCGCGCGAACGCGTCGCGGCGCAGCCATGCGGAGCTGGACGCCGCCACCGACCTGGACGACGGCCATCCGCAGGAGCTGGGCATGCTGTACGCCGCGCTGCGCGACATGCTGCCGCAGCTGAGCGTAGTCGGCGGCTGCTGCGGCACCGACGAGCGGCACGTGGAGGCAATCTGCCAGGCGCTGGCGCGGCCCCTTATGTCAATCCCCGGTCATAAGGTGTCATGAAAATTCGTAGGGTGTAATAAGCGCCAGCGCATTACACCATCCGGCGCTGACAGGCGGTGATTGTTGATCGGCCATGGTGTAATGCGCTTCGCTTTTTACACCCTACGAATCAAGGTGATGCATCGGCGCCATTGATTTCATTCGGTACGCCATGACTTGGCGCTGGTATTAACCGCCCGCCATGGCCCGGGCGCCGCGCGCCGCCGGCGGCCCGGCTTATTTGCGCGCCGAGGCAAAGTCCGGAACCCGGTAGCGCCTGCGGTAATCCCCGGGCGCGAGGCCGGTGGTGCGCTTGAACAGGCGCCGGAAAAAGGCGGGGTCCTCGTAGCCCACCTTCCAGCTGACTTCGTCGACCGACGCCGCTGTCTGCTCCAGCCGGCGCTTCGCGTCCTCGACGCGCAGGCGCTGCACGTAGGCAAGCGGGGCCAGCCCGGTCGCCTGCGTGAAGCGCCGCTTGAAGGTGCGGTCGGCCAGGTGCGAATGCCTGATCATTTCATCCACCGGATGGGCGACCGAGAAATGCTTGTCCAGCCATTGCTGCGCGCTGTGGATGTCGCCATCGGCATGGTCACGATTGCCTTCGAACACGATGTAGGGCGTCAGGCCATGCTGGTGCCATTGCAGCGCGAAGAGCCGCGCCACTTCCTGCGCCGCGGCGGCGCCGGCCCAGCGCGTGATCAGGTAAAGCACGAGGTCGTGCCAGCTCATCGAAGCGCCCGAACTCACCAGTTCCTCGCGTTCGCCGGCGACCACCAGCACCCGCTCGGGATGGATGCGAACCGACGGATACCTGCTGGCGAACAGGCTGGCATAGAGGAAATGCACGGTCGCGTCCCTGCCGTCGAACAGGCCCGACTCGGCCAGCAGGAAAATTCCGGAACAGGCCGAACACAGCACTGCTCCCTGCCGGTGCATTCTGAGGAGCCACTCGACGAGGCCGGGAAAGCGTCCCGGCCGCCAGCCATCCGGGCCCAGCAGCACGGAAGGCACGACCACGATCGCCGTGTCATCGATCTCCGCAATCGACTTTTGCACCTTGATCGGCACCCCGCTTGCCAGCTCGAGCATTCCGGCCGTTTCACCGACGATCTCGACATGAAATGGCGCCGGCCTGCCGGCTTTGTCGTCGGCAAGACCGAGCAGCGTGAACGCGTTCAACACATCGTAGAGGCCGGTCAGGGTGGACACCGCTGCTTCCGGCAGGGCCAGCAGGCTGACGTGGCAGCGGCCGTCACCGGGCGGCTGGCGGCTCACGGCTCGCGGTCCCGGCCGGCGCCCACGGCGCGAACGGCCTGCTTGATGGCCGCCATGCAGTCCGGCGCCGCACGGCAGCCGCGCCGTGGCGCAAACGGACCGATTCCGGGTCGTTCCGGCTCTGTTCGGGTCGGCGGCCCCATGCGATTCTGGTCTCGCAGTCGGACACCATTGAAACCAACCCATAAGGCCAATGCCATGGACACCTCCGTCATCGATCAGGAAAAACTCGAATCGTTCGTCATGCGCGCCATCGGCGACCTGTCCGCCGGCTACGGCGGCGTCATGGTCAGCTTAGGCAGCAAACTGGGACTTTACAAGGCCATGGCGGGCGCCGGTCCGCTCACCCCGCGCGAACTGGCGGGCCGCACCGGCTGCGCCGAACGCTATGTGCGCGAATGGCTGAATGCGCAGGCGGCAGGCGGCTACGTGGCCTACCATGCCGCCGACGGCACCTATGAACTTTCCCCGGAGCAGGCGCTGGTGCTGGCCGATGAGGAAAGCCCGGTCTATATCCCCCATGCATGGAACGTCCCGGCGTCGATGTGGTTCGACGAGGACAAGGCGATCGAGGCCTTCCGCACCGGCAGCGGCGTCGCCTGGGGCGACCATCACGGCCGGCTGTACTGCGGCGTGGCCGCCTTCTACCGCAATGCCTACAAGGGCAGCCTGCTGTCGTCCTGGCTGCCCGCGCTCGACGGCGTGGTCGAGCGGCTGGAGGCCGGCATCAGCGTGGCCGATGTCGGCTGCGGCCACGGCCACTCGGCGCTGCTGATGGCAAAGGCGTTCCCGGCATCGCGCGTCCACGGCGTCGACGCCCACGAGGCGTCGGTGCTGGCGGCAACGCAGAACGCCGCCGACGCCGGCTGCGCGGAGCAGGTCCGCTTCACGGTGGCGCGCGCGGCCGATTATCCGGGCCGCGACTACGGGCTTATCTGCTTCTTCGACTGCCTGCACGATCTCGGCGACCCGCTGGCCGCTGCCCGCCATGCCGCCGAAGCGCTGGCGCCGGGAGGTACGGTGATGCTGGTCGAACCGTTTGCCAACGACCGCGTCGAGGACAACCTGTCGCCGGTGGCCCGGATTTACTACGCCGCGTCCACCACCCTGTGCTGCGCCCACGCGATTGCCGAAGGCGGCCACCGCGTGCTGGGCGCGCAGGCCGGCGAAGCGCAGCTTGCACAAGTGTTCCGCGAGGCCGGTTTCAGGCATTTCCGGCGCGCAGCCGAGACGCCGTTCAACCTGGTCTTCGAAGCGCGCCTTTAATGCCGGACGCCGGGCAGGGCGGCCGCGCCTGGCCACCTTGCCAGCAGGAAGAAGTTGTTTGATCCAGGCGGCTCCAGCGCAGGGCCGCAAGGGAGGTAATGCGCGCTGAAAGCAGGCGGCGTCGGCACGGCATGGGTACGCCCGCACCGTGTCGACGGCGGCCCTGGGCCGACAGCGCATTTGTCGTGGTGCGACTCTTGCGGGCCGCCTTCATCGGGAAGGCGGCTGACAGCACAGAGTCATCTCAATCTTCAGGAGTGGAAAATGAACATCAAATATCTGATCGCCGCCGCAACCATGCTGGTGTCCGGCGCCGTGCTTGCCGACAGCACCTACCCGTACGTCGACCACAGCCGGTTCGCCGGCACCAGGGACCGTGCCGACGTGCAAGCCGAACTGGCTGCATCCAGCCCCATTTCGTCCAGGCTGAACGAGTTCGTCGACACCACCCATGTCGCGTCGGGTAAAAGCCGCGCCGACATTCGTGCCGAACTTGACCGCGCCCATGCGGAAGGCAGCCATGCGTCCAACCGGATGTCGGAATTCACCGACTTCAGCCGACCCGCCGGGTCCGGCCGCGCCGCGACGTCGCTTGCGGGGCTGGGGCAGGGCGCCAGCCCGGCAAGGTGACGGGGCGCGACGTTCCCGGCAAGGCAACTGCCGCAAGCCGGGTTGCGCGGAAAAGAAGGGCAGGGAAGCGGCAGGCAAGCCCTGCCGGGCCGCTGTCTCCCTGATGTTCACCAGCCCGGCATTCATTCCCCGCCTCGCACGACCTTTTCGTCCATCCGCTTGACCTTCCAGCCGCTGCAAGGTTTTAAATAGCACGATACAAAACAAGGAGCCTGTATGCCTGTCTTCCGCTTTGGCGTTGCCGCCCCTGGCCGCCCGATTTCCGGTGGCGCTCTGCGCCTGGCGGACGCGGCCTTTTCTACTCCGGCGAGGTAAATCCATGCCACCTGTCCTCATGGAACTGTTCGAACGCGAGATGGCCGAAGCGCGGTCCCTGTACCGCGACGGCCTGCTGGACCAGGCGTTCAGCCACCTGGAAAACGCCCATGTGCTCGGCCAGCGCTTCGTAGCGCCGCATGTGCGGTCGCACTGGTTCATGCTCAGGATCGGACTGCGCCGCCGCTCGGCCAGCGAGGCCTGCGGCCAGGCTGTTCGCATCGTCCTCGGCGCGCTGGGCTCGGCGCTTGGCCTTGTCCCGACGGGAAATACGGGCGGCACCAATGTCGGCATGTTCAGGCGGCTGCCGGTGCGGCCGGACATTGCGCATTTGCTGGCGCAGGCGGCTGTCGAGCAGGCGCCCGGCCCCTGACATGGCGGGGGCCGCGACCCAGGCCATGAAAAAGGTACGTCTCCTCATCCTGCTGTTTGCGCTGCCATTGCCCGTTTGAACGAAGGCGATTGTGCCGTCCAGGCCATGGGCGTCACCGACACCAGCTTTACCCAGGGTGGAAACCCGGTTGCTTGCTCACCATCAAACTAATTCTTGTCCGTTGTCATTCCGGAAACTCGCGGGCTGATTTAGCATGCCGCATGATCCTGACCATCACTGCCATTCTCACCTTCGCCATCGTCGTGATGACCTTGCTGCCCCTGTCGCGTTCGTCCCACTGGTGGGTACGCGGCATGGACTTCCCCAGGCTGCAGATCGTTGCGCTCAGTGCTGCGCTGCTGGTGGCGCAGTGGTGGCTGCTGGACCTGGCCGAGCTTCCGGCGCAGCTGATGCTGGCGGCGACCGTGGCCTGCCTGCTGTACCAGGCCTGGTGGATCATTCCCTATACGCGGCCGTACCCGAACGAGGTCAAGCTGGCGCTGAGCCATGACCCGTCCCGCCGGATCCGCATCCTGTCTTCCAATGTGCTGCAGACCAACCGTGCCAGCGACCTGCTCATTGCACTGGTCCGCGAGCATGACCCGGACATCCTGGTGGCGCTGGAGACCGACGCCTGGTGGCAGCAGAAGCTGGACGTGCTGGAAGACGACTATCCGTACACCATGAAGTGCGCGCTGGAAAACACCTACGGCATGCTGGTGTATTCCAGGCTGCCGCTGAAGGACCCGGCGACGCAGTTCCTTGTGCAGGAGGATGTGCCGTCGATGCACGCGATGGTGGAGCTGAAGTCGGGCCAGTCGGTGCGCATGCATTTCCTGCATCCGGCGCCGCCGAGCCCGACCGAGAATGACGAGTCGACCGAGCGCGATGCCGAGCTGCTTGTAGTCGCCAAGAGCGTGGTGGAAGTCGACGGGCCGGTCATCGTGGCGGGCGACCTGAACGACGTCGGCTGGTCCAGGACCACCCGGCTGTTCCGAAAAATCAGCGGCCTGCTCGACCCGCGCGTGGGCCGCGGCATGTTCAACTCCTTC
The DNA here is from genome assembly GCA_963522035.1 of uncultured Noviherbaspirillum sp. GTDB lineage: Bacteria > Pseudomonadota > Gammaproteobacteria > Burkholderiales > Burkholderiaceae_D > Noviherbaspirillum_A. Next base: position 2,398 of record CAUQYP010000098.1, on the reverse strand, counting down.
CATGCCGATTACTGGTTCATTCGCTGGCCGCTGGACCACTTGTTCCACAGCCGCCATTTCACGCTGTCGTTCATGAAGCGACTGCCGACCTGCGGTTCCGACCATTTCCCGGTGCTGGTGGAGCTGGTGCTGGAGGAAGCGAATGGGGCAGGGCAGGAGGGACTTGTCGCCGATGCGGACGACCTGGAAGAGGCCGAGGAAAAGATTGCAGAGGAGCCTGTGACGCCGTCGGACGTGCATGAGCCGAAGGCCTGATTGAAATCGATGGTACCGAGTCATCGCCTTGATGCGTAGGGTGTAACAAGCAAGGCGCATTAGACCGTTGCCGATAAACAGGCACCGCCCGTGAGCAACGCGTGGTGTAATGCGCTGGCGCTTATTACACCCTACGAATTTTAATGTCATGTCAATGATTCGGGATTGGGCTTTGGCGCTTCACACGCCCACCGCCGTTTCCCAGCCTGAACCGGCGCAGGCCACTTGCCGCGCACCACCGGTCCATCCAGGCGCGCGCGTTGTCCCTGTCGGCGGCGTCGGTCGCCTGCGTTAATCGCTGCGCTGCCGAATTCATGCGATGTATCGCATAGGCCTTGCGCTGGAAGCTGTCGCGTCGTTTCATGTCCGTCCTTCCTTGTTCGCCGGGATGAGCCGGCGCACCGCGTTCATCTGTGTTGAAGACGGAAGACGGCAGCTGCGCCGGCTGGCCTTGCTCAGCCGAAGTACGGGCTCGTCACATCGCCCGCATGGAACTTCCTGGCGGCCTCGGCGGCTTCGGCGCGGACTTCCTCGCGGGTGCGCTGGCCTTTTGCATATACCGGGTCCTGGCCCGAGTGCTGCTGCTGCACCATCGCCCGCTGGCGATAGGCGCCGAGCATTTCCTGGCGCACTTTGGCGCGGGTCAGCGTCGACTGGGCTCCGGCGTCGGGTGCGACGAATTCGGTTTGCTGGGCAAGGGCGGACGCGGTCACGGCGAACATGGCGACGGCAACGATCGATTTCTGGATAGTCATCATTTCCTCTTCAAGTCTGGTTGGGTGGATGAGCGTTTCTGCGCTCCCGGGTCGTATTGCATCGACCGTGCCAGCCCACGCACGATGGCCTTGAAACGACTGCCAGGAAGGGAAAACAGGCCGTTCCAGAGTGACGAACGCTTCCGGCTCCCGGATTTGCCGCGTCACGCCCTGCCGAACTGTTTGCCGGCGCCAGCCATATCGGCCAAGGGGTGACGCAACTGTCGGTGCCGGGACGACACGTTGCGGCGCCAGTGACGAGAGGCTGGTCGGCATGGAATGCGCAAGTACAATGCGGCCAGGGAAAGGACCGACCAACATAATGCCTACCGAAGAAACCCGCTCCAGCAGCGACAAGGAATACGTGGCCGGCCTGGAAAAAGGCCTGTCTGTCATCGAAGCCTTCGGCCTGGTGAACCGGCCGTTGACGCTGAGCGAGGCGTCGGAGATAACCGGCCATAGCCGTGCGTCCACGCGCCGTTCCCTGTTGACGCTGCAGCGGCTGGGCTATGTCGAGTCGGACGGCAAGCTGTTCCGGCTTGCGCCGCGGGTGCTACGGCTCGGGTATGCGTATGTGGCATCCACTGCCACATCGAAAATCGTGCAGCCAGTCCTGGAGTCGATCAGCGAGCGCACACACGAGTCGAGCTCGGTGGCCGTACTGGACGGCACCGACGTCGTGTTCGTGGCGCGCGCAGCAACGCGGCGCAGCCTGATAAATGGACTCGGGCTGGGCTCGCGCCTGCCTGCGTACTGCGCCGCGACCGGACGGATACTGCTGGCAGCACTGCCGCCGGAAGAAGCCGAGGAAAGGCTGCAGCGCAGCAGGCGACTCGCGTTGACGCCCCATACCCGTACCGAGATCCCGGCGCTTTTGGGTCTGCTGGACGATGCGCGCCGGCAGGGCTATGCGGTATCCGATGAAGAACTGGAACTGGGCCTGCGCTCGATCGCGATCCCGCTGCGCGATGCGCACGGGCGCACCATTGCGGCGATGAGCATCGTGGCTTCGGTGCGGCGCTATACGCTCGATAGAATGCTGGAGACGCTGCTGCCGCAACTCGAAAGCGCGCGCCGCATGCTGGCTTCGATGCTTTAGGGGATTTTCATGCTGGCTTGCGCCAGAAGCGTCACTTCCGCGCAGCGACAGTTGCCGTTGCATTAAGCTCCGCGCAGCGACAGTTGCCGTTGCCGTTGCCGTTGCCGTTGCTTTTGAGGTTGCTTTTGACGTGGGTCCCCGTTGATGACGCCACGTCGCTGGTGCCGAAATCGGATAAAGAAGCGTCGGCTGTCTGAGCGAAGCGAGTTTCCGACGCTTCCCGATTTCGGTGCCAGCGGCGTGGGGACCCCGCGCAGCGGGGCGGCATCTCCGGGGTCGCCTTCTCTTG
>CAUQYP010000097.1:0-14618 GCA_963522035.1 uncultured Noviherbaspirillum sp. | reverse complement strand
AATGGCGTCTTGCGCTGTGCAACCGTTGCCAACGTCAAAAGCGGCTTCGCGGCTGCCTCCCATAGGCGGATGAAACAATATTTATATCCTGCCGGACGACCAAGCCGGGTCTCGGCCCGGCGGCCGACCTACTTCTCTTGCGTCGCCAAGAGAAGTAGGCAAGAGAAGGCGACCCCGGAGATGCCGCCCCGCTGCGCGGGGTGCCCACGCCGCTGGCACCGAAATCGGGAAGCGTCGGAAACTCGCTTCGCTCAGACAGCCGACGCTTCTTTATCCGATTTCGGCACCAGCGACGTGGCGCCATCAACGGGGACCCACGTCAAAAGCAAAGGCAACGGCAAAAGCAACGGCAACGGCAACAGCAACGGCAACTGTCGCTGCGCGGAATTGGCGCACCTGGCGCAAGCCACCATGAAAATGCTCTAGCGGTGCGGCCTGCATCGATGGCTGGGCATCATGAAGGGTTGCAAGCCGCGCCAGTCGATCCAGGAAAAATGGCCTGGACCAGCGTTGCCGTGCGCCCCATTCGGGCAATGCCAGCTTCATCCGGATAGCTGCCGCGATTTGACTGACGAAATCATTTCCTTTTAATTCTGCGCATTGCCCGCATGCGCTCCAGATGAACTGCCCAGGAACTCGGCTATCCAATTGATCAGGGCAGTTCACCGATAACGCAGCCATCAATAAAGGAGAAATCATGGCAGACAACCTTAATAACCGCGGACCGCAGGACCGCTCGCGCATCAACGTCAATGAATCATGGGAACTGCAGTATTGGACCCGTCATTTCGGCGTGGATGAAGAGCAATTGCGCGCTGCGGTAAAGGCCGCCGGTACCTCCGTCGACGCCGTCGGCAAGCACTTGGGGAAAGCGCTGTAACAGGATGTCTGACAGACACCCGGCAAGCATTTGACAAGGCGCATGGTGCAGCGCGCAAACAGGAACCGTGACCCGGCTCCCTTGTCAATCTGTTACCGCGTTATTCAGACGCATCACTCACTTGGAGAAATAAAATGAAAAAAATCGCCGCAGTCTTAATGGTTATCGCAGTGACCGGCTGCTCCAGCATGGGCATGGGATCTTCCGGCAGTTCCGGCATGGGCATGAGTTCCTCCGGCAGTTCGGGTGGCGCCAACACGGGCATGGGCATGAACTCACGTGGCCCTAGCGTCAATCAAAACCCGGTGATCGACTCCAACGGCAACCTGAATATCTACCACGGCGGCTAAGCAGGCTTCAAAGGCCAGTTCTTTGCCCAATTGTGTGAGACACCGTACTGACGCGTGTTGGCACGCAGCGTATTCTTCCCGTTCAATAAACAGTAACGAGGAGAATACGATGAGCAAGCTACTGACCATGATGACGGCCTGCCTGTTCGCGGCATCCCTGCAGGCTCCGGCCTTTGCAGCCGATGCGGCCAAGCAGGACGCCAAGGCACACCAGGAAATGGCGGAGGGTAATTACAAGGCCGCCAAGGAAAAGGCCGAAGGCGATGAGAAGGCCGCCAAGGAAGCCTGCAAGAAGCTGAGCGGCGCCGATGAGCGCGCTTGCAAGAAGAGCGCCGATGCTGCCGCAGACACGGCGAAGAAACAGGCCAAGGCAGACTATGACAAGGCCAAGATCGACGCCAAGGCAATGAAGTAAAATTTTTTGCCGCAGCAAGGAAGCCGCCGCCGTCCAACGACCGGCGGCTTTTTTTACGCCTGCCGCAAGCAGGCTTCCACTGCCATCCCCAGCGCCAGCACATCGCGGTCATGGCCGCCTGCGGCTGCCAGCATCAGACCGACCGGCGCGGTGCCGGGCGCATGGCAGGGCAGCGACAGCGCACAGCCGTCGAGGAAGTTGATGAAGGTAGGGTTGCGCAGGATGAGCGCGTTGTTCCGGTAATACGCATCGTCGTCGGCCAGTTCGGCCAGCGTCGGCGCGACGATCGGCACGGTAGGCATGATCATCGCGTCATGGCCGGCAATGCGCTGTTCCAGCGACGCCACCCAGCGCACGCGCGCCTGCAGCAGTTCCAGCAGGTCGGACGCCGACATGGCCTTTCCCCGCCGCATGCGCGACAGAACGCGCGGGTCGTAGGCGTCGCCGGCACGCTCGATCAGTGCGCGGTGCCAGGTCCAGGCCTCCGCGCCGCTCAGTCCGCCGGTGGCATTGATAGCGGCCAGCTCGGCAAACTCAGGCACCGCGATTTCCTCGATCAGCGCGCCGGCTGCCGACAGCCGCGACAGTGCGGCCTCGAAAGCCCTTGCCACCTGGCTGTCCATGTCGTCCCGCACGATGGTCGTCGGCAAGGCCAGCCGCATGCCGCGCAGCCGCGCGGGCGCCGGCAGCGGCGCGTCGTCGCCCGCCAGGATGGCGTCGAGCACCGCACAGCAGCGCACGCTGGCGGCAATCGGGCCGATGGAGTCGAGCCGGGTTGCCAGCGGCAGCGCGCCGTCCAGCGGCACCCGGCGCGCGGTCGGCTTGAAGCCGGTCAGGCCGCACAGCGCCGCCGGGATCCGCACCGAGCCGCCGGTGTCGGTGCCGATGGCGGCCACCGCCATGTTGTCGGACACGGAGACGGCGGCGCCGGACGAGGAGCCGCCGGGAATGCGGCCGGTCTCGCGGTCCCACGGGTTGCGCGGCGTGCCGTAATGCGGGTTCATGCCAATGCCGGAATAGGCGAACTCGGTCATGTTGGTACGGCCGACGATGACGGCGCCGGCAGCCAGCAGGCGCCGCACGATGACGGCAGTTTCGGTGGCGGGCGGCGCATCGGCCAGCACGACCGAGCCGGCCATCGTGGTGTCGCCGGCAACGTCGAACAGGCCCTTGATGGAGATCGGCAGGCCGTCGATGGCGGAGCGGACCAGGCCGGCGCTGCGCAGCAGGTCCGAGGCCTGCGCGGCGGCGCGCGCCTGGCCGGAATACACCTTCGTGAAGACGCGCACGCCTTCGCCGGCAGGGTCGGCGATGTGGGCCAGCGCGGCATCGGTCAGCTTGAGGGACGTGGCGCGCCCTTCATCGAGCGCCGCGCGAAGTTCAGCCAGGGTCGGGATCATGTCGCTTCATTCTCCATGCAAGAAATAGGATTACCAGTACGTGACCAGCATCTTGGTCGCCAGCACGTAGAGCAGGAACGCAAAAATGCGTTTCAGCGCCAGCACGGGGAGCCGGTGCGCCAGCCGTGCGCCAAAGGGCGCGGTGACGATGCTGCCGCTGACCAGGCCCAGCAGCGCCGGCAGAAAAATGAACCCTGCCGACCATGCCGGCAGCTGCGGGATGCTCCAGCCGGACAGCAGATAGCCGACCGCGCCAATTGCCGCCACCGGTATGCCCAGCAGCGCCGCGGTGCCGATGGCGCTGCGCAAGGGCACGCCGCACCAGAGCATGAAAGGCACGGTCAGGAAGGCGCCGCCAGCCGAGACCAGGCCGCAGATCGTGCCGATCAGCAGGCCCGCGCCGAACAGCGGCACCGCGCCCGGCAGCGGGCGCGCGGCAGCCGGCTTGCGGTTCAAGATCATTTGCGTGGCGCCGGCATAGACGATGACGGCAAAGGCCAGCGCCAGGTGGCGCTGCGCGATCCAGCCGGCGGCCAGCGTCGAGAACAGGCTGCCGGTCACCATGCCCGGCGCCATCTGCCGCACGATGGCCAGGTCGACGCCGCCCAGCCGCCAGTGCTCGCGCACGCTGGAGGCGGAGGTGAAGACGATGGACGCCATGGCCGTGCCCAGGGCCAGGTGGACGATATGGTCGGGCGCGAACTGCTGCGCCGTAAACAGGGCGGCCAGCACCGGCACCAGGGTCATGCCGCCGCCGATGCCGAGCAGGCCGGCGAGCACGCCGACCAGGGCGCCGGCGGCAACGTAGATCGCGAACCAGGTCATCAGAACTGGGTGCGTGCGCCGACGAACAGGCGGCGTCCGGGTGCGGCTTCGTAGAATCGGCCGTTGTTGTCGTTGACGATGACGGAGCCGGCATATTCGCGGTCGAACAGGTTGTCGATGCGGGCAAACAGGAACACCTTGGCCGAACCGGCGCGGATTTCCTGGCCCGCGCGCAGGTTGAAGGCGGCATAGCCCGGCGCGGCCTCGGTATTGGTGTCGTTGACCTGTATCTTGCTTTCCGCCCGCATTTCCAGCGCCACGGTCGTGCCTTCGCCGACCCGGGCCTCGGTTTCCGCATACAGGCTATGGCGCGGCGCGCCGGGCAGCCGGTTGCCGGCGGCGACCGTGTTGGCGCCGCTGGTATAGGCAGACTTGAAACGCGCATCCAGCAGCGTGTAGGCGAGCCGGGTGCTGACCTGCTGCCAGTCGGCTTTCCAGCCGGCTTCGACGCCGCGCCGGCCGACACGGTCGGCGTTCTGGAATATGGTGCGGCCACCGGAAGTGGACTGCGGCACGATCTCGTCGCGGCTGCGGCTCTGGAACAGCGCCAGGTCCAGGCTGTGGCGGCCCTGCCTGGCCTTGAGGCCCAGTTCGGCCTGCGTGCTCTTCGAGGCTTTCAAGGCGAAGTTCGGACCGCTGCCCGATGCGCGATAAGCGCTCTCGGCCAGCGTCGGCGTCTCGAACCCCGTGCCCAGGTTGCCGTAGATATTCAGGTTGTCGCTGGCATGCCAGACCAGGCCCAGCACCGGGCTGGTGTTGCGATAGGTGACGCTGCCGCTGTCGTCGGGGTTGGTGGCCGTGACGAAATCGTCGTCGACGCCGAAGCGCACGCGGCTCATGCGCAGGCCGGCCAGCGCCTGCCATTGCGGCGCGAAGGTCCAGTCGAGCTGCGCAAAATAGTCGAGGTTCTTCGCGGTGTCGTCCTCGTTGCGCGTCAGCGCGCCCGGCGTGCCGTTGTTGTTGTTGAATCCCTTGCGGGTTTCCTTCAGCCAGTCGGCCTCGATGCCGATCGTCCATTGCAGCGGCAGGTCATTGACGCGGGTCTTGTGTGTCCAGTTCAGGCCAACGCCGCCGAAGCTGCGGTCGAGGTCGATCACGCCGTTGCCCTGGAAGGCCAGCGTCTGGAACACTTCCCGGGTGCCGCCGTAGAGCCGGGCATTGAGGCGGTCGCTGGCCGACAGGTCGTGCTCGATGACGACGCCGGCCTGTTTCTGCTCGATGGTCTTCCTGGTGTCGAACGCGTAGGCATTCGGAATCACCTGGCGCGGGTTGCGGCGGAAGTCCGTGCGGTTCAGTCCCAGCGGGTCCTCCGACAATGGCTGGTCGAAGATATTGAGCACACCGGTGACGGTGGTCGCCGACGACGGCCGCGCCACTACCTTGGCATTGAGCTGGGTGCGCTCGGCGGCGCTGTGGTCGCGATAGCCGTCGGTGCGAAAGCGCGACACGTCCAGCAGCGCGCCCAGGGTCTCGCTGCCGCCGCCAACCGACAGGTCGAGATGGCGCTGCCCGTCCGAGCCGACGCCGGCGGCCACGCCGAACTGCGGCGTCGCCGACACCGGCGGGTCCTTGGTGAAGACCTGCAGCACGCCGCCGGCGGCATTGCCATAAAGCTGCGCCAGCGGGCCGCGCAGCAGTTCGATGCGCTTGGCCGAGGTCAAACTGATGGCGGACACCTGGCCCTGGCCGTCCGGCATCGTGGCCGGGATGCCGTCGACCAGGATGCGCACGCCGCGCACGCCGAAGGTGGAACGGGTGCCGAAGCCGCGCACCGACAGCTGCAGGTCCTGCGCATAGTTTTCCCGGTTGCGGACCTGTACCCCGGGCACCGCCGACATCAGTTCCGACAGGTTCACCAGCGGCGAACCCTGGCGCATCGGGTCGACCTCGACCGCGTCGATGGCGCCCGGCACGTCGAAGCGGCGCTGCTCGCTGCGGTTGCCGCTGACGACCACCTCGCCCAGCGTGGGTTCGGCCTGCTGCGCCTGCGCTATTGAACTGGAAGCGCTGGCGAGCAACAGCATCGACGCGATGGAAACGGGAGACAGGCGCAGGATCATGGCATCGACTGGGTTATAGGGTGGGCCGGGGTTCGCCATTCTAATGGGTATACCGGTGTTGCAACATTCTGGTGCGGTTTTCCATGAGCGCAGGCAAGCCGCGCATGCCGTCCCTATGGCAGCATCGCTGCATGGACCAAACAGATGATAAGCCAGGCTGGCTGGCCAATGCTGCGCGCCTGCAGCACGCCTTCTTCGACCGCGACACCGAAACCGTGGCCCGCGATCTGCTCGGCTGCCTGCTGGTGCACCGCAGCGACGGCGTCGAACGCATAGGTCGCATCGTGGAGACCGAGGCTTACCTCGGCGTCGAGGACCTGGCCGCGCATTCGTCGAAGGGCATCACGCCGCGCACCCGCATCATGTTCGGGCCGGCCGGCTATGCGTATGTTTACCTGATCTACGGCATGCATCATTGCGTCAATGTCGTCACCGGCCCGGTGGGCGAGGGCAGCGCGGTGCTGCTGCGGGCGCTGGAGCCGGTGCGCCACTTGCATGGCAAGACCAGCGGGCCGGGCCTGCTGTGCAAGGCGATGGGCATAGACCGGCGGCAGAACGGCCATGACTTCTGCAGCGACGACCTGCACATGCTGGCGCGGCCCGCAGGCTTCGCCGTGCCGGTTGTGCAGCGGCCGCGTGTGGGCGTCGACTATGCCGGCGAGTGGGCGGCGCGGCCGCTGCGCTTCTACCTGGAAGGCAACAGCCACGTGTCGCGCAAGTGAAGCCAATCCCAACGCATGACGTGCCATAAATTTCGTAGGGTGTAATAAGCGCCAGCGCATTACACCACTCGTCGCTGGTATGGTTCCTAGCGCGTGGTGAACGACCAGGACAGGTTGACCGGGACGTCGTCCACCGAGCCGACGAAGCGAACGTCGTAGGCAGTTCGCGGTTGCAGCACGGCCAGCGGGACGATGGCGGCGACTGATGGTTCACCGATTTCGGCGTCGGTCTCCTTCTGCAGCAGCCGGGTCGCCAGCGGCGCGCCGCCGCGCGGGTTGATGGTGAACGACTGCACGGCGACGGTGGAGGTGATGTCGGCATGCACGCTGACCGGGTAGCCGACTTCGTTGCGGTCGGGCACCGGGTCCGGCTGCTCCTGGTCCGAATAGAACACGACAGGCAGGTTCTGCTGGTTGCTGAACGGGTAGACCACCAGCTTGCCGCTGCCCAGGCCGCCGCGGTTCAGCGTGCGCGTGGCGAAGTTCGTGGTGAAGTAGGTGTAGCCACTGCCGCCTGTCGCGCTGCCGGCGCCGGCTTCGAGGAACCTGGGCTCGAAGACCACGAAGCGGTGGTAGATGGCGGCGATCAGGTCTTCGGCGGCGTTGACGCCGTTGGTGTCGGGCGTGGATGAAATGACTTCGCCGTACGCATAATTGCTGGCCGGAACAGGGTATTGCGCCGCACGCAGCCGGTCGAGGACGTTAGCGCCGGTAAATCCGCGTCTTCCTGACAGTTCGTCGTGCGTGATCGTATTGTTCAACGCCTGGTAATTCGAATGGTTGAGCGCCGCCGTGTCGACCTGCGTATTGCGGGTCATGGTCGACAGGCCCATCTGCTGGCGCCGGAAGTTGAACCAGTTGAACCCGTCGGTCGCCATGTCGCCGGTCGCCTGCGGCGCACCGGCTTCGGCAATCAGGCTGGCCGGCGGGCTGGTCGTGTTATTCGCGCCGTCGCCCGACTGGGCCGAACTGGTGGCGCCGCCGCCGTTATCGTCATCGCTACCGCCGCCGCCGCACCCGGCGATCAGCGCTACACTCAGCAGGTAGGCCAGCCATGCGCTGGGGCGAGCTTTGGGGCGTTGGGCGATACGCATGGCATTCCTTGTGCAGGTTAATCAGGGGAAACAGTCGAAGACCACGCGTGTTCGACACAAATCCGGGTCCGCGGTTCAGGCCGGGAAGTATAGCCGCACGGTCAGTCCGCCATGCTCGTTATCGTCAAGCGTACTGCGTGCGGCATGCTGCGCGGCGATGTCGCGTACGATGAGTTCATCAAGTAGCCACGGCCCTTCAGTGTGCAATCAATGGTGTAATGCGCTGTCGCTTGTTAGACTCCACGATGCTTGTCCTGAATTAATCACCATGCCGTTTCCTTCATTCGCCGACCTTCGTTCCTTCCTCTTCACGCTGCTGCTCGGCCTCGCTGCAGCCGGCCTGTGCAATGCGCTGCACACGCCGCTGCCCTGGATGATAGGCCCGCTGTTCGCCAGCGCCGCCGCGCGCATGGCCGGTGTGTCGCTGTACTGCCCGAATGCGGTGCGGCAGGGCGGACAATGGGCCATTGGCACAGCGCTCGGCCTGTATTTCACGCCGCTGGTAGTGGCCGTGCTGGCGTCCTACCTGCCGTGGATCTTCGCCGGCACGGTGTTCGCCATGGTGCTGGGCTTGTGCGGCGCCTGGCTGCTGGCGCAGCTTTCCGGCGTCGACCGGGTCACCGCGTTTTTTGCGATGGCGGTCGGCGGCGCTTCCGAGATGGCGGCGCAGGGCGAGCGCCACGGCGCCGCGGTGGACCGGGTCGCTGCCGCCCATAGCCTGCGCATCATGATGGTGGTGGTGCTGGTGCCGTTCACCTTCAAGTTCCTCGATGTGCACGGCCTCGACCCGTTCGCGCCGGGCGCGCGCGTGGTCCACTACGATGGCCTGTTGCTGCTGGTCGCGCTGACCTCGGCCGGCGCGCTGCTGCTTTCCCGTTTCAACTGGCCCAACGTCTGGGTTATCGGTCCGCTGCTGGTGGCTATCCTGCTGACCGCGTTCGGCGTGAACCTGTCGGCGCTGCCCGAATGGATGACGCATTTCGGCCAGCTCTTCATCGGCATTTCACTCGGCACTCGCTTCACGCCGGAATTCCTGCACACCGCGCCGCGCTACCTGGCAAGCGTGGCGGTCTGTGCGCTGCTGGCTATTTTGGTGGCGGGCGGCTTCGGCATGCTGCTGGCCTGGAGCAGCAGCATCAACCCGGCAACCGCCATCCTCGCCACCTCGCCGGGCGGCATCGCGGAGATGAGCCTGACGGCGCGCACGCTTAATCTCGGCGTGCCGATCGTCACGGCCTTCCACGTCATCAGGATGTCGGTGCTGGTGCTGACCATCGGCCCGCTGTTCCGGTCGATGCGCTACTTCCAGGCGCGGGCCGACGCTTGACCGCACACCAATTTAATTGACATTGACCGCATAGCAGGCGCGAAGCCAGTTCGGCCTCGCTGGATTCCGTGCGCTGCCCTGTGAATAGTTGCCCGACGATGTCAATGGCGCGCCGACTGTCGATAACTCGGCCGGATATCTGGCTGCAGCGCGTTTTTGTGGATGAAACAAATCTCCAGCGCTGTTACGAAGGGACTTGTTCCATCTACGGCAATGGATTGCGTTTTTTGCCAACCCTGCGCCGAGTCCATTTATTCCGACCAGGGTCTCCCCATGAAACGCAGCGCCTCATCTGCATTTGAATCCTCATCAACCGGCTATCGGAGCGCGACGCCGTCCCCAACGCGACAAAATGACGACGTTGCCGGCAATGCCGATGGTGCCGGCGACACTGCCCTCGAAGAAAATCAACATGCAACCAATGCGGCACCCGGCCACGCCGAGCCCATGCCTTTCCCCGGTCCTTACGCACATGACCCGGTGCCTGAGGTCCTAAGCCGGTTTGGTCCAGCCGATGATATTGCAGTACCAGCACCGCTTACCACTTCCGGCGTGACTGACGCGTCGTCCAGCGCGATAACATCGGTGGTTTGCGCGAATGCGCCTGCAGGCAGTCCCGGCCCTGGAGCAACGCGCACTGAACATCCTGAAACGTCGTCGCTGTCGGATGGCAAGGATCACAATCCCGACGGCTTGCCGCTGCTGATACTCGCCGCAAGGCGCGGCGATCTGGATCGGCTACGCACGCTGCTTGAGCAGCCCGGGGTGGACATTAATCAAGTCGACGCCCGGAACGGGGCCACTGCCTTGATGTTTGCCGCCGAAGCCGGCAATCTCGACCTTGTTAAATTTCTCCTGGCCAGAGGCGTCGATGTCAATTACAAAAACCAGACGAATGGAAATACCGCGCTGATCTTCGCGATTTTCGCAGGCGAGCTGGACGTAGTGAACGTATTGCTCAAGCACCCGGGCATTCTTCTTGAGCAAACGAGCAACAATGGCATGTACGCCCTTGCTGTTGCGGCACACAGAGGTCATGCCGATGTCGTAAATGCCTTGCTGGACAAAGGCGCTGACGTCAATTTCAGAGACGCGCAATATGGAAACACCGCGCTGATGACCGCGTCTGCGAAAGGCAAGCTGGACGTGGTGAATGTATTGCTCAAGCACCCGGGCACTCTTGTTGAGCACACGAGCAACAATGGCATGTACGCCCTTCTTGCCGCGGCACAAAGAGGTCATGCCGATGTCGTAAATGCCCTGCTGGATGCTGGCGCCGTCGTCAATTTTAAAAATCCGCAAAACGGATGCACCGCGCTGATCATTGCGTCTGTAGCAGGCAAGCTGGACGTGGTGAATGCCTTGCTCGACCATCCGGTTATTGTCGTCGACCAGACCGACAACTATATGTTTAACGCTCTGGCCTATGCGGTACATCATGGGCATGCCGATATCGTTGGACGCCTGATTGACGCAGGCGCCAACATGACGTTTCTCAATGGGCGCGGCAAGACCTCTCTACAAATAGCCATTGCCAGCGGGCATGCCAACGTTGTCGAATACCTGTTCGCGCGCGGCGCCGTGTTGCCGGACCCGCTAGCCCTTTCTCCTGCGGAATCCAGGAACATGATCAGCCTGTCCGATCTGTTCCTGGACCGGAAGATGCCCGCTGCCTCGCCCGACAATCCCCTGGGCTTGATTGACCCGCAGCTGCTCGATGAACATCAGTGCTTCTTCCAGGCGCTCGCCGCCGCGTTGAATGCAAATGAAGATGTAAATGTCAACAAGACACTTGCAGACTGGTTTGCCGCCCAGGGCTTGCGACACGCCGTAATCGCTCCCATCATGCAAAGCCTGGGCGATCTCTCCCATATCTGGCGCCTGCTCGCCGCGCCAGGACAGGCCGGGCCCACCGCACAACAGAAGCTGGCCTACTGCGTCTCCACATTAAGCCGATTGGGCTTGCTTGTGCCGGACCATACGATTGTGGCGCCGTATCTGCAAGCCAAGCTCAGCGCATCTGGCGTGACACGGCTGTCGCAGCATGCCATTGCCCAACGCGACAAGCTCGTCACCCTTGCCGAAGACGCGACAGCGCAGCTTGCCAGTGACATGCTCGAGCAACTGACGACTGGCTGCATTGCCAACACCGGCCTCGGCCTTCGGATCGATTTCGATGCGGATGCACTCAGGACCGGCATGATCAACGCCGGTTTTGTCCCGCCGCTGGCACAGGTACTGGTCAACAGCTGGCGCGGCGCGCTCGGGCAACTGACGGCGACACCATCGGCTATGCCACAGATGCTTTCGATGACGGAAATGATGACGTTCATTCATGACCGCGTCGCGACTGACGGACCCAAACTGTTTGTGCAGGAAATTCTGCGGCAGCTCGATACCCATGCCCTCCTCGCCGAATGGCGCACCACGCTTGGCGACACCGAAGCCGAAGGTCTCTTTGCCTTGTTCGACGATCAATGCAGGCAACTACGCCAGTACTGCAGGCAAGTGGGTGCGCACGGCGCGTGAGCCGGGGTGCCTCGCGTCGTACCGCGGCGTGCCGGGCCGCTGCCAGGCACAAGCGAGCGCTTATACCAATCCCAAGTTATAAAGTGCCACGACTATTCGTAGGGTGTAATAACCGGAGGGCATTACACCATTGGTCGATCATCAACCGGCTCCAATGATCGACGGTTGGTGTAATGCGCTTTGCTTATTACACCCTACGAACCTCGCTGATCGGATCGTAGTCATCGATTTAATTTGGCGTCTCATGACTTGGGATTGGTATTAGGACCTTCAATGGGAGGAATACGCCGGCCAACCGGTCTTTCTTCACATTGTCCCAATCGAATACCTGGCCGCTCATCACCACGTGCACGCCTGCGGGCAGCGTTTGCGCAACGCCGAATGCCATGCCGAAGTTGAAAAGTGCGTCGGAGCCGGCGATTTCGTAGGGGACCATCGCGCCGGTGATGACGATGGTCCTGGCTAGCCCGGCCAGACCCAGCACCTGCGCGGTCTCCGGCATGGTATCGGTACCGTGGACGATGACAATGCGCTCTTCCGGCGCGCGCCGGCACGCCTCCAGTATGCGCAAGCGGTCGGCGTCTTGCATATCCAGCGAGTCGAGCAGCGGCAGCACTTCCAGCCGCACCGGCTGGGCGATGCGGCTCCGCGCAATGACTTCCGGCAGCACGCTGGCGCCGAAGCCGAGCCTGCCGGCGATTTCATCGTAATGTTTGTCGAAGGTGCCGCCGGCGGCAATCACGCATAAGCTCATGGCTGGAGTGAGGGATAGGGATAAGGGAGGCGGCCATCATAGCGCAGCCGGCTTGCGGAAAATTTTGCATCGACGGGAATTTCCGGCGCGTATCGCTGATCCAATACGGGTTGCCCGCCCCGCCCGGGTCGCCCGACCGCCTGCCTCCAGTACGCGGTTGCCGCTACACTATGGCCTGGCACGTCCTTTCCTTTCCCACTGAATTCATGAAACCCGTTGCCCCCGGAACCGTTATTTTCCATCGCTATCGCGGCTATGGCGTGATCACCTCGGTCAACCTGCTGACCGGCTGGATCTCGGCCCGCTTCGGCGCGGAAGGCCGCACGCTGGACCTGAACCTGTCGTCCGACCAGGTCCAGCATGCCGACGGCGAACCTATCCTGTTCCGGGTGCAGCCGCCGGCGCGCATGCCGCATGCGCGGCTCATGGAAATGGTGCGCGAACTGCACCGCGCCGGCTACCAGCGACTTTACCTGTACACCTGGCCGAAGGCATCCGGCCTGCACTGGCGCTGGCACCTGTTCACCGGACCGCGCAACTGGATGCAGCGGCCGTGGCGCGAAGGCTGGTACGGCTCGGGGGCGGAGTACAACCTGAATCCCATCATGGGCTGGGGCGACGCGCCTGGCGCCGATGCGCAGGAACTTTCCAGCGCGCTGGCAAAGTTCGATCCGCAAGGCATGTCGCAGGCGTTGGGCCGCGACGAGGACCATGCGGCCTGGTTCGAGATGGTATGCGAAGCGCTACTGCCGGACTATGCGTTCAGCCTTGGCTGGGACCAGCGCGACACGCAGCCGGAAGGCCTGCCGGTGATCGCGGTGCGGCGCGGCGTTCCCGACTATGCCGGCCCGGTGCTGCCCTGGCCGCCGGGCTGGGCCGGCCTCTGGACCAGCGTGCCGGCGATCCGCCTGCTCAGAATAAATCCGGCTGGCGTGCCATCCGACGACCTGCGTTGATCTGCGCGATCGAGAGCGTGCGCGGGCCGGGCAGCACGGTTGCCGTGTCGCCGGCGGCGATCGTCCCGGGCTGGAGCACGCGCAGGTAGAAGCCGGTATAGCCGCTCTGGTCCATCAGCCGGGCCGCGTGGGACAAACCCATTTTTACGTTCAGCTTGAAGCAGGGCGTACGCACCTCGGAGACTTCCAGCAGCGCCGTGCCTATCGCCAGCCGGTCGCCTATCCAGCACGCGTCTTCCAGCAGGCCCTGCACCGTCAGGTTCTCCCCCAGTGCGCCATGGGCGAGTGGCGCGTCGCCCTTGCCGGCCAGGCGGCGCTGCGCCTGCCAGAACGCATAATGCTCCAGCGCATACGCATACACCGCCTTGCCTGGCCCGCCGTGCAGCCTGCGGTCGGCCTGGGCATCGCCTTCCAGGCCCAGGCTGCCGACGGCAACCGGGCCTGGAACCGGCTGCTTGTGGATGGCAGTGGCGACCTGGTAGCCGCCCGGCGCTGCCGGTGTGAAGAGCGCGCCGACCCGCGCCACGTTGACGCTGATGATTTCCATTGGTGGATCCTGTCATGTGCTGTAACGGTGCAGCTTTCCGCCCGGCCGCACCAGGATGCGGCATTAGCGTGCCCGGAGAATGGCATGGCTCTTGCTGAAATCTTCTCCACTAATCACCGGGAGAGTTTAATGGACCGTACGCTCGTTACCAGCAAGATCATCGCAAGCAAAGTTCGCAAGGGCCTGCACTGGCGCGATATCGCCGACAAGATAGGGCAGAGCAAGGAATGGACCACTGCCGCCTGCCTCGGCCAGATGACCTTTACCAAGGCGCAGGCAGCTGTGGCCCAGGAACTGTTCGAGCTGACCGACGAGGAATGCGCCTGGCTGCAGATCGTACCCTACAAGGGATCGCTCGCCACTGCCGTGCCGACCGACCCGCTGATCTACCGCTGGTATGAAATCGTCAGCGTCTATGGCACCACGATCAAGGAACTGATCCACGAGGAATTCGGCGACGGCATCATGAGCGCGATCGACTTTTCCATGGACATCCAGCGCGAGGCCGACCCCAAGGGCGACCGGGTCAACGTGGTCTTGTCCGGCAAATTCCTGCCGTACAAGACGTACTGACACGATTCCTTTCTGCGCTGGCCCCGCAGCCCCTGCGGCCTGCCTGGCGCAGTTTCGTGCTGACTTGCCCAGCCGGCCTCTAAGCGATATTGCTTGTTGCGCGCAGCAACAGTTGCATTGCTTGTAGCTCCGCGCAGCGACAGTTGCCGTTGCCCGCGCAGCGACAGTTGCAGTTGCAGTTGCAGT
>CAUQYP010000096.1:0-14629 GCA_963522035.1 uncultured Noviherbaspirillum sp. | reverse complement strand
CGATTTCGGCACCAGCGACGTGGCGTCATCAACGGGGACCCACGTCAAAAGCAACTGCAACTGCAACTGCAACTGCAACTGTCCCTGCGCGGGACTAGCGCTTCTAGTGCATGCCGGCTAAAGCAAGCCAGCATGAAAATGCTCCAGCAGGGTAGCTGCGGCCACGCCACTCCGCACCGCCGACTCCAGCGTGGCCGGATAGTCGCTCGCCGTGTAATCGCCGGCCAGCGCCAGTCCGCCGATACCAACGTCATTGGACGGACGCTGAAGCCCCGGCGTGCAGGCAAACGTTGCCCTCTTTTCCGATATGACTCTGGCCCACAGCGGCGAGCCCAGCGCAGGACGGCGCAATGCCTGCACCAACTGCGCCGCGACCTTTGGCGGCAGGCTGTCATTGCCCAGGTTCAGCGCCGGGCCGGAAGCGCTGATCACCACCGCCAGCAAGCCGGCGTCGTCCGAACCAAGCTGTCCGCGGTCGAACACGAACTGACCCCAATGGCCGGCATCAGGCTGGTCGACCAGCGCGAGGAAGGGCCGGTCCAGCCTGACATCGGCCGTATATTGCAGATAGACGGTGGTGATCGACTCCCACTCGAAAGCCGGCATCTGCAGCGAGGGCGCATGCGGCGCCAGCAACGCCGCCGCCTGTGCCGGCGGCGTTGCAATGACGACCGCGTCGCAGGATGCATCCAGCACGCGCCAGCGATCGCCGTCCTTCTCCAGCGCGTCGACCGACGTCCCCAGCACGACTCGGCCGCCGCGGCTTTCAACGAATGCAGCAGCTTGAACCGGAAACAGCGTGCCGAGATCGACCCGCGGCAGCAGCATGTCCGACGCCGCCCGCCGTGCGCCCAGGCTGTCGCGCAGCACGTTCAGGAATACCTGCGCCGACGCCCGCTCCGGCGGCGTGTTGAGCGCGGCGATGCACAGCGGCCGCCACATCAGCTGCACCAGCGTGTCGGTCTGCTCGAAGCGCGCCAGCAGTTCGGACACGCTGCAATCCTGGTTCAACTGCCATCCCATCCAGCGCGCCGCGGTGGAGAACCGGGCCAGCGCCATCTTGTCCTGCCGCGCCAAACCGCGCGAACGCAGCAGTGCGACGCCGACATGCAGCGGCGCCGGAAGACGAGGCGCGACGAAATGCATGCCCTGGCCATCCGGGTAGCACATCTGCAGCGGCAGGCGTAGCAGCGCGGATCGTTCGGCGATGCCCAGCCGCCGCATCAGGCGCAGCGTTTCCCGGTAGGCGCCCAGCAGGATGTGCTGGCCGTTGTCGAGCAGCTTGCCATGCGTGCGCACGGCGCGGGCGCGGCCGCCCAGCGTGCGCGATGCCTCGTACAGCGTCACCTCGGCGCCCCGGGTCGCCAGTTCGACCGCCGCCGCGCAGCCAGCCCAGCCGCCGCCGATCACCGCTACCTGTTGCTGCGCCTTGGCCAGCCTAGCCGCGCACATAGGTTTTCCACGCCAGCCACAGCTTGCGCAGCGGCGTCAGCGAGGTGCGGTGTTCCAGCACGTGGAATTTGTCGCGTTCGATCTCGGTCAGCAGGGTGCGGTAGATCGAGGCCATGATCAGGCCTGGCCGCTGCGCCCGGCGGTCTTCCTTCGGCAGCAGCGCAAAGGCCTCGTCGTAGATTTTCTGCGCACGCTCGGCCTGGAAGGCCATCAGCTTCTCGAAGTGTTCGCTGTGGCGGGCATTGAGCAGGTCGGCGGCGGTCACGCCGAACTGCTGCAGCTCGTTGACCGGCAGGTAGATGCGCCCCTTGCGCGCATCCTCGCCGACATCGCGAATGATATTAGTGAGCTGGAATGCCAGCCCCAGCCGCTCCGCATACTCGAGCGTCTCCGGCCGCGTCACGCCGAAGATGCTGGCCGACAGGATGCCGACCACGCCCGCCACGTGCCAGCAGTAGCGCTTCAGGGCCGGGTAATCGAGGTAGCGGGTCTGGTCCAGGTCCATTTCCATGCCGTCGATGATGGCGACCAGGTGCTTGCCGTCGATGTTGTAGGCAGCCAGGTGCGGCTGCAGCGCCTTGGTCACCGGGTGCGTCGGCGCCCCGGCCAGCATCGCCGCGACTTCCTTGCGCCACCAGGCCAGCTTGGTGCGGGCCACCGCCTCGTCGCTGGTTTCGTCCACCGTGTCGTCGACCTCGCGGCAGAAAGCGTACAAAGCGGTGATCGCACGACGGCGCTCGGGCGGCAGGAACAGGAAGCTGTAATAGAAGCTGGAACCGCTGGCCGCGGCCTTCTGCTGGCAATAGTCGTCAGGGGACATGAATCGGGGAAGAAGAGGGTGGAAGGCTGAGCGCGCCCGAAAAGCCGCTATGCTAGCCGAGAACAACAGTTTTAGACAGGACGCGCGTTGTGCCGCGGTTCACGCCCGCATCCGGATGGCCCGGCCCAGCATCGCCAGGTAGTCGGCCCGGCCAAGGACAGGCCGGCGCCGGAACATGTCGTAGTCCGCCTGCTCGATGCGCTCCAGTATCCGCAAGCCGCCCTGTATCACCAGCCGCAGTTCCCAGCCGACCCGGCCGGGCAGCCGGAGCGCCAGCGGCGCGCCGCTCTGCATCAGCGCACGCGCGCGCTCGACTTCGAAGCGCATCAGCGCGCGCCAGCGGTCGTCCACGATCCCAGCGCCGATCTGCGCCTCTTCTACGCCAAAGCGCGCCAGGTCTTCCAGCGGGAGGTAGATGCGGCCCTTGTCCCAGTCGACCGCAACGTCCTGCCAGAAATTGATCAGCTGCAGCGCGCTGCAGACCGCATCCGACTGTTCCAGGCTGAGCGCATCATGCACACTATATAAATGCAGCATCAGCGCGCCGACCGGGTTGGCCGAGCGGCGGCAATAATCCAGCAGCTGGTCAAATTCCGCATAGCGCAGCGTCACCACGTCCTGCCGGAATGCCGACAGCAGGTCGCGCATCGGCTGCAGCGGCAGTTTGTGCGCGCTGGTCATCTGCGCCAGCCTTGCGAACAGCGCGCCGTCGGGCTGCGTACCCGTTTCGATCAGGTCGAGCTGCGCGTCGTAGGCCTGGAGCGCCGCAAGACGCTGCGCCGGACTGGCGTCCCCCTCGTCGGCAATGTCGTCCGCGCTGCGCGCAAAGGCATAGATGGCCTCGACCGGCGGCCGCAGGCGCCTGGGCAGCAGGACGGAGGCAACAGGGAAGTTCTCGTAATGGTCGACTGGCATGGTAATCCTGCAATACAAATGCCTTATAATTACTAACTCATCAGTCAGTAAGCGAGTTATCAAGCGTTTTCTGAAGGCTGCCCATCCGGCCGCCTCATTTTTGCCCCGAATAGTAAAGGAATTCACCGTGGTCAACCCGATACTTGCGCAGGCGGCGCAGATTTGCCAACCAGCCGGCAGCAGGCTGCTGCTGGGCGGACTGGCGCTGGCGCTGGCGCTGGCAGGCTGTTCCAAGCCGGTGGAAAAGGTGGAAGAGGTCAGGCCGGTCCGCGCAATCACGATGACGCCGGCGGCAGCCGGCACGGTGGCCGAGTTTTCAGGCGAGATCCGCGCACGCTACGAGTCGCGGCTGGGCTTCCGGGTGGGTGGCAAGATCGTGCAGCGCAAGGTCGATGTCGGCACCGTCGTCAAGAAGGGCGACCTGCTGATGCGGCTCGACCCGCAGGACCTGCAGCTGGCGCAAAGCCAGGCCAACGCGGCGTTGGGCGCGGCCGACAGCAACCTGTCGCTGGCCAAGGCCGAACTGGCGCGCTACAAGGAATTGCGCGACAAGAATTTCGTCAGCCAGGCCGTGCTCGATTCCAAGGAAACCGCTTATCGCTCGGCTCTCGCCACCCGTGAACAGGCGGCCGCGGCGCTGCGCACCCAGCGCAACCAGACCGGCTACGGCAACCTGGTCGCCGATGTCGACGGCGTCGTCACCGGCATCGATGCCGAGACCGGGCAGGTCGTCGCTGCCGGCACTCCGGTGGTGCGCCTGGCGCAGCTGGGCGAAAAGGAAATCGTCATCAGCATTCCGGAAGACCAGGTCGATGCACTGCGTCGGGTAACCGACGTTTCGGTGCGCACCTGGGCCAACCCGAAGCAGGCCCTGCCCGGCAAGCTGCGCGAACTGTCGCCGGTGGCCGACCCCGCGACCCGTACCTACACCGCGCGCATCAGCATCCCCAACGCGCCAGCCGATGTCCGCCTCGGCATGACTGCCTACGTCACGTTCAGCGCTGCCGGTTCGACGCCCATGCTCAAGGTGCCGCTGACGGCGCTGGTGCAGAACCAGGGCGGCAGCGCGGTATGGGTCGTGGAAAACGGCACGGTGCGCCTGGCGCCGGTGCAGCTGGCCGCGCCTTCCGGCAATGACATGCTGGTCGCCTCCGGCATCAACCCCGGGCAAACCGTGGTCACGGCCGGCGTCAACCTGTTGAAGCCCGGCCAGAAGGTCACCGTGCTCGACGCCGAGCCGGCAGCCCAACGCCAGCCGGGAAATGCCAAATGAAGGGCGGCTTCAACCTGTCGCGCTGGGCGCTTGAGCATATCCCGCTGATCCGCTACCTGATGGTGGTGCTCTTGATCGGCGGCGTGCTCAGCTATAGCCGCCTGGGCCAGGACGAGGACCCGCCGTTCACGTTCCGGGCCATGGTCGTGCGGGCCAACTGGCCGGGTGCGACCGCGCTGCAGATGGCCGACCAGGTCACCGACAAGCTCGAGAAGAAGCTGCAGGAGACGCCGTACATCGATCGTATCCGCAGCTATTCGAAGCCGGGCGAGACGCTGATCATCCTGGAGCTGCGCGAATCGACGCCGCCGCGCGAAGTGCAGAATGCCTGGTACCAGGTGCGCAAGAAGATCGGCGAT
This sequence comes from uncultured Noviherbaspirillum sp., assembly GCA_963522035.1. Lineage (GTDB taxonomy): Bacteria > Pseudomonadota > Gammaproteobacteria > Burkholderiales > Burkholderiaceae_D > Noviherbaspirillum_A. Next base: position 9,810 of record CAUQYP010000096.1, on the reverse strand, counting down.
ATCCGCGGCACATTGCCGGGCGGCGTGGTGGGCCCGTTCTTCAACGATGAATTCGGCGACACCTACGGCTCCATCTTCGCGCTGTCGGGCGACGGCTTCACCTACGCTGAAGTCAAGGACTATGCCGATTTCGTGCGCCAGCAGCTGCTGAAGGTAAAGACCGTGTCCAAGGTCGAGCAGTACGGCGTGCAGGACGAAAAGATCTATATCGAGTTTTCGCACAAGCGCTTTGCCCAGCTCGGCATCCCGTTCGAAGCCGTGGTGGCCCAGATCAATGCGCAGAATTCGGTCGAGTCGACCGGCGTGCTGGTGACCCCGAGCGACAACCTGCAGGTCAGGGTGACCGGCGCGCTGCGTTCGGTGCAGGACCTGGAAAACCTGCAGCTGCGCGTCAATGGCAACAGCTTCCGGCTCGGCGACTTCGCCACCATCAAGCGCGGTTTCCGCGACCCGCCGCAGGACAAGATGCGCTTCAACGGCCGCGAAGTCATCGGCCTCGGCATCTCGATGGAGCGCGGCGGCGACATCATCGCGCTCGGCAAGAACCTGCAAGCCTCGCTGGCCGACATCCGCGGCAAGCTGCCGGTCGGCATCGAGCTGCAGCAGGTGACGAACCAGCCGGAAGCCGTGGCCTCGTCGGTCAACGAATTCGTGCATGTGCTGATCGAAGCCGTGCTGATCGTGCTGGCGGTGAGCTTTATCGCGCTCGGCCTGCATACCAGGCCGCTGCGGCTCGACGTGCGGCCCGGGCTGGTGGTGGCGCTGACCATACCGCTGGTGCTGGCCGTGACCTTCCTGTTCATGAAAGTGCTCGGCATCGACCTGCACAAGATTTCGCTGGGCGCGTTGATCATTGCGCTGGGCCTGCTGGTGGACGACGCCATCATCGCGGTCGAAATGATGGTGCGCAAGATGGAGGAGGGCCTGTCCCGCTTCGACGCCGCGACCTTCGCCTACACCTCGACCGCGATACCCATGCTGACCGGCACGCTGATCACCGCGGCCGGTTTCCTGCCCATCGGCCTGGCCAAGTCGGCGGCTGGCGAATACACCTTCTCGATGTTCTCGGTCAATGCGCTGGCGCTGGTGATTTCCTGGCTGGCCGCGGTCATCTTCACGCCCTATATCGGCTACCTGCTGCTGAAGGTGAAGCCGGCCGCCAATGCCGACGGCCACCACGAGCTGTTCGACACGCCGTTCTACAGCCGTTTCCGGCGCACCGTGTCCTGGTGCGTCGAATGGCGCAAGACCACCATCGCGCTGACGCTGGTGGTGTTCGGCCTGGGCGTGCTGGGATTCCGCTTCATCGAGCAGCAGTTCTTCCCCGACTCGTCGCGGCCCGAACTGATGGTGGAGATGTGGCTGCCCGAAGGCGCGTCCTTCGCCGCCACCGAGCGCCAGGCAATCAAGTTCGAGGCCTTCCTGCGCGAGCAGCCGGACATTGCAAGCGTGACCAGCTATGTCGGCACCGGCAGCCCGCGCTTTTACCTGCCGCTGGACCAGATCTTCCCGCAGACGAACGTCGCCCAGATAGTCGTGGTGCCCAGCAGTCTCGCAGCCCGCGAGACCTTGCGGCGCAAGATCGTCGAGGTATTCAAGACCGACTTCCCGGAAGTACGCGGCCGCGTCAAGCAGCTGCCCAACGGGCCGCCGGTGCCGTACCCGGTGCAGTTCCGCGTCAGCGGCCTGGAAGTGACCAAGGTGCGCGAGCTGGCCGACCAGGTCAAGGTGATCATGCGCCAGAACCCGAACACGCTGGGCGTGAACGACAACTGGAACGAATACGTCAAGGTGCTGCGGCTGGACCTGGACCAGGACAAGCTGCGCGCGCTCGGCGTGACCTCGCAAACCGTGATGCGCACCGCGAACACCATCCTGTCCGGCACCACCATCGGCCAGTTCCGGGAAGGCGACAAGCTGATCGACATCGTGATGCGGCAACCGGTCGACGAACGCTCCAGCATCGAGCTGCTGAACGGCACCAGCGTGCCGACCGCCAGCGGCAAGGCGGTCACGGTATCGCAACTGGCGCGCGCGCATTTCGTCTGGGAGCCGGGCGTGGTCTGGCGCGAGAACCGCGAATGGGCAGTCACGGTGCAGTCGGATGTCGCTGACGGCATCCAGGGGCCGACGGTCTCGAACCAGATCAATCCGCAGCTCGACGCGTTGCGCGCCTCGCTGCCGGCCGGTTACCGCATCGTACTGGCCGGTGCGATTGCCGACAGCGGCAAGGCGCAGGAGTCCATCGCCGCCAACGTGCCGCTGGTGATCTTCATCATCTTCACGCTGCTGATGCTGCAATTGCATAGCTTCTCGCGTTCGCTGCTGGTGTTCCTCACCGGCCCGCTCGGCATCGCCGGGGCAGCGGTCGCGCTGCTGCTGCTGCAGCGGCCGTTCGGCTTCGTCGCCCAGCTCGGCGTGATTGCGCTGTTCGGCATGATCATCCGCAATTCGGTGATCCTGATCGACCAGATCGAGCATGACATCGGCGAGGGCGCCGAGCCCTGGCATGCGGTCGTCGAGTCGGCGGTGCGCCGCTTCCGGCCCATTATCCTGACCGCCGCGGCTGCGGTGCTGGCGATGATCCCGCTGTCGCGCTCTGTCTTCTGGGGGCCGATGGCGGTGGCCATCATGGGCGGGCTGATCGTCGCCACCGGCCTGACGCTGCTGTTCCTGCCGGCGCTCTACGCCGCATGGTTCCGGGTGAAGAAACCGGAACCGATAGCATAAAGTCAAAAACCGCGACGGCGGCTGGAAAAATCCAGTAAAATCCGCGCTTGAAGTTGAAATGCCGATGACAACGGCAAGGCAGGGCGACCCACTTTTCACTTCCCGGTCGCCCTTTGCTTTTGCGCTGGTCTTTTTGCGCGAGGATGGCGAAATTGGTAGACGCACCAGGTTTAGGTCCTGACGCCAGCAATGGTGTGGGGGTTCGAGTCCCCCTCCTCGCACCACAGAACGAATTTTTTTTGGACGATTCACATGGCAACTGCAGTCGAAACTCTGGACAAACTTGAGCGCCGCATCACCATCACGCTTCCGCTGGCAGATGTGCAGGCGGAAGTGGAAAAGCAGCTGAAAATCCGCGCCCGTTCCGCCAAGGCCCCGGGTTTCCGGCCGGGCAAGGTTCCAATGAAGATGGTCGCCCAGCAGTATGGCTACCAGGTTGAATCGGACGTACTGAACGAGCGTGTCGGCCGTGCCTTCGCCGCCGCCACCGAAGAGAACCAGCTGCGCGTGGCCGGCTTCCCGAAGATCGAAGCCAAGGAAGGCGCGCCGGAAGGCATGGTTGCCTTCGACGCCACCTTCGAGGTCTATCCCGAAGTCAAGGTCGGCGACCTGTCCGCCGCTGAAATCGAAAAGACCGTCGCTGAAGTCAGCGATGCCGAAATCGACAAGACCATCGACATCCTGCGCAAGCAGCGTGTCCACTACCACACCAAGGGCGAGCAGGGCGAGCACGGCGACGGCGGTGAAGACCAGAGCGCGCAGAACGGCGACCGCGTCACCATCGACTTCACCGGCAAGATCGACGACGTCGAATTCCCCGGCGGCCAGGCGGAAGACTACGCGTTCGTGCTCGGCGAAGGCCGAATGCTGCCGGAGTTCGAAGCCGCCACGGTCGGCCTGAAGGTCGGCGAATCCAAGACCTTCGACCTGCATTTCCCCGAGGACTACCATGGCAAGGACGTGGCCGGCAAGACCGCCCAGTTCACCATCACGCTGAAGAAGCTCGAGTGGGCGCACATGCCGGAAGTCGATGCCGAGTTCGCCAAGTCGCTGGGCATCGAAGACGGCGACATGGGCAAGATGCGCGAGGACATTCGTTCCAACCTGCAGCGTGAAGTGCAGAACCGCGCCAAGGCCAAGACCAAGGACAGCGTGATGGACGCGCTGATCAAGCAGGTCGAGCTGGACGTGCCGGCCGCACTGGTCGAGCAGGAAGTCGAGCGCCTGATGGAAATGACCCGCCAGGACATGCAGCAGCGCGGCATGAACATGAAGGACATGCCGTTCCCGCGCGAACTGTTCACCGCGCAAGCCGAGCGCCGCGTGCGCCTGGGACTGATCCTGGCCGACCTGGTCAAGGAACAGAACCTGCAGGCCACGCCCGAGCAGGTGAAGGCGCAGGTCGAAGAGTTCGCCCAGAGCTATGAGGACCCGCAGGAAGTCATGAAATATTATTTCAGCGACCGCCGCCGCCTGTCTGAAATCGAAGCTCTTGTATTGGAAGAAAACGTCGTCAATTACGTGCTAGAAAAAGCGAAAGTCACCGACAAGCCGGTGAGCTTCGACGAATTGATGGCAAATAACGCGCAGGGCTGATGCCTGCCCGGCGCGATCTTCAGAGGAAAATCAGATGACTACCAGCATGATGGGAAATACCGCGCTCGAACCACAGATGCTAGGCATGGTGCCTATGGTGATCGAGCAGAGCGGCCGCGGCGAGCGTGCTTACGACATCTACTCCCGGCTGCTGAAGGAGCGCGTGATTTTCCTGGTCGGCCCGGTCAACGACCAGAGCGCCAACCTGATTGTCGCCCAGCTGCTGTTCCTGGAAAGCGAAAATCCGGACAAGGATATTTCGCTCTACATCAACTCCCCAGGCGGCTCGGTCTCGGCCGGCATGGCGATCTACGACACGATGCAGTTCATCAAGCCGGACGTCTCCACGCTGTGCACCGGTCTCGCGGCATCGATGGGCGCCTTCCTGCTGGCGGCCGGCGCGAAAGGCAAGCGCTTCTCGTTGCCGAACTCGCGCGTGATGATCCATCAGCCGCTGGGCGGTGCGCAGGGCCAGGCGGCCGACATTGAAATCCAGGCACGCGAAATTTTGTACCTGCGTGAGCGCCTGAATGCGATCCTTGCCGAGAAGACCGGCCGCGAGATCGAACAGATCAGCCGCGACACCGACCGTGACAATTTCATGTCGGCAGAGCAGGCCGTGGACTACGGCATGATAGACAAGGTGCTGACCAGCCGCGCATAAGGCGGGTCTGCCCACCACTGCAAAACGCCCTGGCAAAGCAAGCCCGGGCGTTTTGTTTTAGTGCAGAATGGCAATGTGTTTCAATTGTCAATTTATTGCGCATACTCGTGACGATGTTTATATTCGCGGGTAAGATCGTAAAATCCACTCTCCAAAGTTTTTTCCATGTCCGATAAAAAGTCCTCCAGTGGTGAGAAACTGCTGTACTGCTCGTTCTGCGGCAAGAGCCAGCATGAAGTGAAGAAGCTGATTGCAGGACCTTCGGTGTTCATCTGCGATGAATGCATCGACCTGTGCAACGACATCATCCGCGATGAAGCGTCCAGCATCGAAACCGTGGCCGGCCCTAAGTCCGACCTGCCGACGCCGCAGGAAATCTTCGACATGCTGGGCCAGTACGTGATAGGCCAGGAAAATGCGAAGCGCATCCTGTCGGTCGCCGTCTACAACCATTACAAGCGCCTGAAGCACCTTGGCAAGAAGGATGAAGTCGAGCTTTCCAAGAGCAACATCCTGCTGGTCGGACCGACCGGTTCCGGCAAGACGCTGCTGGCGCAAACCCTGGCGCGCATGTTGAATGTGCCGTTCGTGATTGCCGATGCGACCACGCTGACCGAAGCCGGCTACGTCGGCGAGGACGTCGAGAACATCATCCAGAAGCTGCTGCAGAACTGCAATTACGAAGTCGAGAAGGCGCAGCGCGGCATCGTCTACATCGACGAGATCGACAAGATTTCCCGCAAGTCGGACAATCCGTCCATTACCCGCGACGTGTCGGGCGAGGGCGTGCAGCAGGCCTTGCTGAAGCTGATCGAAGGGACCATGGCGTCGGTGCCGCCGCAGGGCGGTCGCAAGCATCCGAACCAGGACTTCGTGCAGATCGACACCACCAACATCCTGTTCATCTGCGGTGGCGCGTTCGACGGCCTGGCCAAGGTGATTTCCGAGCGGTCCGAAAAGAGCGGCATCGGTTTCGGCGCCAGCGTGAAGAGCCAGAGCGAGCGCACTGCCAGCCAGGTGCTGATGGAAGCCGAGCCGGAAGACCTGATCAAGTTCGGCCTGATTCCCGAACTGGTCGGCCGCCTGCCGGTGGTGGCGACGCTCAACGAGTTGAACGAGGCTGCCCTGATCCAGATCCTGCTGGAACCGAAGAACGCGCTGGTCAAGCAGTATTCGAAACTGCTGCAGATGGAAGGCGCCGAGCTCGAAATTCGTCCGGCTGCGCTGCATGCGGTGGCACGCAAGGCCCTGGCGCGCAAGACTGGTGCCCGTGGCTTGCGTTCCATCCTCGAGCATGCACTGCTGGAAGTAATGTTCGAGTTGCCAAACGAGCAGAATGTTGCCAAGGTGGTCATTGATGAGAACACCATCACCAATGGCGCCAAGCCCATCCTGATCTACCACGAGCAACCCAAGGTGTCAGGCGCCAAGTAAGGCCGGTCTCCAGCCAGGCCGGTTTGTCCAAACCTGCAAAAGTCGAATGTTTTACTTGGTTTCGGGGTCAGAACCGCTACAATCGGCCTTGTCAACGTAAGACAGGCTTACATCGCAAAGCCACCCGCGCATAAAAAACGTGAGTGGCTTTTTCATTTTTGTTTTGCGTGCGAGCATGTTTTTTGTTGATGCCCGGGCTTGTGTTTCGGCCGCTCGTGCCAACATCATCAACAGGATTTTTGATAAGGCCCGCCATGACGACTACCTCTACTGTTACCGCACCTACCCAACTGCCGCTGCTGCCATTGCGCGACGTCGTCGTTTTTCCGCATATGGTGATACCGCTGTTCGTAGGCCGCCCAAAATCCATCAAGGCGCTGGAAGCCGCCATGGAGCAAGGCAAGAGCATCATGCTCGCTGCCCAGAAAGCCGCCGCCAAGGACGAGCCGTCTGCCGAGGATATCTATGAAATCGGCTGCGTTGCCAACATCCTGCAAATGCTGAAACTGCCCGACGGCACCGTCAAGGTGCTGGTCGAAGGTGCGCAGCGTGCGCGCATCCACAAGATTACCGAACTCGACAGTCATTTCACCGCGGAACTGACCCCGGTCGAGTCCGAGCCTGGCGACGAGGCCGAGGTCGAGGCAATGCGCCGTGCGATCGTCCAGCAGTTCGACCAGTACGTGAAGTTGAACAAGAAAATCCCGCCCGAGATCCTGACCTCGCTGGCCGGGATCGACGATGCCGGCCGGCTGGCCGACACCATCGCCGCGCACCTGCCGCTGAAACTCGAGCAGAAGCAGGTCATCCTCGAAATCTTCGACGTTGCCAAGCGCCATGAGCACCTGCTCGGGCAGCTCGAAGGCGAACTCGACATCCTGCAAGTGGAAAAGCGCATCCGTGGCCGCGTCAAGCGCCAGATGGAAAAGTCGCAGCGCGAGTATTACCTGAACGAGCAGGTCAAGGCGATCCAGAAGGAGCTGGGCGAAGGCGAGGAGGGCGCGGACCTCGAAGAGCTCGAGAAGAAAATCGTGCTGGCCAAGATGCCCAAGGAAGCTCGCGACAAGGCCCAGAGCGAGCTGAAGAAGCTCAAGCTGATGTCGCCGATGTCGGCGGAGGCGACCGTCGTGCGGAACTATATCGACACCCTGATCGGCTTGCCATGGAAGAAAAAGTCCAAGGTGAACAACGACCTGTCCAACGCCGAGAAGGTGCTGGAAGACGACCACTACGGCCTGGACAAGGTCAAGGAACGCATCCTTGAATACCTTGCCGTGCAACAGCGCGTTGACAAGCTGAAGGCGCCTATCCTGTGCTTCGTCGGCCCACCGGGCGTCGGCAAGACCTCGCTCGGCCAGTCGATTGCGCGGGCGACAAACCGCAAGTTCGTGCGCATGGCGCTGGGTGGCGTGCGTGACGAGGCCGAGATTCGCGGCCATCGCCGTACCTACATCGGCTCCATGCCCGGCAAGATATTGCAGAGCCTGTCCAAGACCGGCGTGCGCAATCCGCTGTTCCTGCTCGACGAGATCGACAAGCTCGGCATGGACTTCCGCGGCGATCCGTCGTCGGCATTGCTGGAAGTGCTGGACCCGGAGCAGAACCATACCTTCTCCGACCACTACGTCGAGGTGGATTTCGACCTGTCGGACGTAATGTTCGTGGCGACCTCGAACTCGTACAACATTCCGCCGGCGCTGCTGGACCGGATGGAAGTGATCCGCCTGTCGGGTTACACCGAGGACGAGAAGACCAGCATTGCCCAGCGTTACCTGTTGCCCAAGCAGATCAAGAACAACGGTTTGAAGGAAGGCGAGATCACCGTATCGGAAGAGGCGATCCGCGACATCATCCGTTACTACACCCGGGAAGCCGGCGTGCGTTCGCTGGAACGTGAAGTGTCCAAGATCTGCCGCAAGGTCGTGAAGATGCTGCTGCTGGCCAAGGATGGCAAGCATGTCGAGGTCGGCTCGAACAACCTGGACAAGTTCCTCGGCGTGCGGCGCTTCGACTTCGGCGTTGCCGAGAAGGACAACCAGGTTGGCCAGGTGGTCGGCCTGGCCTGGACCGAGGTGGGCGGCGACCTGCTGACGATCGAGGCGATCACCATGCCCGGCAAGGGCGGCGTGATCCGCACCGGCACCCTGGGCGACGTGATGAAGGAGTCGATCGAGGCCGCGCGCACGGTCGTGCGCAGCCGCGCCAAGGCCCTGGGCATCCGTCCGGAGCAGTTCGAGAAGACGGACATCCATATCCACGTGCCGGAAGGCGCAACGCCGAAGGACGGTCCGTCCGCCGGTATTGCAATGACGACGGCCCTGGTGTCTGTCTTCACCGGTATCCCGGTGCGGGCTGACGTGGCGATGACCGGCGAGATCACCCTGCGCGGCGAAGTGTTGCCGATTGGCGGCCTGAAGGAGAAGTTGCTGGCGGCGCACCGCGGTGGAATCAAGACGGTGCTGATTCCGGAGCAGAACGTCAAGGATCTTGCCGAGATCCCTGACAACGTGAAGAACAAGCTCGAGATCGTGCCGGTGCGCTGGATCGACAAGGTGCTGGAGATCGCGCTGGAGCGGCATCCGGAGCCGCTCTCGGAAGAAGAACTGGCCGAAGCGGCGGTCGCCAAGCCTGCCGACAAGACGGACCCCACGGTCGTCAAGCACTAGGCGGTTGCAACATTAAAAATCGCGCCTTCCGAGGCGCGATTTTTTTCGTCTGCCTGTTGTAAATTCGCAAATGTTGAACGCTTGACACTCGTTCCGCCGGCTAGTTAAATGGCTGCCTGCAGAAGATCCTGCTTCCTCGATGACCGGTTTTTTGTTCGAAAAAATACGGCCTTCAAGCGCTTAACCAGATGGACGGACGCCCATGAATAAAACCGAACTGATCGACCATATTGCGGCTTCGGCCGAGATTCCCAAAGTGACTGCGACGCGCGCGCTAGAAGCCGTCCTGTCCGCCGTGACCACGACACTGAAAGACAGCGGGTCGGTGACCCTTGCCGGGTTCGGTACGTTCACGGTCGGCAAACGTGCGGCCCGTACCGGCCGTAATCCGCGCACAGGCGGCCAGATCAGCATCGCCGCATCCCAGGTGCCAAAATTTAAGCCTGGCAAAGCCTTTAAAGATGCGCTAAACTAGCTGCCTTTGCCGCGGTGACAAGCGGCAAGACCTGGCTGGCTAGCGTGATATTGAAGGTCATATATCGGGTGCTTAGCTCAGTTGGTAGAGCGGCGCCCTTACAAGGCGTAGGTCGGGAGTTCGAGCCTCTCAGCACCCACCAACACAGCGTCCAGGCAGGTGAAAGCCTTGCAGGTTTTCAGCAGTAACAAGGAGTGGTAGTTCAGTCGGTTAGAATACCGGCCTGTCACGCCGGGGGTCGCGGG
>CAUQYP010000095.1:0-15017 GCA_963522035.1 uncultured Noviherbaspirillum sp. | reverse complement strand
ATCCGATTTCGGCACCAGCGACGTGTCGCCATCGACGGGGGCCCACGTCAAAAACCGCGTCAAAGGCAGCGGCAACGGCAACGTCAAGAGCAACTGTCGCTGCGCGGAAGTAGCGCTGCTGGTGCAAGCCAGCATGAAACCCCTCTAACCCAGCACCTTGTCCAGCGTGATCGGCAAATCCCGCACCCGTTTCCCGGTAGCGTGATACACGGCGTTAGCGATCGCCGCCGCCACACCGGTAATGCCAATCTCGCCGATGCCCTTGGTGCCCAGCGAATTGATATGCGTGTCCTGCTCCGGCACCACGGCGATGTCGATGATGCCGATGTCGGCATTCACCGGCACATGGTATTCCGCGAGATTGGCATTGACCGGGCGGCCGGTGCGCAGGTCGTATTCGGTCGCTTCCATCAGCGCCATGCTGATACCCCAGACCACGCCGCCCATCAGCTGGCTGTGCGCGGTCTTTTCATTGAGCAGCTGGCCAACGCCGTAGGCGCCGCTGATGCGCGGCACCCGGATTTCGCCCAGCTCGGCATCGACATGCACCTCGGCGAACACCGCGCCGAACGCGTGCATCGAATATTCTTCCCTCTCGCTGCCAGGCTTGGACTCTGCGCTGGCGTCGAGCGCGCGACCGCCGTTGCGGGCCAGCACGGCGGCATATGGCTCGCGCCGGTCGACTGCGGAGCGCAGCATGAGCCAGCCGTTTTCCGACACGACATCGTCGACATTGGCGCCCGACAGCGGCGAGCGGCTGTCGGCAATGGCCAGCGCCACGAGCTTGCGCCGCACCGCGGCGGCAGCGGCCTGCACCGCCGGCGCCACGCTGGCGACCGACTGCGAGCCGCCCGACACCGGCGCCCTGGGCATCGACGAATCGCCGAGCTCGAAACGCACTTTTTCCGGCGGCAGCCCGAGCGCCTCGGCCGCCACCTGCGTCATCACGGTGTAGGTCCCGGTGCCGAGGTCATGGGTGCCCGACTGCACCACCGCGCTGCCATCGCTCAGCAGGCGGGCGCTGGCGCTGGCGGCGGAACGGTTGGCGGGATAGGTCGCGGCCGCCATGCCCATGCCGATCAGGGTCGTGCCATTCCTCATGGACATCGGGCGCGGGTCGCGTTTGGCCCAGCCAAAGCGCTCGGCGCCGACCCGGTAGCATTCACGCAACGCATTGCTGGACCACGGCTTGTCCTTTTCCGGGTCGCGCGCGGCGTAATTGCGCAGGCGCAGGTCGACCGGGTCGACCTTCAGTTCATAGGCCAGCTCGTCCATCGCGCACTCCAGCGCAAAACTGCCGCTGGCCTCGCCCGGCGCCCGGGTGTAGGTCGGGGTGCCGGTGTTGAGCCGGGCCAGCCGGTGCGTGGTCTGCTGGTTCGGCGACGCGTACATCATGCGCGTGACCAGCGCCGACGATTCCAGCCAGTCTTCCTGGAACGACGTGCTGGCGATCACGTTGTGGCGCACCGCCGTCAGCGCGCCGTCCTTGCCCGCCGCCAGCAGCATGCGCTGCTCGGTGTGCGGCCTGTGGCCTACCGGGCCGAACATCTGCGGCCGCTCCAGCACCAGCTTCACCGGCCTGCCCGCCCGGCGCGCGGCCATGGCGGCCAGCACCACGTGCGACCAGGTCGATCCCTTGCAGCCGAAGCCGCCGCCGACGTACGGGCAAACTACGCGTACCTTGTCGGGCGAGATGCCGAGGGTCCTGGCCACCGTGCTGCGCTCGCCGCTGACGTTCTGGGTCGAGTCGTACAGGGTCAGCTGGTCGCCCGCCCAGACCGCGATGGTGGCATGCGGCTCCATCGGGTTATGGTGTTCGACCGGCGTGCGGTAGGCTGCGTCGATCTGGGCGGCGCCGGCAGCAATGCCGTCGTCGAGCTTGCCGCGATCGGTGTCGGCCGGACTGCTCTTGGCCTTCTTCGGGTCGACCGGCTGCAGCTTGGCTTTTTCGAAATCAGTGCTGGCCTGGTCGGCCTGGTAGGTCAGCCGGACATGGCGGGCCGCGTCAAGCGCATGTTCGAGCGTGTCGGCCACCACCAGGCCTACCGGCTGGTTTTGATAATGCACGCGGTCGTCCTGCAGCAGGTTCAGCACGCGTCCCGCCGGCGGCTGGCTGGCCTTGCCGCCGGCGGGCAGCCGCGGCGCGTTCAGGTGCGTGATGACGGCGATCACGCCGCGCATCTTCTCGGCTTCCTTGCTGTCGACGCGGGCAATGCGGCCGCTGGCGACCGTGCTCATCACAAGCACCGCATGCGCCAGGCGCGGTATCTTGTGCTCCGCCGAGAAGGTCGCGCTGCCGGTGACCTTGCGTATGCCGTCAACCCGGCTCAGTGGCTGTCCGATCAGGCTCATGCTGTCTGCCCCGCGATGCGCACCGCGCGCGTGATGGCCCGTTGGGCCAGGGTTATCTTGAAGGCGTTGTGTTCATAGGCGCGGGCGCCGGCCAGCGCCGCCGCCGCGCACTGCTTGAGCAGCGCGTCGTCGAGCGTCTTCCCGACCAGCATGGCCTCCGCCTCGGTGGCGCGCCACGGCTTGTGGGCCACGCCGCCCAGCGCGATGCGGGCCTGCCGCACTACGCCGTTTTCCATCTGCAGCGCCGCCGCCACCGACACCAGCGCGAACGCATAGCTGGCGCGGTCGCGCACCTTCAGGTAATGCGCATGGTCGGCGAACGCCGGCGGCGGCAGGTCGATGCCCGTGATCAGCTCGCCGGGCCGCAGCGTGGTGTCGCGCTGCGGCGTGTCGCCCGGTAGCGTATGAAACTCGGCAATCGGTATCGCCCGCTCGCCGCCGGCGCCGCGCACCCGCACCACCGCGTCGAGCGCTGCCAGCGCCACGTTCATGTCGGACGGATTGGTCGCGATGCACTGCTCGCTGGCGCCGAGGATCGCGTGGATGCGGTTGTAGCCTTCCTTCGCCGCGCAGCCGGAGCCCGGACTGCGCTTGTTGCACATGTCGAAGGCCGTGTCGTAGAAGTAGTAGCAGCGGGTGCGCTGCATCAGGTTGCCGCCCACGGTCGCCATGTTGCGCAACTGCGGCGACGCGCCCGACAGGAAGGCCTGCGTCAGCAGCGGGTAGCGCTGCCGTATCAGCGCGTGGTTGGCGGTGTCGCTGTTGCGCGCCAGTGCGCCGATGCGCACGCCGCCTTGCGGCAACTCCGTGATGGCAGCCAGCGGCAGCCGGCTGACATCGATCAGGCGCTGCGGCGCCTCGACGCCGCCCTTCATCAGGTCGAGCAGGTTGGTGCCGCCGCCGATGAAGCGTGCGCCAGGCTGCTGGGCCAGGCGCACCGCCTGGTCGACATCGGCCGCGCGTTCGTAGGAAACCGGGTTCATGGGCTGCGCTCCGGGTCAGGCCTTGCTGCCGGCGACGTCCCGGACAGCAGCGACGATATTGGGATAAGCGCCGCAGCGGCAGAGGTTGCCGCTCATGCGCTCGCGGATCTCGCTGTCGTCCAGTACGACGGCAATCTTGCGCACGTCGGGCGTGACCGCGCTCGCGGTGTTGGCCGCGGCTTCCTTCAGCAGGCCCGCCGCCGAGCAGATCTGCCCCGGCGTGCAGTAGCCGCACTGGAACGCGTCGCGCTCGATGAAGGCCGCTTGCAGCGGATGCAGCGCACCGGCCTGGCCCAGGCCTTCTATGGTGGTGATTTCCTGGCCGTCATGCATGACCGCCAGCGTCAGGCAGGCATTGATGCGCCTGCCCTCGACCAGCACCGTGCAGGCGCCGCACTGGCCGCGGTCACAGCCTTTCTTGGAGCCGGTCAGCCCGACGACTTCGCGCAACGCGTCGAGCAACGTGACGCGCGGTTCCAATGTAAGCCGGTGCTCGGTCCCATTGATGCGCAGGACGAGCGGCATCGCGGCATCTGCTGCCGGCGCGTTCTTCGCGCGCGGCGCCGCTTCCGCCATGCCTAGCGGCGCGGCCAGGCCGCCCAGCGTCGCCACCGTGGCCTGGATGAAACCGCGCCGGGAAATGGCGGGTGCGGTCCCGGCGTCGTCGGGTTCCGGACGGTGATCGGGTGAATCCTTGTCCATGGTCTTGGCCTGTCTGCAAACGGCGGCCCGGCGTCATGCCGCACCGCATCGGGCAGGACTGATGCAAATTCGGTACCACGCCCTGCCACGACAGCCTGCACTTGCCGCGTGAGTTGCGCAGGGGCCGCGATACCGGTATCCGTCGTGTAATTTTTACACCGGCGCAAGCTTGTTTCATTCGGCCGCGCCGTTTCAGTGTGGCAAAGCGGCGGACGTTCGTGTACCGTCCTTAAAATTCATCGATAACAATCCGGAGACAAGATGGCCCTTTCCCTTACGCGCATTTCCACCTTTCCCCTCATGGCTGCCGCACTGCTCGGCGCAGGCTGCGCCACCGTCGACGGCAACCGGACCGCCGGCACAAACGACGCCGCCGTCACCGACGCCACCCCGCCCATCGTGTTCGTGCACGGCAACGGCGACACTGCCGCGCTATGGCAAACCACGTTCTGGCGCTTCGAGAGCAACGGCTGGCCGCGTTCGCGGCTGCATGCGATCAACCTTCCCTATCCGCTCGCCCGCACCGAAGACGCCAAAGCCGAGCCTGGCCGTTCGTCCACTGCCGAGCACCGGGACTACCTGAACAGCGAGATCGACAAGGTGCTGCGCCAGACCGGCGCGAAGCAGGTCGTGCTTGTGGGAAATTCGCGTGGCGGCTATGCGATCCGCAATGTCATCCAGTCCGGCACGGTCAAGGTGTCGCATGCCATCCTCGGCGGCACGCCCAACCACGGCGTGTGGTCCCGGGCCGGCGACCGTGAAGGCAGCGAGTTCTCCGGCACAGGCCCGTTCCTGGCCGGCCTGAACGCGCCCAAGAATGCCGCCGGCGACGAGGTTGCCGGGCCGGTACGCTGGATGACGATACGCTCTGCAGACAATGACAAGTTTGCCCAGCCCGATGCCGGCTGGCCCGGCACGAACGGCAAGCCCACCGGTGTTAGCTATGCCGGTCCGGAGCTCAAGGGCGCGCAGAACGTCGTCATTCCCGCTATCGACCATCGCGAAACCTCGTACAGCGCGCCGGCATTCGAGGCGACTTACCGCTTCATTACCGGCCGCGCGCCGGCAACGGCGGGCATCGTGCCGGAATCGACGGTCACGCTGGCAGGCATGGTGACCGGACTGGGTGTGAAATCCAATGATGCGAAGACGGGCAATTTCACCAATAACCTGCCCCTGCCCGGCGCACGGCTGGAGGTCTATGCCGTCCAGCGTGACGGCCCCGACGCCGGCAGCCGCGTCGGCCAGGCAGTGCACACGCAGACCATCTTCAACGATGGCAAATGGGGGCCCTTCAAGGCGCAGCCCGGCGTACCGTATGAATTCGTGGTCAGCGCGCCTGGCTATGCGACCACGCACATCTACCGCAGCGGCTTCCCGCGGTCGAGCGACATCATCATGCTGCGCCCGGAACGCATCGCCGACGCCGACCGCAACGCGAAGCAGATCGTGGTGCTCACCCGGCCGCGTGGCTACCTTGATGTCGCCCGCGACCGCATGATGCTCGACGGCCGCGCCCCCGGCGGCCTGCCGCCGCGCGGCGGCATGCTGTCGGTCAGCAAGCTGCTGCTGCAGGAAGACGCGCCGCGTGCGGTGCAGGCCGAGTTCAACGGCGAGCGCCTGGTCGGCCGCAGCTGGAACGCGGCCGACGGGCATGTGACGCTGCTGGAAGTCACGCAGTAGGGGCGTCGTACCGCCGGAGCGTGCTAGTCTGGCAAGCTTGCTCAGACTAGCCGGAGGTTTTCATGCAGACATGGGAAATAGAGGACGCCAAGGCGCGTTTTCTTGAAGTGATCGAACTGGCCGAACACGACGGACCGCAACAAATTTCCCTGGGTGGCCGTCCGGTCGGCATATTGCTGTCGCCCGCCGATTTCGACAAGCTGTGCGGGCGTGGCCGATCTTTCGTGGAATTCATGCAAGGCCCGCCGCTCTACGGGCTGGATGACGCCGCCTTCGAACGTGAGCAGACCGGGTCCAGGGATATTTCCCTGTGAGTTACCTGCTCACCACCGACGCCGTACCCGACGCGGGCTGCAAGTCAACGGACGACAACATCCCCGCCACCGTCGGATACCTGAGCCGCATCCCCAACTCTTCCACTATCCTGCGGTTTTGCAGCCGCCGCGATTCCGACATGAAGGACAGCATCATCGGCGACACCGCCTCGCGCAGCTGCTCGCGCGGCAACCGCGGCGGGCGCGGCAGGCCGCAGGCATCGGCTACCGCGTCGAAGTAGTCGCCCATGCGCATGTCGCTGTCGTCGACCGCGTGATAGAGGCGCATCGGTGCGGCACGAAACAGGGCAAGAACGATCAGCCTTGCCAGGTCGTCGGCATGGATGTGATTGGTATAAACATCCTCTTCCTGCCGAAGCGCCGGCATGCCCTTCTGCAGCCGCTCCAGCGGCAAGCGATCCTGGGCATAAATGCCCGGCACCCGCAGGATGGCGAGCCGGCTGCCCGAGCGTTTCGCCCAGCGGCGCAGCGTGCGCTCGGCATCGACCCGCCGCACCGCGCGCGGGTTGGCCGGACGCACCGGCCGGGTTTCGTCGAACGCCGCGCCGCCGCAGTCGCCGTAGACGCCGGTGGTGCTGACATAAACCAGCGCCGCCCCCTCGGGTAAAATGGCGGCCAGGTTGCGCGTGCGGGTATCGACCGTGCCGGCAGACGGCGGCGGCGCCAGGTGTACGATGAAACGGGCCAGCCGCGCCAGCCGCGCCAGTGTCGCCGGCTGGTCCAGGTCGGCAGTCAGCGGCACCGCGCCGGCGGCGCGCAGTTCGGCATGGCGCCCGGGCTGGCTGGTGACGGCATAGACCCGGAAACGTTCGCGCAGCAGCGGCAGCATGCGCATGCCGACATCGCCGCAACCGACCAGCAGCAAGCGCGGCTTGCCGATTTTATTCATGGACAATTTTTTCATCTGCGGGATTGTATGACTTTCCAGGTAACGGTAGAGCCCAGCGGCCGCCAATTCGATTGCGACGAAGACGAGACCGTGCTGGCCGCTGCCATCCGCGCCGGTGTCGGCTTGCCCTACGGCTGCAAGAACGGCGCCTGCGGCAGCTGCCGCGGCAAGCTGCTGGCGGGCGAGGTCAGCCACCGCGCCCACCAGGAACGGGCGCTGCCGGTGGCCGACGAGGCGCGCGGTTTCGCGCTGTTCTGCTGCGCCACGCCGCACAGCGACCTGGTGATCGAGGCCCGTGAAGTGCTGGGCATCGGCGAATTCCCGATCAAGAAGATGCCGACCCGGGTCGCCAGGATCGACCGCGTGACCGACGACGTCATCGTGCTGTCGCTGCAGCTGCCGGCCAACGAGCGGCTGCAGTACCGCGCCGGCCAGTACATCGAGTTCATCCTGAAGGACGGCCGCCGCCGCAGCTACAGCATGGCCAATGCGCCGCACCTGGACGAACAGCTGACGCTGCATATCCGCCACCTGCCCGGCGGCATCTTCACCGACCATGTCTTCAACACCATGAAGGAGCGCGACATCCTCCGATTTGAAGGGCCGCTCGGCACCTTCTTCCTGCGCGAGGACAGCGCCAAGCCCATCGTGATGCTGGCGTCCGGCACCGGTTTTGCGCCGATCAAGGCCATGGTCGAGCAGGCGCAGCACAACCGGCTGGCACGGCCGATCACGCTGTACTGGGGCGGCCGCCGGCCCGGCGACCTGTACATGGACGCGCTGTGCCGCGAATGGGCGGAGACGCTGCCGGAATTTCGCTACGTGCCAGTGATATCCAACGCGAAACCCGAGGACAACTGGCAGGGCCGCAGCGGTTTCGTCCACCAGGCCGTGATGCAGGACCTGCCCGACCTGTCCGGCTACCAGGTCTATGCCTGCGGCGCGCCGGCCATGGTGGAAGCGGCGCAGAACGATTTCGTTGCGCGCTGCGGCCTGCCTGCGGACGAGTTCTACGCGGATGCCTTCACCTCCGAAGCCGACCTCGCGCCACCCTGATTGCGCAAGCTTGGGCGCTGAAGGTTTGACGCATCCGGCCAAAAATCATACTATCGGCCGCATGCAATCTTTCACGACACTCTCGCGACGCCGCTCCCCGACCTTTATCCCCGGGAAGCCGTGCACGTGAGTGTTAGAAAATCACCAAGCCACAGGTCAGCCCTGTGGCTTTTTTTTTGAACAGGAGCCATCAAATGGAATTCAGCCAGTACGACACCGACGCGCTGCTCACCATCACCACCCGGCCGCCGCTGGTCTTCGTCGAAGGCGACGGCATGTGGCTGACCGACCACCAGGGCAAGCGCTATCTCGACTACCTGCAGGGCTGGGCCGTCAACTGCCTCGGCCACTCGCCGCAATGCGTGCAGGACGCGCTGGCTGCGCAGGCGAAAAAGCTGATTAACCCATCGCCGGCGTTCTATAACGAACCGATGGTGTCGCTGGCCTCGGCGCTGTGCGCCGCGTCCTGCTACGACCGCGTGTTCTTCGCCAACAGCGGCGCCGAAGCGAATGAAAGCGCGATCAAGCTGGCGCGCAAGTGGGGCCAGAAGAACCCGAACGCGCATGGCGAAAGCCGCCATGAAATCATCACCTTCGACCACAGCTTCCACGGCCGCACGCTGGCCACCATGTCGGCCAGCGGCAAGCCCGGCTGGGACAAGATCTTTGCGCCGCAGGTGTCAGGCTTCCACAAGGCCGACCTGAACGACATCGGCAGCGTCGAGAAACTCATCAGCAACCGCACCGTGGCGGTGATGCTGGAGCCGGTGCAGGGCGAAGGCGGCGTGATTCCCGCTACCCGCGAATTCATGCAGGCGCTGCGTGAACTCACCGCCAAACACAATCTGCTGCTGATCGTCGATGAAGTGCAAAGCGGCATGGGCCGCTGCGGCGAGCTGTTCGCCTACCAGTTGTCAGGCGTCGAGCCGGACATCATGACGCTGGGCAAGGGCATCGGCGGCGGCGTGCCGCTGTCGGCGATGCTGTGCAAGGAAGCGGTCGCCTGCTTCGAACCCGGCGACCAGGGCGGCACCTACAACGGCAACCCGCTGATGACCGCGGTGGGCGGCGCGGTGCTGGCGGCACTGCAGGCGCCGGGCTTCATGGAATCGGTGCGGGAAAAGGGCCAATACCTGCGCGGCGAGTTGCTGAAACTGACCGAGCGTTTTGGCCTGGCTGGCGAGCGCGGCGAGGGATTGCTGCGGGCACTGAAGCTCGGCCGCCCGATCGGGCCGCAAATCGTCGAGATGGCGCGCGAGATGGGGCCGGTAGGACTGCTGCTGAACTCGCCGCGGCCGGACTTGCTGCGCTTCATGCCGGCGCTGAATGTCAGCAAGGAGGAGATCGACCAGATGATTGCGATGCTGGCAGAAGTGTTGGAGACGATGGAGGCGGCGGAGGCGAAGTAGTCAGCAAGCCATGAAGCACTCAGCCGGCATGGACGCGGCGGCTGAGTGCCTTCGTTGATCACGCGTCTGCGCCATCGTCAGGATGAGTGCGTGCCGGCTGCGAGACCAGCTTGAGTCCCAATGCCCGCATCACTTTCAAAATTGTCCCGAATTCCGGGTTGCCTTCGCCGGACAAAGCGCGATAAAGGCTTTCACGGGACACACCCGCATCCCGCGCCACCTGCGACATGCCTCTGGCGCGCGCCACGTCACCCAGCCCTGCCGCAAACGCCTTGGGGTTGCCTTCTTCCAGCAGCGCAGCGAGATAGGCGCTGATGGATTCTTCGGAATCGAGAAACTCGGCGGCATCGAACGGCGACAGCGCGAGTTCTTCGGGTGTGAAATCGCGCACTTCGTCGGCTGGCGCCGGTTTTACGCTCTGACTTGGCTTTTCTGCAATCATGTGGCGACTCCTCTCGTCGCTTGCAGGCGATGCCTGTTCATCGGCCATGGTGTAATGCGCTTCGCTTTTTACACCCTACGCATCAAGGTGATGAATCGGCGCCACAGATTTCGTTCGGTACGCCATGACCTGGGAATGGTTGGGTCTGATTGACAGAGTACATGCGCGCATTGTAGCTCGTGAGCTACAACATCTAGACATAGGATTTTCTCGTATGTGAACGCAGGTCCTGACACTGGTATAAATGTTGGCGATGAATGGAGCGGCAGAATGTAGCAAAAAACAAATTGCCGTTGTATTAAGCAGCGGCAATAATTATAAATAGGCATAAATTTCAAAGAAACGAATTATTTCTAGGATGCCGTCAATTTTCTCAGGTGTTCTTTACTCGCCGCAAAAGCCTTTTTCGATTCGGCTTTCACTTGCTCAACTGGCATTGTGGGGTAGGCATTTTTCATTTCCAAACGGAACTTGAGAATTTCCATACGTAAACTATATTTAGGTCCATATTGCGTCCCCAACGAACTGAGAGTTTCATACTGTTTAAGCTCCATCCGGGTGGCAACGATAAAATCCGGCTCAACAATGCTCACTTCCTTTCCACCAGATTTAAAATGGTGAAACATTGAAATAGAGAGCGCGGCAAGATTTTCGTCGGATACCTGACCAGATGGCCCTTCCCGAAAAATCTCCACGTTATCTTCTTCCCTACAGACACTTTTTCGTATGTTCTGCAAATACAGTTTCTTGAAATGTGTCACGGCCGCATCGATGCCCGATTTATTACCGTTAGAAATGGACACGGGGCGTGAATAAATGCGCGGGGGGTGGGGTTCAAGCGATGTTCGCAGCACCTCCCTTATTTTTTCGTAGTCGATAGGGTCGTTGTTGTCTGCATAAGTTTCAATGAGCGCGTTAAATTGGCCATCATCTGCACCCTTGATTTGCTCTGCAATTTGCTTAAACGCTGCTATCGTTTTTACGCGGGTTTGCGGCATTTTTTCCAGCTTGAAAACGACATCGTATACCCAGTCCAGGAAATTTTTTTTGACAAATGATGTCTTGCTTTCTCCGTTGGATTTAATTTTCGTTACGACCTGATACCCAAAGATTCCATCCATTTGGGCTAATGCTTTTGGAATACATATCGCACCCACTTTAACTCCGTCGAAATCCCGTTCCCGGTGAACGTACTTCGTTGTGAAACATCGGCCTTGATACCGTTCGCCTTACTTTCAGCCAAATGCAAAAAGGGCGCCGAAGCGCCCTTTTTTCTTCCTGCGGGTATGCCCCTACTTCTTCTTCGGCACGTACAGATCCGTAATCACCCCCAGCCCCATCTCCGCCGCGAACATCGGCGTTTCCGACAGGGTCGGATGCGCATGCACGGTCAGCGCCAGGTCTTCCAGGTCGGCGCCCATTTCCATCGCCAGCACGGTTTCCGCCAGCAGCTCGCCGGCATTCACGCCGACAATGCCGGCGCCGATGATGCGCCTGGTCGCCGGGTCCCACAGCAGCTTGGTGACGCCGTCGTCGCGGCCCATCGCCAGTGCGCGGCCGGACGCGGCCCACGGGAAGTTGGCCTTTTCGTAGGGGATGCCCTGCGCCTTCGCGTCATTCTCGGTCAGGCCCATCCATGCCACTTCGGGATCGGTGTAGGCAACTGACGGGATGGTCATGGCGTCGAACTCGACCTTGTGGCCGGCAATGACTTCCGCTGCGACCTTGGCTTCGTTGGTGGCCTTGTGCGCCAGCATCGGGTCGCCGCAGATGTCGCCGATGGCATAGATATGGCCGACGTTGGTGCGCTGCTGCCTGTCGACCGGGATGAAGCCGCGCTCGCTGACGATGACGCCGGCCTTGTCGGCGCCGATTTCCTTGCCGTTCGGACGGCGGCCCACCGCCATCAGCACCATGTCGTACAGCTGCGGTTCGGCAGGCGCGTTGTCGCCCTCGAAAGTCGCCAGCAGGCCGTCTTCCCGGGCTTCCAGCTTGGTCACCTTGGTCTTCAGGTAGATGCCCTCGTAACGCTTTTCGATGCGCTTCTGCAGCGGCTTGACGATGTCTCGGTCGGCTGCAGGGATCAGGCCGTCGAGGAACTCGACCACGGTGATCTTTGTGCCCAGTGCGTCGTAGACGCAGGCCATTTCCAGCCCGATGATGCCGCCGCCGATGACCAGCATACGCTTGGGTATCTGCCGCAGTTCCAGTGCGCCGGTCGAGTCGATCACGCGCGGGTCGTCGTAGGGAAAGCCCGGAATGCGCGCGACCGAGGAGCCGGCGGCAATGATCGCGTTCTTGAACGAGATGGTCTTGTTGCCCTCGGATGTTTCAACCGTCAACGTGTTCGGCGACGAGAACGCCGCCTTTCCCTGCACCACCTGCACCTTGCGCGCCTTTGCCAGGCCGGACAGGCCGCCGGTCAGCTTCTTGACCACGCCGTCCTTCCAGCCACGCAGCGTGTCGAGCTCGATTTCCGGTGCGGACATCTTCACGCCGAAGTGCGACATTTCCTCGGCTTCGGTAATGACTTTCGCCGCGTGCAGCAAGGCCTTGGACGGGATGCAACCTACGTTCAGGCAGACGCCGCCGAGCGACGGATAACGCTCGACCATCACGACTTTCTGGCCGAGGTCGGCGGCACGGAAGGCGGCGGTATAGCCGCCAGGGCCGGCGCCCAGCACCAGGGTTTCGCATTCGATGTCGGCAGTGCCGGCAAACGACGCTGCAGTCGGCGCAGCAGCGGCCGGCGCAGCCGCCGCGGAGGCAGCAGAAGGTGCGGCTGCAGCCGATGAAGGAGCAGCAGGCGCAGCGCCCTGTCCTTCCAGCACCAGCAGCGGCGAACCCTTCGACACCTTGTCGCCGACCTTGACCTTCAGCTCCTTGACCACGCCTGCCTGGTTGGACGGAATTTCCATGCTGGCCTTGTCGGACTCGACCGTGATCAGCGACTGGTCCACTGCCACCGTGTCGCCCGGCTTGACCAGCAGTTCGATCACTTCGACTTCCTTGAAGTCGCCAATGTCGGGCACCTCGACATCGATGAGCCCGGCAGGCGCGGCAGCCTGCGCGGGCGCCGGCGCCGCAGGTGCTGCAGCAGGCGCAGGCGCTGCAGCCGCTGACGGTGCCGCGGCAGGCGCAGCCTGCTGCGTATCGCCTTCGGCTTCCAGCACCAGCATCAGCGAGCCCTCGGCGACCTTGTCGCCGACCTTGACCTTGAGCTCCCTGACCACGCCAGCCTGGTTCGACGGAATCTCCATGCTGGCCTTGTCCGACTCCACGGTAATCAGCGACTGGTCGACTGCGATCCTGTCGCCCGGCTTGACCAGCACCTCGATCACTTCCACTTCCTTGAAATCCCCGATGTCGGGTACCTTGACGTCAACCAGGCTCATCGCTTCGCTCCATGTTCGTCCCGGCCAGCCGCATTGCGCGCGCCGGGGTTTGTTATTCCTCCCTGTAAGGCCAGGCAGGAGGATCTCTCATTCATTGCAGCGCAATACTGTAAATCTGCAGCGGCCCGGCCGAGTTCTTGTCGAACTCGATGCCCGCCGCGACACCCACTTCGGCAATCTCGCGCGCCGTGTCGAGCTTGTCGTACACCGCGTGCATGGCGCCAAGGGCAAAGTTGCGGCCGCTGCCTATGCCCCAGAAACGGTCGAAGCTGAACACCTCCCGGTATGAGTACACACCGAAGATCCCTTGCGGGTTTGCAATCAGCGAGATCAGCTGCGACGACTCGTACGGATCGTCCTCGTCTTCCCGCGTGTTCAGGAAATATTTTTCCTTCAGCACGTTATGCACCCGGGTATAGGTCTCGAACACCTGGTCCCGGCTGCCCAGCCGGCAGTCGTCGCCCAATTCCGCCAGCACCTTGCGCATGACCGGGAAATGCGCGGTGGTGCCTGCCAGCGTCACCAGCGACGCGCCGACGCGAAAGATCTTGCTGTTGGCTTCGTAGTTGCCCGGCAAGCGGGTGTCGCCGAAGGTCACCAGCGAATCGGCCGCGATGGCTGCCTGGCCATTCTTCCTGACGACGACACATGTGGTCATTGCGGGTCTCCGTGCAAATGGCGGGCGCGCGTGCTTGGCGTGCCCGGCCGGCGTCGTTACAGCAGCGTCTTGCGCATGTCGGCCAGCACCTCGGTCAGGTAGACCGAAAAGCGCGCCGCCATCGCGCCGTCGATGACGCGGTGGTCATACGACAGCGAGGTCGGCATCATCAGGCGCGGCACGAAGGTCTTGCCGTCCCAGACCGGCTTGATCTCGGACTTGGACAGGCCGAGGATGGCGACTTCCGGCGCATTGATGATGGGCGTGAACGCGGTGCCGCCGATGCCGCCCAGCGAGGAAATGGTGAAGCTTGCGCCCTGCATGTCGGCCGGCTTCAGCTTGCCGTCGCGGGCCTGGGCCGAGAGCTCGCCCATTTCCTGCGCAATCTGCGCAATGCCTTTCTTGTCGGCGTCCTTGACGACCGGGACCACCAGGCCGTTCGGCGTGTCGGCGGCGAAGCCGATGTGGTAATACTGCTTGAGGATCAGGTTCTCGCCCTTGGCGTCCAGCGAGGAATTGAAGACCGGGTACTTCTTCAGCGCCGCGACGCAGGCCTTGATGACGAAGGCCAGCATGGTCAGCTTGACGCCCGACTTGGCCATGGCCGCATTCGAGGCCTTGCGGAATTCCTCCAGGTCGGTGACGTCGGCCTGGTCGTACTGGGTCACATGCGGAATCATTACCCAGTTGCGATGCAGGTTGGGCCCGCTGATCTTCTTGATGCGCGACAGCGGCTGCAGTTCGGTCGCGCCGAACTTGCTGAAGTCCAGCGACGGCCATGGCAGCAGGTCGAGTCCGCCACCGCCACCGCCTTTTGCTGTCGTCGCGGCCACAGGCGCGGCTGCAGCGCCGCCGGCAATCACACCCTTCACATAACCCTGCACGTCTTCCTGCGTGATGCGGCCTTTCGGACCGCTGCCGCGCACCTGCGCCAGGTCGACACCCAGCTCACGCGCAAACTTGCGGATGGACGGCGACGCGTGGGGCTTGGCGCCGTCGGCTGCAAGGGGAGCAGCGGCGGGAGCCGCAACCGGCGCGGGCGCTGCCGCAGCGGGTGCCGGTGCAGCGGGTGCAGGGGCAACGGGTGCGGGTGCCGCTGCAGCAGGTGCCGCC
>CAUQYP010000094.1:0-15365 GCA_963522035.1 uncultured Noviherbaspirillum sp. | reverse complement strand
TTATCCGATTTCGGCGCCAGCGACGTGTCGCCATCGACGGGGACCCACGTCAAAAGCCACGGCAACTGCAACTGCAACTGCAACTGCAACTGCAACTGCAACTGCAACAGTCGCTGCGCGGGGCTCAATGGAATGGCAACGGTCGCTACGCAGAAGCGGCGCTTCTGATTCAAGCCAGCATGAAAATGCTCTAGAGAGCGGATTCGGCCTGCCCGGCTCCGCTCCAACCCCCAGGGGTAACGGTGACGGTGGCGGTGGTGGGTACGACACCAGCAGGCGCCCCCTTCAACGGCCTTGCATCAGGCCAGCAAGCGAAGGATATGCTGCCAGTCGGCGCTTGAGACCGGCGTGATCGACAGGCGGCTGCCCCGCTGCAATAGCATCAGCCCTTCCAGCGCCGGGTCTGCCCGCAATGCAGCCAGCGGCAGCAACCGGGTCCGGCGCAGCGCGCGCACGTCCACCAGTTGCCAGCGCGGCGTCTCGTGCGTGGACTTCGCATCGTGGTAAGGACTGGCAGGATCGAACTGGGTCGGATCCGGGTAGGCGCTGCTCGCCACCTCGGCAATGCCGACGATGCCGGGAACCGCGCAGCCCGAGTGGTAGAACAACACACCGTCTCCGACCTGCATGGCGTCGCGCATGAAATTGCGGGCCTGGTAATTGCGAACGCCTGTCCATGGGACGATGCGGTCCGGTGCGGCCAGCGCATCGTCGATGCTCACTTCCTCGGGCTCGGACTTCATCAGCCAGTAACGCATGCGATTGCCTTTCCCTGCGACCAGTTAAATGGAAAAAATGGACGAAAAAAAACGGCTGCATCGAAATGCAGCCGCCTGGTATCAAGTCCCGCCTGTGTCGCTTTGCCGGCATCCCGAACCATGAGGTTCAAGGCGGTCGCAGGCAGTTCAACTTCGGGCTCATCGGACTAGCGACGCTCACACCCGTCAAACTATATTCCACAACCTATGCACATAAATGGTTCAAGGAATATATGGCAATGGCGAACACGGCAGGAGAGACAAAGGATACGCTAATCGGCTCGCATGTCAAACCTTTTGGCGGCAAATCCTGCAGGCTTTATTTGGACGCAAGGGCAGCGTCGAGTACAGCATGCATCTCGCCAATTTTTTGTTTCACTTCGGCCATGCTCTGGCCTGCGAGCGGCCCCTGCGGCGCCCGGGTCGCCAGCAGTTCGGCCGCCATGCCGAGCGCAGCAATGACGGCAATGCGGTCATTGCCCTTGATACGTCCGGCATCGCGGATTGCCGACATGCGCTGGTCGAGGTAGCGCACCGCCTGCAGCAGCGCGCCCTCCTCGCCTTCCTTGCAGGTCAGGGCGAATGACTGCCCCATGATCATGACGTTAAGCTGGCTCATGCGAATCCTCGTCATGCGGTTGTTCGGGCTGCTCGACTTCGGGTTCCGGCGCCGGCAGCTGTTCAAGCACCGCTGTCATCCGGTCATGGGCTTCGCTCATGCGGGCGGCAAGGCTGGCCTTGTCGGCGCTGAGGGCTTCGATCTGCAGGCGCATCTCGGCGCGCTGCGCTTCGATCTGCTGGCGCAGTTCAAGATTTTGCTGGCGCAACGACTGCATCACCTGCACCAGCTTGCTTATCTTGTCGGAAAGTAGGTCGAATTCTGAAATCATCCCGCAACTATAGTGGCGGCGATAAAGTAACGTCAATATATTCCGGCAATACGCATCGTGCCGCCATCTGCTGCGAACGTGCGTCTTCGGTGTGGGCGAGCCAGGCCTTGCCGAATCGGGCCTTGATCATCGGCTGCCGCGGTCGAACCGGCTACTCAGGTAACGCGTGGAAATACAGGCTGTCGGGTCGGGTTGCAGCCGCGCTTCGCTACGAGCCCCCTACCCCAGCGGCAGCGACGGCAGTGAACGCCCCGTCACAGGCTAATCAAGCTCCCACAGGCGGCCGTCGACGGTGATCAATGCCGAGCGCACCCTGCGCTCGCCGAACACGGCGCGCAGCGCCGAACGGTATTGCGCGAGCTGGTCCGCGTAGTCTGCCCGTTCCATGTCGAGATAGGCGCGCTTGTAGTCGAGCACCCACACCTCGTCGTCGAAGATGACGACCCGGTCCAGGCGAAGCAGGCGGCCCTCTGCAATGACCTCCATCTCGTTGCGCGCAGCGTGGTGGAGCGCGGGATCGAAGAAGCGCCGCAGTGCGGCTTGCGACAGGACGGCGCCGGCCTGCGCCTGCACGATGCCGGCCAGCGCGAAGCTGCAACCCAGCCAGCGGGCAACCGTGGCGGCATCGGGAATCTGTACGGGCCAGGCACCGCCGTCGGTCAGCCGTTCAAGCAGCGCGTGCAGCGCAATGCCTTCGTCGATGGCCGCGCTCGAGTTAATCAGCCCGGGCTCGGGCTCGGGCGGCGTTGCGCCCGGCATGGCTTGCGGCGCAAACAACGCCAGACTGAATTCCTGCTCGCACCCGGCCAGGCCGCGCAGGGCGGATGCCTGCGGCGTCATCGCCTGCGCGGCGCCCAGCCGGTCGTACCAGCTGCCTTCGACCACGCCATCGGCGCCGGCGCCGCGCTTGCCGGCGACACCGCTGACGATCAGCAGGTCTCTTGCGCGCGTCGCCGCCACGTACAGCAGGTTCCAGTCTTCCTGCCGCCTGAACCCCTGCTCTTCCTCGAACAGCGCATCGCGCGCGGCGCCTCGTTCGTCCTGCCGCGCAAAGGCGGAAAAATGACGTGGCATGTCGGCGTCCTGCGGCCAGTCGCACAGGATGCCGACATCGTCGCGCGCCGGCTCGCTGTGGTTGGCGTCCAGGATCGCCACGATGCGCGCTTCCAGGCCCTTGGCGCTGTGAATGGTCATGATGCGCACCGCGTCGACGGCGGCATCGACGCTAGCTTCGTCCGGCGCCTCGTTGTCGAGCCCGTTCTGCATGACGCGCAGCGCGTCGATGAACTTCGGCAGGCTGGGATAACGTCCTGCATCGAGGTTCAGCGCCAGCGCGGTAAAGGCCTCGATATTGCCCAGCACCTTGCTGCGCGCAAGCGGCGTTGCTGCCTGCGCGTACCGCGCGGCAAGCTCGCCTTCGTCCAGCATGCGGTCCAGCAGGTCGTGCACCGGCAGCCGCGGCGCAATCGCCAGCCACCGTTCGAGCAGCATCGCGGCGCGGCAGAGAGCCTCCGACGCGCCATCCTGCACGATGGCCTGCAGCCGTTGCCACCAGCTTGCCTCGCTGCGCTGCGCAAGGACAATCAGGTCATCGTCGGCCGCGCCCATGACCGGGCTCCGGAGCACATGGGCCAGCGCGCGGCTGTCGCCCGGCGTGATCAGGAAATTCAGCAGCGCAATCAGGTCCGCTACTTCCAGCGACTGCAGCAGGCCGCCACGCCGGTCCGACAGGAAAGGAATGCCGGCCTCGCGCAGTGCGCTTTCATAGGCAGCCAGGTGGGTGCGCTTTTTCACCAGCAGCATGACGTCGGACCACTTGGTGCAGTCGATAGCCTGCATCGCCTCGGCGATTGCGGCAGCCACCGCCCTGCCTTCTTCCAGCCGGCGTGCGTCCTCTTCCTCGGCGCGCGCCATGGTCAGCGGGTCGCGCAGCGTGGGCGCATCGACGGCGCTGTCCGTCGATGCGGCCGGCTGCGCCAGCGGCAAGCGCCAGACCGCGCCGGCTGCGCCTGCCAGCGTGGTCTGCGGCGCATACAGCGGGTTGTTGGCCAGGCTGCCGTTGAGCAGGCCGACGATGGCCTCGCGGTTGCGCCGGGTCTGGTTGGTGCGCAGCACGGCCGCGCCCTGTTCGGCCAGCATTGCCGTGGCGGCCGCGAACACCCGCGGCTCGGCGCGGCGAAAGCGGTAGATGGACTGCTTCGGGTCGCCGACGATGAACACGCTGGGCTGCGCCGCCCCGGCGCCATAGGCCGACAGCCATGCGCGCACGATGCTCCATTGCAGCGGATTGGTGTCCTGGAATTCGTCGAGCAGGATGTGGCTGTAGCGCGCATCCAGCCGGCTTTGCAGGTAGGCTGCATGCTCCGGGCTGTTGAGCAGCCGCCATGCCTGCCATTCAAGGTCGGAAAAGTCGAATACGCGGCGCTCGGCCTTCAAGGCCTGGTAGCGTTCCAGATATGCGGCCCCCACTGTAAACAGTGCCTCGTTCAGCGCCAGCACCTGCCCTTCCCTGCTGCGGCGCTGCAGTTCCCACAGGGTGCGCGACAAGGTGCTGCACAGCATCTCGAACATGGCCACGCCGCCGTCGCCCAGTTCGCGCTCGATCGCCGCGAGCAGCTTGCCACGCTTGTGGTCGTGTCCCCGGGCTTCTCCCTTGTCGTCGCAGAACTGCGCCAGCAGCTGGTCGAACGCGGCCAGCGACGGCCCTTCGTCCATCGCCAGCTCGATCAGCGTGGCGCGTTCGGCATTGCGCTTGGCGCCCTGGCCCAGCAGGGCGGCGAGCTGCGATATGGTCTGTTGCAGGACGTCGCTTTCCCACACCGACAGCCGCGGGTCGGGCTGGCCTTCGCCGCACATCGCGCGCAGCCAGGCCAACGGGTCGCCGGCCATGTTGGCGGCCCACCATTCGGCGCGCTTGCCGGCGAAGGACTCGATCAGGCGCCTGGCATTCCAGTCGCCGACCTGCTCGTACAGCGCGAGCAGCGCGGCCCGCACCGGCGCCATGTCGGGCTCATCGAGCGACTGCATTATGCCGTTGTAGGCATCCGCCATCATCTCGCCGCCGTTCTCCGCCAGCGCATAACCATGCGGCACGCCCGACGACAGCGGCGCGAGTTGCAGCAGCCGCGCAAACCAGCTGTGGAAGGTGTCGATGGACAGGGACTGCCCGGAAGACAGCACGCGCTCGTACAGACCGCGCGCCAGCGGCATCGCGCCGGCCAGGTCACGCTCCGGCACGCCGCGTTCGGCCAGCAGGACGCGCACCGCGGCGTCCGGCTGCAGCGCGAGGTCGCGCAGCAGCAGCATCAGCCGCTCGCGCATTTCCTGCGCCGCCTTGCGTGTAAAAGTAATGGCCAGCAGTTCGGATGGCTCGGCGCCGGCCAGCAGCAGGCGCAGCATGCGGGCGACCAGCAGCCAGGTCTTGCCGCTGCCGGCGCACGCTTCCACCGCGACCGAACGCGCCGGGTCGCAGGCCACCGCGATGAAACGGGACGCCTCGACCGGGTCGCCGTCGACTTCATAAGCGCGTGCCGCCATCACCATGCTCCCTTGCGGCACAGGCCGCGCACTTCGCAGTACTGGCACACCGTTTCGATGCCGTTGGCCGGCAGCGGCGCGCCAGCGGCAATGGCCTGCATGCTGGCCACGATATGCGCGAGCAGCGCCTGCTGCGACTCGGCATAGCGCGGCGCTTCCGCATCGCCGGCCTTGTTGCGGGTGGGTTCCAACGCGACATAGCTGGCACTGGCGACCGGCGCGTCCGACAGCAGGCCATAGAACGCCAGCTGGTGATCCTCGCCTTCTTTCAGCTTGCTGCGCAGGCTGGCGGCGTCGCGAGTCTTGTAGTCGAGCACGGCGCGCTCGCCATCGGCGTTGGCGTCGATGCGGTCGATGCGTCCATGCAGCGTGATGCTGCCGGCGGTCCATTCAAGCTTGCGCTCGAAGCGGCGCTCGCCCATCACGAACTGCCAGCCCTGCGCTTCGCGTTCGTTGGCCCATGCCAGGTAGGCCGGCAATGCCTTCTGCCATCGCGCATAGAAGGCGATGGCAGCGGTGTTCCTGGCCAGCGCCTCGCCAAAGACCTGATCGGTGCACAGTCGCAGCAGGCTTTCACGCTCCGCCTCGGCAACCGCGTCCGACAGCAGCGTGCTGTGGTACGCGTGCAGCACCTGGTGCAGCCAGTCGCCGTAGTCGCGCTTCTCGGGCATGTCGGAAAATTCATCCAGGCCGGAAAGGCCCAGCATCCGGGTCGCGAAGAACTGGTAAGGGCAGGCGATGAAACTGTTATAGCCGCTTGCGGACAAGCGCTGCGGCAACAGGCCCGGCGCGGAGGGCGCCGGCCGCACCGGCGGCGCGGCGCGCAGCTGCCGCGGGACCACGTCGATCCGGTGCCTGCGCAGTTCGCCCAGGCCCGCGCGCGCCTGGCTCAGTGCCAGCCGTTCTATCCAGAGGCTGGCCGGGTTGGGCTCGCCGTCCTGCTGCGCCTGCCAGGAAAGCACGACAGCCGGATTGGCCTGCAGCAGTCCGGCGAAGTCGCGCAGTTGCTGGCGCTGGCGGCTTTCGCGCGTGTGCAGGCCGAGTTCGCGCCGCACCGCGTTGGCGAAAAACAGGGTTTCATTCTGCGCCGACGGCAGATGGCGGGCATCGGCGCCGACCACCAGGACCGCGTCGAAGCTGCGCAGCCGGGCGCCGGAAAGTGGCAGCATCAGCACGCGGTCGTCCACCGCGGGCGCGATGAAGGGCGTCGCTTCCATTTGCAAGCCCACCAGCGAGCGCCATTCGCTGAACGAAAAAACCGATGCGACCAGCGTCGACTCGGCGCCGAGCAGGTCGAGCATGCGCACGACCTGGATGCCGGCGGCGTCGGCCTCGAGCGCATCGCGCATGCCGAGGCTGCACATTGCCGCGTCGGTCAGCTGCACCCATTCGCCCAGGGTCTTGCGCCCGCTGAAGCGCTGCGCCAGCTGCTGCATCTGCAAGGCCGCCGCCTGCGCAGCCGGGACGCCGCGCAAGGCCATGCGCACCGCGTCCCAGCCGCCGGCGACGTTGGCTGCGCGCAGGGCCAGTTCAGTGTCCATTACCAGCGTGGGCTTGTCGGCATGATCGGCCAGCACGAAGGGCGACTTCAGCAGGTCCAGCAGCGCCGGCGTGCCGGCCCGTGTCGCGACCAGGTCGAACCACGCAGCGAGCGATGCAGCCGCCCGCGTGGTCGAGAGCTTCCACCCGGTTTCGTCGGTCACCATGACCTGGGCCCGCTCCAGCAGCGCCCGGATGCGGCGTGCGACAACGCGGTCCTGGGCGACGATGGCGACATGGCGGCGTCCTTCTGCCAGCCACGCCAGCACGGTACGCGCGCCGCTGACGGCCTCGTCTTCCATGCTGCCTGCCGCCAGCACCGACAAGCCGGGCAAGGCCTGCGGCGCCATGCGTTCCTGCGCTTCGTCGCCCGTGTCCTCGGCCAGCATTTCGGGCCAGGCCTCGGCGCAGGCCGGCGCCACCGCGTGCCCGCGCCAGTCGGGCAGCACGGCCAGGACCGGCTGCTGCTCCGCGCAGGCGCCGAGAAATGCACGCTCGCAGGCGTCCGGCTCGCTGCCGGCGATCCAGACCAGCGGCTCCTTCAGTCGTTCGGCCAGCATCAGCATGCGGCTCAGGCGGTCGCTGCAGCCCTCGTGGCTGTCGAGCTGCTTTTTCCACAGCCCCCATACCAGCTGGCCTTCGTCCGACAACAAGGCCTGCGCCGACGGCGGCAGTTGCGCCAGCGCCGCCTGCCATAGTTCGTCGGTGGCGTCGACGCTGTCGCGCATGGCTGGCAGCAGCGTGCAGTTGAGTTCGTCGAACAGGGTCAGCAGGGTTTCCGCCAGCGGCAGCAGGTCGGTGTTGCGGCGCGTGCCGAACAGCTTTTTCAACCAGGCGTTTTCACGCAAGGCCGCATACAGGGTCATCAGGCGTTCACTGCCGCCTGGCTGCGGCCGGCTGCTGTCGGGCGGCAGGAGCTCGAGCCAGGCTGCCAGCGTGCCGATGCGCGGCGGGATGAGCGCCGGACCCAGCCGTGCGACCAGCGCTCGCTGCAGCAGCCTGCCATGCGCGAAACCCGGCGCCAGCACCCGCAGACCCGAGAAGTCCAGTGGGCTGATGCGCGCCTGCAGCACTTCTTGTGCATGCGCAATGAGCGCATCGGCGGTCTGCGGCCAGAATGCGGGGTCGACGGGAAGGTGCAGCGTGCGGTTGGGCATTAAGGAAAAACCGGGCAGAGGTGATATCACAGCGCATTTTAGGCGAGCACGGTGGAAATACGGTAGGACTGCCACACAAATCTTGAAAATCGGTTATGATTTCCCGAAATCCCGCCGCAGCACCTCTTGCCACTCCGCTCTTAACTTGAATTTGCATGTCTCGTCCACAACTGCTTACTGCATTAAGTCAGCGTGCAGCGCAGGTCCGGAGCAAACTCGGCAATCCGCACTGCAGCGTCCATTCCCTTATCCGCGCACCATGAGGAAACCATGAGCGAAAATATTAAATACATTACTGACTCGTCCTTCGATGCCGACGTGCTCAAGTCCGACAAACCGGTGCTGGTCGACTTCTGGGCCGAATGGTGCGGTCCATGCAAGATGATTGCGCCGATCCTGGAAGAAGTCGCGAAGGAATACGACGGCAAGATCCAGATCGCCAAGATGGACGTGGACGCGAACCAGGCCGTGCCGGCCCAGTTCGGCATCCGTGGCATCCCGACGCTGATCCTGTTCAAGAATGGCGAAGTCGCCGCGCAAAAAGTCGGCGCGCTCGGCAAGGGCCAGCTGACCTCGTTCATCGACAGCAATATCTGATGACGCATTAAGCCGCAGCGGCGCCCTGCGCCGCTGCTTTTAAAGACAACTCCACGCAGTCCCCTCCCCCACCTTTTACCTTCCCATCCCGGGACACATACACATGCATTTATCTGAACTCAAGGCGCTGCACGTCTCCGCCCTGCTCGAAATGGCGATCGGCCTGGACATCGACAATGCGGCGCGTCTGCGCAAGCAGGAACTGATGTTCGCGATCCTGAAGAAGCGCGCCAAGTCCGGCGAACAGATCTTCGGCGACGGCGCCCTCGAGGTGCTACCGGACGGCTTCGGCTTCCTGCGCTCGCCCGACGCCAGCTACATGGCCTCGACCGACGACATCTATATCTCGCCGTCGCAGATCCGCCGCTTCAACCTGCACACCGGCGACTCGATCGAAGGCGAAGTACGCACGCCGAAGGACGGCGAACGCTACTTTGCGCTGGTCAAGGTCGACAAGGTCAACGGCGAGTCGCCTGAAGCGTCCAAGCACAAGATCCTGTTCGAGAACCTGACGCCGCTGCACCCGAACAAGCCGCTGATGCTGGAACGCGAAATGCGCGGCGAGGAGAACATCACCGGCCGCATCATCGACATGATCGCGCCGATCGGCAAGGGCCAGCGCGGCCTGCTGGTGGCGTCGCCGAAGTCCGGCAAGTCCGTCATGCTGCAGCACATTGCCCACGCCATTACGTCGAACCACCCGGACATCGTGCTGATCGTGCTGCTGATCGACGAGCGGCCCGAGGAAGTCACGGAAATGCAGCGCTCGGTGCGCGGCGAGGTGGTGGCGTCGACCTTCGACGAACCCGCCACGCGTCACGTGCAGGTGGCCGAGATGGTGCTGGAAAAAGCCAAGCGCCTGGTCGAGATGAAGAAGGACGTGGTGATCCTGCTGGACTCGATCACCCGCCTGGCGCGCGCCTACAATACGGTGATTCCTGCCTCCGGCAAGGTGCTGACCGGCGGCGTCGACGCCAACGCGCTGCAGCGTCCGAAGCGTTTCTTCGGCGCTGCCCGCAACATCGAGGAAGGCGGCTCGCTGACCATTATCGCGACCGCGCTGATCGAAACCGGCAGCCGGATGGACGACGTGATCTACGAGGAGTTCAAGGGCACCGGCAACATGGAAGTGCACCTCGAGCGCCGCCTGGCCGAAAAGCGGGTGTACCCGGCAATCAACCTCAACAAGTCCGGCACGCGCCGCGAGGAACTGCTGATCAAGCCCGACCAGCTGCAAAAGATCTGGGTGCTGCGGAAGCTGCTGTACAGCATGGACGAGATCGAGGCGATGGAGTTCATCCTCGACAAGATGAAGGCGACCAAGAACAATGCCGAGTTCTTCGACATGATGCGGCGCGGGAATTCCTGATTTCGACGTCGATGCAGCAAGGGCGCATGCACCAAAAGGCATGCGCCTTTTTTCATGCGCGCCCGGCTTTCCTGCAGCCATGCAATTTCACGGTATAATCCTGCCTCCAATTTCCGGCAAGTGATCGACAATCGGGTCAAGAAGCAAGAAGACCGACGAAGTGACGATTGGCTACCCAACCTACCGAGGCAATAATGAAAGACGGCATCCACCCGAATTATCGCGAAGTCCTGTTCCACGACGTTTCCAGCGACTCCAAGTTCATCATCCGTTCCACGCTCAACACGCGTGACAAAATGGAACACGAAGGCAAGGAATACCCACTCGTGAAGATCGAAGTCTCGTCCGAGTCGCATCCTTTCTTCACCGGCAAGCACAAGATCGTCGACACGGCAGGCCGCGTCGAGAAATTCCGCCAGAAGTTCGGCAAGGTCGGTTCCAAGACCGCCGTGGCAGAGTCAGAGTAATTTTCCTGACCGGGCCAGAAAGGCAGCTTCGGCTGCCTTTTTCATGTGCGCCACGCAGATGAACCGCCGGTGAGCCTGTCCGGCCGGACGCATACCACACCACAGCCCCCATGAAGCCTGTCCGCCTTCCAGCCTCTGCCACCCTCGCGCTGCCGCGCTGGGGTTTGATCGCCCTCTGCCTGCTGTACATCCTGCCAGGCCTGATCCGGCGCGACCCGTGGAAAAGCGACGACGCGGCCGGCTTCGGCATCATGTGGACCATGGCGCGCGGCGGCTGGCAGGACTGGCTGCTGCCGCATATCGCCGGCCTGCCCGTGCCGGGCGAAGGGCCGCTGGCATTCTGGCTGGGCGCCTTGTTCATTCATCTGTTTGGCTGGCTGCTGGGCGACGCGCTGGCTGCCCGCATTTCCACGATCGGTTTCTTCCTGATCGGCGCGCTGTCGGTCTGGTATTCGACTTACCTGCTCGGTCGTCGCACCGAGACCCAGCCGCTCAGGCTGGCCTTCGGCGGCCAGCCGGAAGCCCGCGATTACGGCCGCACCCTGGCCGATGGGGCCCTGTTAATCTACCTGGCCTGCCTGGGCTTGCTGCTGCGCAGCCACGAAACAACCGCCGACGCGCTGCAAATTTCGCTGATCGCCTTCGCCATATATACCAGCGTTCGCTTGTTCGAATCGCAGTCGCTACGCGCGGCCCTGATGCTGGGCATCACGCTCGGCCTGCTGGTGCTGACTCGCGGCTGGCTGGTGCCGCTGGCGATGTGGAGCGCACTGGTGCTGTCGTCGTCGCGAGAGGGAAGCCAACTGCTGCAGCGGCTGACCCTGGTTGCGCTGCCGATGGGCGTGGCAATCGGCGCCACTTGGCCGCTGCTCAATGCGCTGGCCTTGCCGTATGGCGTGAATCCTACCCAGGCATGGCTGGAATGGAATGCCGCCCAGCTGGCGCTGCCATCGGTGCACAGCCTGGTCTATTTCCTGAAGTACGGCATCTGGTTCGCCTGGCCAGCCTGGCCGTTTGCAGGCTGGGCGCTGTATGCATGGCGCAAGCAGCATGCAGCGCTGCATATCCGGCTGCCGCTGGCGCTTACCGCGGCGTTTGCCGTGCTTCTGCTGTGCAGTCCGCATGGCGAGGAAAGCATGCTGCTGCCCTTCCTGCCGCCGCTGGCCATCCTCGCCGCCTTCGGCCTGCCGACGATGAAGCGCGGCGCGATCAATGCGGTGGACTGGTTCGCGATGATGACCTTGTCGACCTGTGCCGGCTTCATCTGGGTCGGATGGATCGCCAAGCAGACCGGCTGGCCGGCGCAGATTGCACGCAACGCCTTCAAGCTCGCGCCCGGCTTCAAGCCGGAATTCAACCTGCTGGCGACGCTGATCGCGGCAGCCGCCACCGTCGGCTGGATCATGCTGGTGCGCTGGCGCATTGCGCGCCACCCGTCGGTGCTGTGGCGCGCAGTGGTGCTGTCGTCGGGCGGCGTGATCCTGTGCTGGCTGCTGCTGATGACGCTCTGGCTGCCCTGGCTCAACTATGGCAAGAGCTATGCGGGCGTGGGTCAGCAGATCGGCGCGAAGCTGCCGGGCTCGGGCTATTGCGTCGACACCAATGTCGGCGCGGCGCAGCGCGCCTCGTTCGCCTACTTCGGCCGGGTCGAGTTTTCCCGCTTCGGCGAGCAGGACTGCGACTACCTGCTGCTGCAGGACAGCGGCAACAGCCCGTTGATGAAAAAGGATGATGACGGCAGCCTGCACCTGCTGTGGGAAGGCCGGCGTCCATCGGACCGCGACGAACGCTACCGGCTCTACCGGCGCGGGACGCAATGAAGGCAGTCGTCGACGGCCAGGTTTCCCATCGCCGCCGCATTGGCGCGCTGGCCTGGCCGCTGCTGGTCGGCCAGCTGGCGGTCATCGCCAATGGCGTCATCGACACCGCGATGACGTCGCGCTTTTCCTCGGCCGACCTGGCCGCGCTGGCAGTCGGCGCGTCGATCTACGTCAGCTCCTTCGTCGGTTTGTCGGGCGTGCTGCAGGCAGTCTCGCCCATCATCGGCCAGCTGTATGGCGCCCGGCGGTTCGGCGAGATCGGCTACGAGATCAGGCAGAGCATCTGGCTCGCGCTGTTCCTGTGCGTGGCCGGCTTCATGTTGCTTCTGTTTCCGCAGCCCTTGCTGGCGCTGGCCCACGCGTCGCCCGAGACCGCGGAAAAGGTCACGCTCTACCTGCGCATCCTCGCGCTGGCGCTGCCGGCCACGCTGGGCTTTCGCATCTACGGCTCGCTCAATACGGCGCTGTCGCGGCCCAAGATGGTCATGGTGATACAGGTCGGCACGCTGCTGCTGAAGATTCCGTTGAACCTGCTGTTCATTTTCGGCGGACTGGGCTTGCCGGCAATGGGTGGACCCGGCTGCGCGGTAGCGACCGCGATTGCCGCCTGGCTCGCGCTTGCGGCAGGCATCGTGCTGCTGAAAGGCGATTCGTTCTACGCGCCATTCCGTCTGTTCGGCGCCGGCTTTGTCGCGCCGCACTGGAAGGCGCAGAAAGCGTTCCTGAAGCTGGGCATACCGATGGGCCTGTCCTACCTGATCGAGGTAACTGCCTATACGTTCATGGCGCTTTTCATCGCCCGCATCGGCACCACTGCGGTGGCCAGCCACCAGGTGACCGCCAATTTCGGCACGGTGCTGTACATGCTGCCCTTGTCCATCGCCAATGCCACGGGCACGCTGGTGGCGCAGGCATTGGGCGCAAGGCAGCTCGATGAAGCGCGCCGCATCGGCCATGCCGGCATCAAGCTGGCCGCGCTCTGTTCAGTCACCGTGGGCGTGGTGGTATGGCTGTTTCGCGGCGCCATCATCCGTGCCTACACACCTGACGAAGCGGTGATCGCAGCGGCCATGCCGCTGTTTCTCTTCATCGCGTTCTACCAGCTGTTCGACTCGGTGCAGGTGACGACCGCCTTCGTGCTGCGCGCCTACAAGGTGGCGGTGGTGCCGACGGTCATCTACGCGGTGGCACTCTGGGGCGTGGGCCTGGCCGGCGGCTACCTGATGGGCCTGGACCCGCTCGGCATTGCCCCGGCGGCGGTCCACGGTGCGCCCGGTTTCTGGCTGGGAAACAGCGCCAGCCTGGGGCTGGTGGCAATCGGATTGCTCTGCTATCTGCGCCGGGTCGAAGGTCGGGCAGGCAAGGAGGTTTAGCCTCCGCCTACGTCGGCGAGCAGCCGGTGCGCCAGCGCCTTGGCTTCCTCCAGCGCTTCTTCCGGCGTCTCCGATACGCCGTTGACCATTTGCGGCGCGCTGTCGTCGGCAGGGTTCCCCATGCGGGTCAGCAATACGACGCCCTGGAACGTGCCGTCCGGCAAACGCTGTATGTCGGCTTCCGCCTTCCAGTCGAGCTTGGTGTAAGTCACTGCTGCCATAAGGTTTCCTATCCTGGAAAAGAATGTTGATAGCCGGACGCCGTTTGCGTCCGCTCAAGGGACACGGCCTACCGGGCATGCATGATGGCCTGCGTTAGAACTCGTGATTGTCCAATGCGCGCCGGGCACGCTGCTGGGCAGCTTCCAGCGCCGAGCGTTCGTCCGGATGGATGCCGGCGGGGATATAGGTCTCGGCAATATCCGGCTCGCGTGTCAGGCGAACGAAAACCTGTGCTTCGTAGGTGCCGTCCGGCATCAGCTTGACGTCGGTCCTGGCAACATGGGTGCCGCTTTGCAGGGTGTTGCCTGTCATTCGTCTCTCCTGTGTAGCGACTCAGCTTGGATTAGGGTCAGGCACCGGGTCCTCGTCTGGCCCCGGCACGCCAGGCATGGGAACGGAATCGTCTTCTTCCATCGGTTCATGGTCCGGATGCGGTATCGGTGCCCTGTGCATGACGGCCTCGTGGTCAGGTAGGACAAAAATGCTAGCACGCCGTTTGCAGTTGGCATTGCGCACGATCACGCTACGCAAAAGTCCGTTAACTGCGCTTTGTTCGCTGGCGTACTGATGAGTTGATGCTGCAGGCGCACAATGTCATTACACATTTTTTGGGGCAGGCACCATGGTCAGGATGAAATTCTCGATCGAGCTGGCGTACGAGATCTACGACACGTCCGCCGACTTCATTTTCAATATAGAAGCGGCGCAGACGCCACACCAGACCATCGTGTCCGAAAACCTGCAGATCAGCCAGCCGGTGAAGAGCGACTCGTACATCGACCGGCGCCTGGCGGCGCGTTTTCTGCGGCTGCAGGCAGCCGCAGGTCCGCTGACCGTGCGGTATGAAGCCACGGTCGATATCGACCATCATGCTGCGTCGCCGGCAGACCTGCAGGAAATGCCGATCTCGACATTGCCGCTGGAAGCGCTGCCCTACATCGTTCCCAGCCGTTATTGCCAGTCGGACCGGCTGCAAAAGTTCGCCACTGCAGAGTTCGGCATGCTGCCACGCGGCTATGGCCGGGTGAAGGCGATCCAGGAATGGGTGCGCCGGCAGGTGCGCTTCCAGAGCGGCAGCTCCAATGGCAGCACCTCGGCCATGGACACGATCATCGAGCGCGGCGGCGTCTGCCGGGACTTTGCGCACCTGATGATTGCGCTGTGCCGCGCGGTCAATATTCCGGCGCGCTTTGTCTCCGGCATCGACTATGGCGCCGACCCTGCGCTCGGGCCGACCGATTTCCATGCGTATGTCGAGGTCATGCTGAGCGGCCGCTGGTACCTGTTCGACCCGAGCGGCGTGTCGCCGCCGATGGGACTGGTCAGGCTGGGAACCGGGCGCGATGCGGCGGATGCGGCCTTTGCAACGGTGTTCGGCATGGTGCGCTCCGAGCCGCCGGCCATCCAGATCGAAGCCATTACTGGCGGCGA
The DNA here is from genome assembly GCA_963522035.1 of uncultured Noviherbaspirillum sp. GTDB lineage: Bacteria > Pseudomonadota > Gammaproteobacteria > Burkholderiales > Burkholderiaceae_D > Noviherbaspirillum_A. The sequence goes on along the minus strand of CAUQYP010000094.1, from coordinate 205 downwards.
TGGCCAGCTGGTCATGCCGGCCATCTGCGACGACCTGCTTTCCACCAGTGGGCTGGAACCGGAATCGGCGTACTGAGCCTAGAACATTTTCATGCTGGCTGGCGCCAGGTGCGCCACTTCCGGGCAGCGACAGTTGCCGTTGCATTAAGCCCCGCGCAGCGACAGTTGCCGTTGCATTAAGCCCCGCGCAGCGACAGTTGCCGTT
>CAUQYP010000093.1:0-15628 GCA_963522035.1 uncultured Noviherbaspirillum sp. | reverse complement strand
GCAACTTCCGGTTAGAGCGCTTAAGACCGAAAAATGACCATTGTCGGACTACTAGCTCAGCGCACGACAGCTTGCGACGCCCCCGGCAGGGTCGGTTCGGCCGCCAGCGAGCGCATCTGGGCCGGATGCGCATAATAGGCGCGGGGCGCCAGGTCGATGCCATTGGCCATGCCGGGTGGCTGGAACTTGCCGGCCAGCGTGGAACGGTCTCGTATGCGGTAGTCGAACTGCGCGGGCTGCACGAATTCATCGCGCGCAACGAGGTAGTTATTGCGGATGTCGGCTTTCGTGCCTTCTTCGCCCTGGCGGACGCCCGGGTCTGGCAGCCGCACTGTCTTGCCAGGGGCGCGCAGCGTGCCCTTGGGGTCGGCGGAGAACGGCGCAAGGTCATGGCTGCGCCCGGTGACCAGCAGGTTGTTCATTGCCTTCAGCGACTGCAGGCCCGGCGCCGCGCGCAGGAAATACCCGTCGGACGCCCGGCCGTCGACCAGGGTGTTATTGACCAGGTAAAGTTCGTTTTTGGGCCAGCGGTAACCTTCCAGCCCGATGGCCACGATGGCGGGGTTCGGCGAGGTCGCGCTCTGCCCAATGATGTTGCCCACTACGTAGGCCTGGCCGCCGTTCGGGAATTCCAGCTCGTAACTGGCCTCGCCGCCGTCTTCATCGGTCAGGCGGTTGTACATGACGACATTCCTGGCGGCCCGGCTCTTGAGCAGGTGGCCGCCGACCGCGTTGTGGAAATAGCTGCCGGTGACTTTCAGCGAGGCGATCTGGCCCGCATACAGCTGGTGCCCGTAACCTTCGACGGTGCCGTTGCGGTCGAACTCGCTGTTTTCGATTTCCAGTTCGGCGTCCTTGTCGCTGGCGGTCAGGATGCCGTTTTCGTTGTCGCGGAACAGGCAGTTGCGCAGCACCAGCCGGCCTTTCTCGAAACGGATGCCGGCGCCATTGTGCGCGGCCACGCGGGCGCCGACGAATTCGAAGTTTTCCACTGTAATGTGCCCGCCACGCACCACCCAGATGGCCTTGCCCTCGGCGCTGGCGCCATTTGCATTCAGGCGGGCACGTCCGCCGCCGACCTTGATGGTCAGCCGGTCCTGGGTGAACACGGCGACATCGCCGGCATAGACGCCCGGTTCCACCATGATGGTGTCGCCGCTCCTGGCGATCTTCGCGGCCTGCGCAATCGTGCGTATCTTCCTGGATGGTCCGACTTCCAGCGTCAGCGGGCCGGCGACCGGGTCGCGCTGCGGTTCCGGCATGGCCTGCGGCGTCGCCGGCAGGCGGCGCTCGGGTGCTGCCTGGCGCTCCGGACGCGGACCGCGTCCGGGAGGCGCATCGTCCTTCGCCTCCACGTTTTCACGCGGCATCTCGGGCGCGCTGAACGGCCGCACCAGGACGCCGCCCTTGCCGTCGCCCACCAAGTCACCCTTGTAGGACGGCTCTGGCGGCAGTCCTTGCGCGCCTGACCACAAGGCAAAACAGCCCAGCAGGCAGCCGAGCGCCGCATGCAGTGCCGGCAGGGCAGGGCGGAAAACGCGTGCAGCCATGGGACGGGACATTTGACGTAGTGTGCCGCGTGCCGGTCAGACGTTGAACAGGAAGTTCAGCACGTCGCCATCCTTGACCACGTATTCCTTGCCTTCGGCGCGCATCTTGCCGGCTTCCTTGGCGCCCTGTTCACCCTTGCAGGCGATGTAGTCGTCATAGGCAATGGTCTGGGCCCGGATGAAGCCGCGCTCGAAGTCGGTGTGGATGACGCCTGCCGCCTGCGGCGCGGTGTCGCCGACATGGATGGTCCAGGCGCGCACTTCCTTGACGCCGGCGGTGAAGTAGGTCTGCAGGCCCAGCAGCTTGAAGGCGGCGCGGATCAGGCGGTTCAGGCCGGGCTCTTCCATGCCGATGTCGGCCAGGAATTCCTGCTTGTCGGCGTCGTCGAGATCGGCGATCTCGGCCTCGATGGCGGCGCAGATCGCCACGATGGGCGCATTCTGCTTTTTCGCATACTCGGTCAGCTGGTCCAGCAGCGGGTTGTCGGTAAAGCCGCCTTCGGCGACGTTGGCCACATACATCGCCGGCTTGGCCGTGATCAGGTGCAGCGGATAGATCAGCGCCATTTCCTCGGCGTCCAGCCCCAGTGCGCGCACCGGCCTGGCATTGTCCAGCTCCGGCATGATGCGTTCCAGCAGCGCCACCAGCTTGGCGGCGTCCTTGTCGCCCGAGCGGGCCTTCTTGTTTTCGCGGTGGATGGCTTTTTCCACCGTGCCCATGTCGGCCAGCGCCAGTTCGGTCTGGATCACTTCGATGTCGTCCAGCGGACTGATCCGGCCGGCCACGTGGATCACGTTGTCGTCCTCGAAGCAGCGCACCACGTTGACGATGGCGTCGGTCTCGCGGATATGGGCCAGGAACTGGTTGCCCAGTCCTTCGCCCTTGGAAGCGCCCGCAACCAGGCCGGCGATGTCGACGAACTCCACGGTCGCATGCAGCACGCGCTCCGGCTTGACGATGGCGGCCAGCGCATCGAGCCGCTCGTCCGGCACTTCGACCACGCCGACGTTGGGCTCGATCGTGCAAAATGGGTAGTTTTCAGCCGGGATGCCGGCCTTGGTCAGGGCATTGAACAGGGTGGACTTGCCGACGTTGGGCAGGCCGACGATGCCGCATTGGAGACTCATGGAATTCCTTGGTTGATCAGTACGTAAGCGCCGGGTGGCGCCGCATGCCTGCAGACGAATGCATACGGCCGCGCATTGAGTGAGCCCGGCGGCGCAGCCAGCCGGGACGCCGTCATGCCGCTGGCGCTATAAAGGCGCCAATTGTAACCTTGCACCGGGCTGCCATCAAAAGTCTTGGCTGCGCCAGGTAGCATCGCCACCCGGTTTTTCGCGCGTTCCGCGTCCTGCATGCAAGCCGCTTGTTCTACCTGGTCGTATGCAGCTTCATCATTGCTGCCTCGAACTTGCCTTCGCACAGCGCGGGAATAACCTCCAGGCCCTGCGCGATGGCCTCGTCGATCAGCAACTGCTCCTCCCGGCGCGGCCGGTGCAAGACGAAGTCGACCACCGCCTGCTGCAGGTTGAGCTGGCGCGGATGGCCTATGCCGATGCGCAGCCGCCAGTAGTCCGGCGTGCCCAGCGCGGCGCTGATGTCCTTGAGCCCGTTATGTCCGCCCGACGAGCCGCCCTTCTTCAGCCGCGCAACCCCTGGCGCCAGGTCGAGCTCATCATGCACCACCAGCACTTCGTCGGCGGCGATCTTGTAGAAGCGTGCGAGGCCGCCGACCGACAGGCCGGACCGGTTCATGAAGGTCTGCGGTTCCAGCAGCCAGACTTCATGCCCGGCGATCATGGCCTTGCCGGCCAGCGCCTGGAAGCGCGACTCGCGCGACAGGCTGCGGCCCATTGCCTGCGCCAGGTTGTCGACCAGCCAGAAGCCGGCGTTGTGGCGGGTTTGTTCATATTCGGCGCCGGGGTTGCCGAGGCCGACGATCAGGCGGATGGACATGGGGAAATTGGGAAGCGGGGCAAAGCCGGGATTATCGGGCAAGTGCGAAGTCCAGTCCAATGACGCGCGAAAACGTCAGGGCGGGCAGGGACGAAAAAAAACCTGCCGGGCGCGGCAGGTTTTCCAGGAAGCGCCGGTTTCCCGGCGCTGATGATGCAAAATTACTTCTTCTCGTCGCCTTCGGCAGCGCCTTCGGCGGCTTCGCCAGCGGCTTCGACCTTGCCGGCCGGGATCGCTGCAGTAGCGAGGGTCGGGTCGTCGCCATGGATGATGGCCGTCACGCCTTCCGGCAGCGTGATGTTGGACAGGTGCAGCGAATTGCCGACTTCCATGTTGGCCAGGTCGACTTCGATGAACTCGGGCAGGTCCTTCGGCAGGCAGCTCACGTCCAGCTCGGTCAGCACGTGGCTGATGATGCCGGCCGACAGCTTGACCGCAGGCGAGGTTTCCGCGTTGATGAAGTGCAGCGGCACCTTGACGTGGATCTTTTCCGAGGAATTGACGCGCTGGAAGTCGGCGTGCATGACCAGCTGCTTGTACGCGTGGACCTGGAAGTCGCGCAGCAGGACCTGCTGCACCTTGCCGTCGATTTCCATGTCGAGGATGGACGAGTGGAAGGTCTCTTTCTTCAACGCGTGGTACAGCGCGTTGTGGTCGAGCGAAATGGCGACCGGTGCTTCGGTGCCGCCGTAGATGATGCCAGGCGTCTGGCCAGCAGTGCGCAGGCGGCGGCTCGCTCCGGACCCCTGCTCAGTGCGTAAGAATGCGACAACTTTCATGATGAACTCCAAGTGTTGCGGGGCAGGCCCCGCGTTGCGCAACCCCCGCGACCAGGGGCTGCAAAGAAGAATGCGGCTTCTGGAAGAAGCCGCATTCAGAATTTTGTGTTGAGCTTCAGTCGATGAACAGCGACATGACCGAGTCGCCCTTGCTGATGCGCTTGAAGGTCTCGGCCAGCAGTTCGGCGCAGCTGAGCTGCCTTATCTTGCTGCAGCCGCGCGCCGCTTCGGACAGCGGTATGGTGTCGACCACGACCAGTTCGTCCAGCGGCGAGTTGGCAATGCGCTCGATGGCCGGGCCGGACAGCACCGGGTGCGTACAGTAGGCGATGACTTTCTTGGCGCCGCGTTCCTTCAGCACTTCGGCGGCCTTGGTCAGCGTGCCGGCGGTGTCGACCATGTCGTCCATGATCACGCAGTTGCGGCCCTCGACCTCGCCGATGATGTTCATGACTTCCGACACGTTTGCCTTCGGGCGGCGCTTGTCGATGATGGCGAGGTCGCAGTTCAGGCGCTTGGCCAGCGCCCGTGCGCGCACCACGCCGCCGACGTCGGGCGACACGACCAGCAGGTCATCGTAGTTCTTGGCGACCAAATCGCCCAGCAGGATCGGCGATGCGTAGATATTGTCGACCGGGATGTCGAAGAAGCCCTGGATCTGGTCCGCATGCAGGTCCATGATCAGGACCCGCTCGACGCCGGCTTCCTGCAGCATGTTGGCGACGACCTTGGCCGAGATGGCGACGCGGGCCGAACGCGGGCGGCGGTCCTGGCGGGCGTAGCCGTAATAGGGAATGGCGGCGGTGATGCGGCCAGCCGAGGCGCGCTTCAACGCATCGACCATCAGCATGATTTCCATCAGGTGGTCGTTGGTCGGCGCGCAGGTGGACTGCAGCACGAACACGTCCTTGCCGCGGACGTTTTCATTGATCTCGACCACGATCTCGCCATCGGAAAACTTGGAGACGACCGCCTTGCCGAGCGGGATGCCAAGATGCTTGGCAACTCCCAGGGCCAGTTCCGGGTTTGCGTTGCCGGTAAAAACCATCAGGTTCTCGAGCGCCATGGGATCCCTAATTGCTGCGTAAAGTGCTGCGTTAAAAGTTTAAAAAGCCGCAATGTACGGGACTCGATAGTCTCAACATTAGCGGCTTGTCTTCTAGCTTCTATATTTAATGGCAGGGGAACAAGGATTCGAACCTTGGAATGCTGGAATCAAAATCCAGTGCCTTAACCGACTTGGCGATTCCCCTACACAACCTGCTGTTTGCCGCCGTATTGTCGCCAAACCGGGCGACCTTTGCAACGTCAAACTAATTCTTTTACAACGATTTCTGCAAACCGGCCAAAGGATGTTTCGCGATTCCTTTCGCCTTCCAGGCCTTCCACTTTCCGGACGCTGCCGCCAGTACCGCATCGGCCTGCAGTTCCGACTGGCAAGGCATGAAAACACATGCGCCCGACCCGGTCATCCTTGCTTTCCCGAAGCGGCCGAGCCAGGAAACGGCTTCGTCTACTTCCGGAAACAGCCTTGCTGCGACTGCCTGCATATCGTTTTTTCCGAAGGCGTTTTGCAGTGCCCCTGAAAAGTCCGCTATTCTGACGGGCTTCGTATTCCTTGTCAATTCCGGCGAGCAAAAAATTGCTGGCGTCGGTACCGATACGCCCGGCTCCAGCACGACGAACCAGCAATCGAGGCCATCCACCGCCGTCAATTTTTCGCCTACGCCCTCGGCGAAGGCATTACGGCCGAAGATGAAGAAGGGCACGTCGGCGCCCAGCTTCAGCCCCAGCGCCATCAGTTCCTCGCGGCCCAGCCCGGCCTGCCAAAGGTGGTTCAGCGCCATCAGCGTGGTGGCCGCGTCCGACGAGCCGCCGCCAAGGCCGCCGCCCATCGGCAAGCGCTTGTCCACCGTGATGTCGGCGCCGGGCAGGCCGGGGACGGCGGATTGCAGCAGCCGCGCGGCGCGCACCACGAGGTCGGATTCTTCAGGTACGCCAGGCACGTCGTTGACGCGCCGGATCAGGTTATCGTCGCGCACGTCGAAATGCAGCAGGTCGCCGTAGTCGAGCAATTGAAACACCGTTTGCAGCAGGTGATAGCCGTCTTCCCGCCGGCCCGTGATGTGCAGGAAAAGATTGAGCTTGGCCGGAGCCGGGCAGTCGTACAGGCTGGGCATGGGGCGGTTCAGCGTGGTTCGTAGGTATCGATCACCAGGCGCAATGCGACTTCGCCTGCCTGCTCGGTGGTGCGGGACAGGTCGATGCGGCGCGGGCGTGGCGCTGCCGTAGCGTCCCAGGCCGCATAGCGTATGCGCCAACCATCAGCGGTGACGATGTCGGTATTTTCGTCCTGCGGCGTGGCGACCAGTTTCTTTCCGCTGCGCTCGGTCACATTACCCTGCAGCCATTCACGCAGGCCCGACACCGGCAGCGGCCATCCCAGCGCCTGCGCGGTCAATGCATCGGCGTCGGCGGCGGCGAGCGGCGGCTGGCCGGACTGGGTGAGCGTGGCGCCGTTGGGCAGGATGGCGATCTGTGCAATGGTCTGGCCCAGCGGCGAACTGAGCGTCAATTGCGTGCGGCCTGGCCGCTGCTGCCATTCGAAGCTGCCGTGCAGCGCTTCGTCTCGGCCGTACTGCTGGTAGCGCACCGACATGCGTCCGGCAATGTCGATAGATTGCTGGTAGTTGCGGATGGTTCCAGCGTCGGCAGGAACTTGCGGCGCGGTGCCGAGGTTGGCACAGCCGGCGCTCAGAAGGGAAAGGGCCAGCAGCGTGGTGCGAAATACAGGGATCATGGGCATTCAGGCAGGGACATTAGGTCGGGCGCAGCCGAAGAAACGTCACAGTGTAGCGGAGATCGTCAAGGGCTTGAAAACGTCCATGGGTCGAATAGCCGGATGGGTTTGCCTTCCTACGCGGAGGTTTCCAGCCAGACGTCCTCATTTTCGATGACGTCTGCATTTTTATTCAGGTCATGCGGCGTCCCGGATGACCTGCCGTTTGCCTTCGTCGCCCTGTACTGAATGCCGGTGCTGACCCTGACCCGTATTCCGCCCGTGACGAGGTGTTCCAATATGGATACGTGTTCGAGGGGGAGTTGGTTTCCGCCCAAATCCAGCAGGCGGATCGACGAATGTCCGTCCAATGATTTGGCCAAAGCTGCCATGCCTTTAACGGTAATCTGGTTGTTCGACAGGATTAATTCTTTTGCCGTGCTATTTTCCTTCAGCATTGCAGCCAAAGCCGCTGCTCCGTTATCGCCGATTGCGCAAAAGTCCAGATTCAGATGGCGCAGTCCAGTATTGCCGGTCAACACAGAAAAAAAATCGATCCATCCTTTTCTTGTGACGCTATCGTTTGAGGCAAGGCTTAGAAATTCCAATGACGGATGCCGCGCGACGGCTTTGGCCAGCGCCTTGATGCCTTCGTCATTAATGGCGTTATTCCCGAGGTGAAGCTTACGCAGAGTCATGTTCTTTTGGAGGCTGTCAGCGACAGTTTTTGTCATTTTTTCGCCTAAATGACAATTGGATAAGTTAAGTGCCGTTAATGTCGTGTTCTTTTTCAATGCCTTGATAATCAAGTGCAATCCACTTTTTTTGTCATTTTTCAGAGCTTTACGAGAAAACGCCTCGAACGACATTGGATCCAGATTGCTGTTGTCTCGAGGGCAAAGTGACAAGCCAGCTCCTTTTGGATAGCGAGCCAGGCCAGGCTCGGCTGGAGTACTGCTGATGTCTAGCGTTTCAAGCCTGGCAGGCTGGTTGAACATAAGGCCATACGCCAACATGGACATGCTGAAATCTGAAAGGCAGCCGTATCGGCCGGTACCCGCAAGGCTGAGATTTCTGATGCGGCATGTCGGCGAAAAAAGCATTTTGAAAAAAGTCGTGCTGAGGTCGACGTTTCCCAAGGTGGTGCGGTCGAGCTTTAAAGAACTTACCCAATTACTTTCTGAGACAGTGTAAAACCAGCTCAGTAAATCAAAGTACGGCGAATTATTATCTGAAATATCGAGTTCTATTAATGTGTTGCCAAGATTGCATAATGATAAGCCGACAATTCTTCCAGAGATTTTTGAATCAAGATTTCTTGCATCGATATGCAGCAATTTAATTAATTTGTTCTGACCAATCGCTGCCAAAATATTTGGCTCTCGTTTGGCTTTTGACAAAGGAATTTTTACGAAAGTTTGTCGGTCCAGATACTGGGTCAGCTTCTGTGTGACTTGCTTATTCGTAAGAGCATCATCTTTTGTAATATTGAGAATTTTTTTCGCACTTTGTGCATATTGCTGTTCTGCTTTATCAATCTGTTTTTCAAGACAGGCTTTCATTATGGTGCAAGTGGAAAAAAGCACCTGAATATCTTCCGTTGCAAGCATGCCGGAGACCAGATCCCATATCTCGCGCGGCAATGCGTCTGTCATAAGGGAAAGGTCAGCGAAATTGCGGGTGCGAATGGCAAAGCAAGGCGCGGTCGATTCCACTTTTTTGCGTAGCAAACCGGTTTCGGACATCAAATGAATGGCGGCCGCTCGGACTACTTCTTTAATTAGCGGGGCAACTCTAAGGGGACTTTCTGCCGGAATAGGGGAACAGGTACCGGTTCCTGATTGCTGAAGACGCGTTGCAGTGCTCGCGAAGCTGAACGAGTTATCCATGGTTGACCCGGTGACGTGGTTGAGCTGCCAATTAAAATCAGCCGGCTTCGTAACCTCGTCGCTAGGTCAGTTCATGGCATCAAAGCCTGACCTGCAAGCGCCCGAGCGTGTTCTTCAGCGTGTCGTTCTTCGGGTCCTTCACGCTGGCCTCGCGCCACAGCTTGCGGGCGTCGTCGCGTTGCCCCATGGCCCACAGCACTTCACCAAGATGCGCGGCGATTTCCACGTCGGGGCGGATGCTGTAGGCGCGCCGCAGCAGTTCCTCGGCTTCCTTCAGCCGCCCCAGCCGGTATTGCACCCAGCCCATGCTGTCCATGATGAACGGGTCTTCCGGCGCCAGCGCCAGCGCCTTCGATATCAGGGTGTAGGCTTCGTCGAGCCGGATATTGCGCTCGGCCAGCGAGTAGCCCAATGCGTTATAGGCATTCTGGTTATTCGGCGCGATCTTCATGATCTTGCGCAGCGAGGTTTCCATCACGTCCAGCCGGTCCAGCTTTTCCGCCATCATCGCGTGGTCGTACAGCAGGTCGGTGTTGTCCGGAAAGCGCTGCAGCGCTTCGTCCAGCACTTCCAGTCCCTCGGCGCCACGGTTGGCCTCGCGCAGCAGCAGCGCCTCGGCCGCCACCAGCTGCAATTCCTCGTCCTGGCCGCTGGCCTTGGTGTCATGCAGCACCTTGCGCGCGCTGTCGACGTCGCCGGTCTTGGCCAGCAGCTGTGCGCGCCGGATGCGGGCGGTCACGTAGGCCTGCGGCGTGCCTTGCGGCACCTGGTCCAGCCATTTGAGCGCGCCCGGGATGTCCTTGCGTTCCTCGGCAATCTGCGCAAGGATCATCAGCGCCTGGGTCGGGTCGCGCTCCTCGTCCGGCTGTGCTTCCAGGCCGGCGAGGTAGGTCTTCAGGTATTTCTCCGCGCCGGGCAGGTCGTTGCGCTGCGCGCTCAACAGGCCCAGCGCATACAGCACGGTGAGGTCCTTGGGCTGTTCCTTCAGCAGGATGCCGAATTCGTTGCGCGCGGTGTCGTACTGCTTCTGTTCGACCAGGAAACGGGCATAGGCGAGGCGCACCTCGCGCGACTTCGGATTGACTTTCAGGTAGTCCGCAAGCGACCGCAGCGCGGCCTCCTTGTCGGTCAATACCTGCGCCAGCGTCAGCGCGGCCAGGTCGGAAGACGGCGCAATGGCCAGCGCAGCGCGCGCCTCCTGCGCTGCCCGCGGCGCGTCGCCGGCAAGCAGCGCGCCCTGGGCCAGCGCCAGGTGCATTTCAGGCAGCGACTTGTACTCGGCCAGCACCTCTTCGAGCAGTGTGAAGGCGGCTGCCTTGTTGCGCGCCCGCGCCAGCAGGCGCTGGGTTTGCAGGATCACCGCGCCGAGCGTGGGCGTGGGGGCTTCCTTCAGCCGCTGTTCCAGGACAGGACGGGCGTCCGCCAGGTTGTCGCCGACCAGGACGAAGCTCAGGTAGAACTGCGCCGCTTCCTCCGACTCGGGCGCCACCTCGCGCCACAGGCGCACCGCAGCCAGCGTCTCGTCGGTTTCCTTGGCCGTGATCGCAATCTCCGCTGCGCGCCGGGCCAGCCGCGGGTCGCGGGTTTGCTGGGCGATCTGCAGCATGTTGACGAACGCATATTCCCAGTCGCCACGCTGGTCGGCAATTTCCGCGCTCAGGTAACGGTAAAGCACTTCCTCGCTCAGTTCGGCGACTGGCAGCTTCTCGCCGGGCGTCGGCGCGGTGCTGCCGCTGCGCAGCCGTGGCCGTCGCGGCGGCGGCGGCGGCGTGCCGGCTTGCGCCTGCGTTGCATTCTGGGCGGTCGCACCGGTCGTCGCCGATGTCCCGGCGACTGGCGCCGTAGGCGATATCGCACAGGCGGACAGGGCGCTGCAAAGGACGACAATGACTGGAAGGGTTTTCAAGAGCTTATCCTGGCTGATAGGCAAATCCCGATTTTACGCCAACGTTCCTTTTGCGTGCGGCATGCACCCCTGGCGGACGATTGCACGCAATAATTTCAGCCGGGAAAGAGGGCGGCGTGCAATCGCAGCGCAAAAAAAGGTCTGCCAGTTCTGCCGGTTCGTCCCCAACTATGTCCTTCGTTAATCACGACAAGCAAGCGCATTCATGCCCGAACTCCCCGAAGTCGAAGTCACCCGCCGCGGCATTGCCCCGCATGTCGAGGGCCGCACCGTCACTGGCGTGGTATTACGCCATACCGGCCTGCGCTGGCCCTTTCCTGCCGACCTGGGCGAACGCCTGGCCGGGCGTATCGTCCGGGCCACCAGCCGCCGCGGGAAATACCTGCTGATCGGCTTCGACCACGGCACGCTGATCGTCCATCTCGGCATGTCGGGCCATTTGCGCATGCTGCCGCTGGATACCCAGGCGCAGAAACATGACCATTTCGACCTGGTGCTGGAAGAGCAGCTGATGCGCCTGACGGACCCGCGTCGTTTCGGCGCGGTGCTTTGGCATCCGCACGAGGAGGGCGCGGTCGATACCCACCTGCTGCTGCGCGGCTTGGGCGTGGAGCCGCTGGAGACCCTGTTTTCGGGGGAAATGCTGTACCGGCAAACTCGTAACCGGACTGCGCCCATCAAACAGGTGTTGCTGGCCGGAGACATCGTGGTCGGCGTCGGAAATATTTATGCGTCCGAAAGCCTGTTCGAGGCAGGCATCAATCCGAAGACGCCGGCGCACCGGATAGGCCGCGCGCGCTACGACAAGCTGGCGCTGGCAATCCGCCGGATCCTGGCCGCCGCCATAGAGCAGGGCGGCAGCACGCTGCGCGACTTCATGGGGGCCGACGGCCAGGCCGGCTACTTCCAGCAAAGCTATTTTGTCTACGACCGGACCGGCCAGCCATGCCGTGTCTGCGGCGGCGGCGTGCGCCAGATCCGCCAGGGGCAGCGCTCGACCTTCTATTGCGCAAATTGTCAAAAATGACCGGCGGTGCTAGTGTGTGAATAGTTCCGTAGAGCAATAAGGTCCACCATGAGCAAGCTCGTCGAAAAATTCCGCGAATACAGCGTCTGGCGCAGCGGCGTCGTAACAGCCCTCGAGCGTTACCGCGACGCGGCCGACGCGGCCGCGCTGGCGGATGAAAGCAGCGGCCAGCGCATCGCGCACATGCTTGCCCGCCTGGCCGAGGACAAGATGACGGTCGCCTTCGTCGCCGAATTCTCGCGCGGGAAGTCCGAGCTGATCAACGCGATCTTCTTTGCCGACTATGGCCAGCGCATCCTGCCGTCGTCGGTCGGCCGCACCACCATGTGCCCGACCGAGCTGCTGTATGACGACAGGCAGCCGCCGTCGATCCGGCTGCTGCCGATCGAGACCCGCGCCACCGAACTGTCGACTTCCGACCTGCGCGCGCAGGCGGATGCGTGGACCGTGATGCCGCTGGACGTGGACTCGGCCGGGAGCATGCAGGACGCGTTCCGCCAGGTCAGCCTGTCGAAGCGGGTCACGGTTGACGAAGCCCGCCGTTACGGCCTGTACGACGCCAGCGACGCCGGCAGCGGCATGACGGTGGGCGCCGACGGGCTGGTGGAGATTTCGCGCTGGCGGCATGCCATCGTCAACTTTCCGCACCCGCTGCTGAAGGAAGGACTGGTCATCGTCGATACGCCCGGCCTGAACGCGATCGGCACCGAGCCTGAACTGACGCTGAACCTGATACCGAATGCGCATGCGGTGCTGTACATCCTGGCGGCCGACACCGGCGTCACCCGCAGCGACATCGACGTCTGGCGCGAGCATATCGGCGCGGGCGCCGGCCGCATGGTGGTGCTGAACAAGATCGATAGCTTGTGGGACGAGCTGCGCACCCCGGCCGAAGTCAACGGGCAGATCGCCAGCCAGGTCGACAGCGTGGCGCAGACGCTGGAGCTGGCGCCGTCGCAGATCTACCCGGTGTCGGCGCAAAAAGGCCTGGTTGCCAAGATAGGCGGGGACGCCGCGCTGCTGGACAGGAGCCGGCTGCCGGCGCTCGAACAGGCGCTGTCGCAGCGGCTGGTCCCGGAGCGGCGCGAACTGATGCAGCTGCAACTGCATGCCGAGACCGCCGAGCTGCTGGCCTCGCGCCAGTCGCTGCTGTCTTCCCGCATGCGCAACGTGGTCGAGCAGCTGGTCGAGTTGAAGAGCTTGCGCGGCAAGAACCAGAACATCGTCGCGCACATGATGAAGCGCATCGACATGGAAAAGGCCGATTTCGACGTCAGCCTGGTCAAGCTGCAGGGCACCCGCACCGTGTTCGCGACGCTGTCGAACGAGCTGTTCGACTGCCTCGGCATGGACGTGCTGAAGAAAGACATCTGGAAGACCCGCGAGGCGATGAAGGGCAGCATGTTTTCGAGCGGGCTGCGCGGCGCCGTCAGGCATTTCTTCAGCCAGGTCGAGGGCAACCTCGTGCTGTCGGGCCGCAAGGTTGGCGAAATCACCGAGATGATGACGGTGATGTACCGGCGCTTTTCGGGCGAACATGGTTTTGCGTTGTCGACCCCGATGCCGTTTTCGCTGAAACGCTATGCCGACGAGATCGGCGCCATCGAGGCGGCGTACCAGAAGCAGTTCGGCGCCAGCGCCATGCTGACGACACCGCAGCTGGTGCTGATGCAAAAGTTTTTCGACTCGATCGCCTCGCGCGTCAAGCAGACCCTGGCCATGGCCAACCGCGACGTCGAAGCCTGGCTGAAAGTCGTGATGGCGCCGCTGGAAGCACAGATCCGCGAACATCGCGAGCAGCTCAAGCAGCGCCGCAACTCGATAGAGCGCATCCACCTGGCGGCCGACGACCTCGAGGTGCGGGTCGACGCGCTGCAGCGGATGCAGGCCGAACTGGAAGGCAGCAAGCAGGCGCTGGCCGCCTGCGAGGCCGGGCTGAAAGCAGCGCTGGCAGCGGCGTTGCCGGAGCCGGTGTTACTCTCCGCCTGATGAAGATAATTGTTGCCGACACGACTATCCCGTCCCAGGACCCCGAATTTTCCGCGGAGGTAATCCGCTGGCAAAAGACCCACGGCCGCCATGCGCTGCCGTGGCAGAACACGCGCGACGCCTACCGCATCTGGCTGTCCGAGATCATGCTGCAGCAGACCCAGGTCGCGGCGGTGATTCCCTATTACCAGCGCTTCCTCGAGCGCTTCCCCGACGTCGCCGCGCTGGCTGGCGCACCGGCCGAGGACGTGATGGCGCACTGGAGCGGCCTCGGCTATTACTCGCGCGCGCGCAACCTGCATCGCTGCGCGCAGCGGGTAGTCGCCGAATACAACGGCGTCTTTCCGTCCGACCCGGCGCTGCTGGCCGACCTGCCCGGCATAGGCCGCTCCACCGCGGCGGCCATTTCCGCCTTTGCCTACGGCACCCGCGCAGCCATCCTCGACGGCAATGTGAAGCGGGTATTTTGCCGGGTGTTCGGCGTCGAGGGCTTTCCCGGCGCCAAGCCGATCGAGGACCGCTTGTGGCGTCTTGCCGAAGCGCTGCTGCCGCAGCAGGATATGCAGGCCTATACCCAGGGACTGATGGACCTCGGCGCTACGCTATGCACCCGCAGCCGGCCGGCCTGCCAGCGTTGCCCGCTGGCGCATCGCTGCGTTGCCTACGAGACCGGGCGCACTGCCGAGCTGCCGGTGCGCAAGCCCAAAAAGACCGTGCCCGAGCGGCACATTGCGATGGTAGTGGTAGTGGACCACGGGCATGTGCTGCTGGAACAGCGCCCGGGAACCGGCATCTGGGGCGGCCTGTTGTCGCTGCCCGAGGTGGCGGTGGACGACGACCAGGAGCGCGCCATTGCGCGGACGGTCGCGCCGTTCGGCCTGCTGGCGTCGCACCAGAAGTTGCAGCCTTTCAGCCACGGCTTTACCCATTTCAAGCTGCATGTCGCGCCTTACCAGGTGGCGCTGTCCGGGCGGCATCCGATGGCGGCCGACGCCGGGCATGTCTGGTACCCGGTGGAGCGGCTGGCGCAGGCGCCGTTGCCGGCGCCGGTTAAAAAGCTGCTGGTGGAATTGCTGGGGACAGCGGATCTGTTCAGCGGGGCAGGTTAAAAAGCGGTCGGAACGTTAGCGATTTAGGCAGGTACGCAGGGGTTTCCAACTTTCAGGAGCCTGCAATGAACCGTACCCGTAGCACTTCCGCCGCTGAAACGCTTCGTCCTGAACAGCCAGCCGCGCCTGCCAAGGCGTCTGCCACCGCCGCCGATATCAACCAGCTTGGCATCCGTATCCTGGCAATCAAGAGTATTCCAGTGCAAGAGGGTGCGCGCCTGAAAGCGCTTCTCGACTGCGCAGTCGAGCTCAAGCGCATGCCGCAGCGGTCCATGCCCTTGCTGGTGGGAGAACTGGTGGACGCATGTGCGGCGCTCTCGGGCACGGACGAGATCCGTGCGTTGAAAGCCGTGTTCGGGTTTCAGAAACCGCCAGCGTGGTCTGTTTGAAAAACGGGCGTGCAGTTCAGAGCATTTTCATGCTGGCCTGCGCCAGAAGCGCCGTTTCCGCGCAGCGACAGTTGCTGTTGCATTAAGCCCCGCGCAGCGACAGTTGCCGTTGCCGTTCCGCGTAGCGACAGTTGCCGTTGCCTTTGACGTTGCCTTTGACGTTGCTTTTGACGTTGCTTTTGACGTTGCTTTTGACGTTGCTTTTGACGTGGGTCCCCGTTGATGACGCCACGTCGATGGTGCCGAAATCGGAT
>CAUQYP010000092.1:0-15668 GCA_963522035.1 uncultured Noviherbaspirillum sp. | reverse complement strand
CGGGGATCCACGTCAAAGGCAGCGTCAAAAGCAGATGCAACGGCAACTGTCGCTGCGCGGAACGTCAAACGCAACTGTCGCTGCGCGGGCAACTGCAACCGCCCCAGCGTGCTCGTTCAGGCCGGCGCCCCGATATGTTCATACAGGATGAACGCGCCGATCCCGATCAGGATCAGTCCACCCACGATCTCGGCGCGCTTGCCGGCAATCATGCCCAGCACCCGTCCCAGCATGACCCCCATGGTCACCATCAAAAAGGTTGAAAAGCCGATTGCCACCGCGGTCACGACGATATCGGCGTCCATGATCGCCAGGCCCGCCCCCACCACCATGGCGTCGATGCTAGTCGCGAAACCGGTCACGGCCAGCAGCCAGAATGAATGGCTGCCCGGCTTCTCGGACTCCTCCTCCGCGTCGTTCGACAAGCCTTCGCGCACCATCATCATGCCGAGTCCGCCCAGCAGCACGAAGGCAATCCAGTGATCCCAGGCGCTGACGTAGGGCGCGGCCATCCGCCCCAGCATCCAGCCGATGACCGGGGTCAGGCCTTCGATCACGCCGAAGATCAGGCCGGTGCGCAGCGCCTCGCGCAACTGTGGACGATGCAGCGCGGCGCCCTTGCCGACAGCGGCGGCGAAGGCATCGGTGGACATGGCAAGGGAAAGGAGAGCGGTGGCAGCAAAATTCATCGGGCGCTTTCAGGTCGGGCTGGGACGAAGGCACGACGCCTGGCCCGACCGGGGCAAAGCGCAGTGCCTATGGTCTCGCCAACCTGACTGGTTGCCCGCACCACGGGATCATGCAATCACCGAGTATGTTGATGCGGGCGCTTCCGGGGACGGAAGCCGGCTACTCCCCAAAGGACGCGCGAATATAGCATGCTTTTCCGGAAAATTTAAGCGGTGAAGCGGCCTCAGAGGGTGGCGCTGGCGGGGGCCTTGCGGCCATAGCCGCGCAGCATCATGGCGACATCGAGGATCAGCGACACGCCGCCGTCGCCCAGTATCGTCGCGCCCGAGATGCCCGGCACCTTGCGGTAGTTCGACTCCAGGTTCTTGACCACCACCTGCTGCTGCCCGACCAGTTCGTCCAGCAGCAGCGCCGCGCGGACGCCGTCGGATTCGAGGATGACCAGGATGCCTTGCGACGGCTCGGTGCAGCGCGCATCGATGCCGAACAGTTCATGGAGCGCAATCAGCGGCAGGTATTCGCCGCGCACCCGCACCACCCTGCCCTGGCCTGCGATTTCCCTGACATCCTCGCGCGCGGGCTGCAGCGACTCGACCACGTAGCCGAGCGGCAGGATATAGATTTCGTCCCCGACCCGGACCGACATGCCGTCGAGTATCGCCAGCGTCAGCGGCAGCGAGATCGAGATCGTGGTGCCGAAGCCGCGCGCCGAACGGATTTCGACAGTGCCGCCCATCGCGGCGATATTGCGCTTGACCACGTCCATGCCGACGCCGCGGCCGGAGACGTCGGTCACTTCCTCGGCGGTGGAAAAACCGGGCGCGAAAATCAGTTGCCAGACCTCGGCGTCGGCCAGCGCGTCGCTGACATCCAGGCCGTTCTGGCGCGCCTTGTCCAGGATGCGTTCGCGGTTCAGCCCACCGCCGTCGTCGCTGACTTCGATGACGATGTTGCCGCCCTGGTGCGCGGCCGACAGCGACAGCTTGCCGGCTTCGAGCTTGCCGGCCGCGGCGCGCACGGCCGGCGTCTCGATGCCGTGATCGATGCTGTTGCGCACCAGGTGCGTCAGCGGGTCGATGATGCGCTCGATCAGTCCCTTGTCGAGCTCGGTGGCGGCGCCGTAGGTGAGGAAGTCGACCTTCTTGCCCAGCTTCCCGGACAGGTCGCGCACCATGCGCGGAAAGCGCGAGAACACGTAGTCCATCGGCATCATGCGGATCGACATTACCGCTTCCTGCAGGTCGCGCGTGTTGCGCGTGAGCTGGCTGACGCTGCCGAGCAGGCGTTCATGCAGCATCGGGTCGAGCGTGCTGCTGCGCTGTTCGATCATGGCCTGGGTAATGACGAGTTCGCCGACCAGGTTGATCAGCTGGTCGACCTTCTCGACGCTGACGCGGATCGACGACGCGTCCAGGCTGGCCGCCTTGTCGGCGGCCAATGCCGCCCCCGCACGCGCGGCTGGCGCCTCCGCATGGCTCTGCACCACCGGCGCGTCGTCATGCGCCACCGGTTCCGGCAGCGCCTCGAAGAAACCGTAGCTGCCGTCCGGCGCGGTATAGCCGGCCGCCGACGCCTCGCTGATTGTCAGCGTATCCGGGTCGACGATGAACGAGCAGATCGACAGGAGTTCGTCGGCGCCCTGGTCGGTGTCGACGACAAAGCGCAGGCGGCCGTCGTCCAGCGCCTGCGACGACACGGTGCCCATCAGTTCCAGCTCGCTTGTCAGGGCGTCGAGATCGTCCTGCGCCAGTGCCGGCAAGTCAAGATTGAAACGGCGGCCAGCCACCGCCGGCGCTGGTTCAGCCGTGGCAGGTGGCGCTGCGGCAGGCGCATGGCCGGTATACAGTCCTTCCAGCCGGGCCCGTATCGCGGCGACGGCGTCCAGGTCCACCGGCGCTGCATGGCGGTGGCCGTCGAGCTGCATCTTCAGCACGTCCTTGGCCGCAAGGAACGCGTCGACATGCGCCGACGTCAGCGCCATCTCGCCCCGTCGCAGGCGGTCCAGCAGCGACTCCAGCACATGGGTCACTTCCGTCATGTCGGCCTGGCCGAAGGTGGCGGCGCCGCCCTTGATCGAGTGTGCGGTGCGAAAGACCGCCGCCAGTTGCTCCATGTCGGGGGCGTCGGTGTCCAGCGCCAGCAGCAGGCGTTCCATCTCGGCCAGCAGTTCCTCGGCCTCTTCGAAAAACACCAGGAAGAACTGGCTGATATCGATGCTCATCAAGGGGTCCTCATGCTATGGGCGGATGACGCAGGCGCTGTGCCGGGCGCGTCATCAGCCCAGCACCTTGCGCACCACCTCGGTCAGGCGGTTCGGGTCGAACGGCTTGACCAGCCAGCCGGTGGCGCCCGCGGTGCGGCCCTTGGACTTCATCTCGTCGCTCGACTCGGTGGTCAGCATCAGGATAGGCGTGCGGGCATAGGCCGGCAGCGCACGCAGCGAACGGATCAGCGTCAGGCCGTCCATGTTGGGCATGTTCTGGTCGGTCAGCACCAGGTCGAACTGCTTCTGCTTCGCCTTGTCGAGCCCGTCCCGGCCGTCGACCGCTTCCACCACCTGGTAGCCCGCCGCCTTCAGCGTGAACACCAGCATCTGGCGCAATGAGCCTGAATCGTCCACTGCCAGAATCGTCTTTGCCATAATCTTGCTCGCTTTGCTTGTCGTGTTGAATTTCTGGTCGCCATGGATCAGAACAGGGTGATGTCGCCGCTTTCCAGGTGCCGCTGCTCGACGCTGCGCGCCAGCAGGCCGTCCAGTTCACGGCTTTGCGCCGCCATCGCGGCGCGCAGGTTGTCGAGACGGGTCAGGTCGCCGGTGGCAAGGCCCTGGGCGCCATCCCCTACCCCGGCCAGGATGCCCAGCAGGCCGGCGACGCGGCGCCCGGCCTGCGCGATCAGCTGGCTCGTCATGTCTTCGAACTGCAGCGCCGTCACCATGGCCTGCACATGGGTGTCGATGGCAGCCGCGGCAGCGCGCAGCTGCTCTTGCCCGTCGCCGCCGCCGGCGGCCTGTTCCTGCAACTGTTCGGCCGCCCTGCGCTGGACCGACACGGCTGCATGCAAGGCGCCGAAGCCGTCCGACAGGCGGGCGATCGCTTCGCCCAGCAGCAGCCGGGTCTGCGCCAGGTCGGCCTGCACTTCCTCGAGATGCGCAATGCCTTCGGCGCTGACATCGGTGAGCAGCTGTCCGAGTTCCAGCACACCGGTTTCTTGTCTCTTCATTGCCTGTCCATGGTCGGTTGCCATTCGATCTTTTAGTTCCTGACGGCTGCGGCGTCCTGCCTGGCGACGACTGCCGCTGCGGCGGCGGTGGCCTGCTGCGCCACGGTGGCCGCATTGGGCGGCATCGACGGCTGGACTGGCGGCGTCGCTATCGGCGTCGCCCTGGCCGATGGTTCCACAGCGCCCCCGGCCGGCGCCCCGGGCGCCCCCGTTCCCTGCAACACCGGCTCGGCCTGCTTCTCCTCGCTGATAATGACCGTGCTGCCGCCATCGCGTGCCGCGGTTTCCTCGGCTTTCTTGTTCATCACGATGATGGAGATGCGCCGGTTGATCGGGTTGTTTGGATTCTGCGGGTCCATCAGCACTGCCGACGACAGGCCGACCACGCGCACGATCTTGCCGTCTTCCATGCCGCCGGCAATCAGCTCGCGGCGCGACGCATTGGCCCGGTCCGACGAAAGTTCCCAATTGCTGTAGCCCTTGTCGCCGGTCGAATAAGGCGTCGCGTCGGTATGGCCCGACAAGCTGATCTTGTTCGGCATGTCGTTCAGCACCCGGCCTATCTCGTGCAGGATCTCGCGGGTATAGGGCTGCAGCTCGGCCTTGGCGCTGGCGAACATGGGCCGGTTCTGCGCATCGACGATCTGGATGCGCAAGCCCTCGGTGGTGATATCCATCAGCAGCTGTTTCTTGAACTGCTTGAGCGTCGGGTTGGCCTCGATCGCCGCTTCGATGCGCGCCTTCAGGCCCTTGAGCTTTTCGCCCTCGATGCGTTCGAGGTCGGCGGCGGCGCCTTTCAGGTCATAGGTTTTCTTGGCCGGCGGCTCGCTGCCCTTCTTGACCTGGCCGTCCTTGCGGGTAAGATCCTTGCCGCCGCCCTGGATCACGCTGGAGCTGTCGCCGGACCCGGAGCCGCCGGCCATCGCCACCTTCAGTGGGGTCGAGAAGTATTCGGCGATGCCCTGCAGGTCGCCCTTGGCGGTCGAACCCAGCAGCCACATCAGCAGGAAGAAGGCCATCATCGCAGTCACGAAGTCGGCATAGGCAATCTTCCAGGCGCCGCCGTGGTGGCCGCCCGCCACTTTTTTGATGCGCTTGACTACGATGGGGCGCAGGTTGTCGTCAGCCATGGTGCCGGTCTCGATTCGCGGTGCTTACTTGGTTTTGGACTGCTTGATATGGTCTTCCAGTTCCTTGAACGACGGCCGCTCGGTGGAGAACAGGACCTTGCGGCCGAACTCGACCGCCAGCGCAGGCGCGTAGCCGTTCAGGCTGGCCAGCAGCGTGACCTTCACGCACTGGTACATCTTGGTCGACTCGGCCAGCTTCTGCTCCAGCAGGCCGGCCAGCGGGCCGACGAAGCCGTATGCCAGCAGGATGCCGAGGAAGGTGCCGACCAGCGCATGCGCGATCAGGATGCCCAGCTCCGCCGGCGGCAGGCCGACCGACTCCATCGTATGCACCACGCCCATCACCGCGGCGACGATGCCGAACGCCGGCAGGCCGTCGCCCAGCTTGGCGATGCAGTGGGCCGGCACTTCGCCCTCGTGATGATGGGTCTCGATCTCGTTGTCCATCAGGTTCTCGATCTGGAACGCGTCCATGTTCCCCGACACCATCAGCCGCAGGTAGTCGGTAATGAATTCGATCATGTGATGGTCATGCAGGATGCCCGGATACTTGGCGAAGATCGCGCTTTCTTCCGGCGCCTCCACATCGCTCTCGATCGACATCAGGCCTTCCTTCCGAACCTTGGTCAGGATCTCGGAGAGCAGCGACATCAGTTCCAGGTACAGGGTCTTGGTATAGCGCGAGCCCTTGAACAGCGACGGCAGCGCCTTGCCGGTCGCCTTGATCGACTTCATGTCATTGCCGACGAAGAAGGCGCCAAAGGCGCCGCCGCCGATCATCAGCACTTCCAGCGGTTGCCACAGCGCGGCGAGGTGCCCGCCTGCCATGGCGAAACCGCCGAACACCGAAGCCATGACTACGACATATCCAATGATGACTAACACGTCCGATGCTCTCCGCTTGGTAGGCGCCGCGGCCGGGCCGGCGGCGGTCGATATGTATCCGGGACTGCCGGCGCGCCACGATTCGTCCGTGGCGCCAGCCTGAAGCCCGCTCTCCTTGCGGTTACGGCATGGAAGAAAAAAACTTGAGAGGAGGCAATATTTTCCTGTCCGTTCACATGCGCCATCCGTACAGCACCGGGCCGCCCGGGCGGGTTGGCCGGACGATCTGCGGCGCCACGCCAGGCACGGCGAATTCATGGCTCAGCAGCAGCGTGCCGCTACGCATCTCGGCGCGGGCCTTGGCCCACAGCGCCGGCATGGCCGCCGGCGACAGGTAGGCAAACACCACGTCGTAGCCGGCGAAGTCGAGGCGCTGGTAGTCGCCGCGCAGGAAGCGGCAGCGCGCTCCGGCCATCTGCCGGACCCGGCTCACCAGCCAGGGCAGCGGCGCCAGTTCGATGCCTTCGAACACGCTCTCCGGCCGGCGCGCCGCCAGGTCGACCACCAGGCCGCCAAGACCGCTGCCGATATCGATCATGCGCAGCGACTGCCGCGGCAACTCGGCATCGACCGCGTTCCAGGCCGCTGCGCCGGACGCATAGAACGGCACCTGGGTGCGGAAGGTCGACCAGTACAGCGTCAACATCAGCAGGAATACGGCAAGAAAAACCCAGGGAGGCAGGCGCAGCGACAAGGCCGCCATTGCGGTCGGAAGAAAGAGGAAATGCATGACGGGCCACCATGCGGCCTGCCGGCGCCAGCGCGACAGCAAGGCCGCAAGCGCGCCCTGCAGCAGCACCACGGTCGTCATCGACGGCAACGCGTCCGGCCGCAGCCAGCCCAGCCGGGCCAGCAGCAGCAGCGACAGCGCCACCAGCGCCAGCGCGCCGGCCTGGATCGCCAGCGCCTGCACCGACGGCAGGCGCAGCAGTCCACGCCGGGAGGGTGTGGCGTTGGTTTGCATGGCGATTATTTCCGGCAGGATGGCGTAAGATCGCGCGCTGGCGCTTACGCGCTCAGCGCGTCCTCGCGCGCTTTCTTGGTCTTGCCGGCGCGGGAAGGCATGTGGCACAGGCCGCAGGCATAGCCGTGGCTGAGGTCGAAGCTGTGGGTGACGAAGTCGCCGCCGCATTCGCAGCACTTGGCAGTGGTCAGCATCTTGCTGTCGAAGAAGCGCACCAGGGTCCAGGCACGGGTCAGCGACAGCACCGCTTCCTCGCCCGGCGCCGGCGGCATCTGCTCGAGGTAGAGCTGGTAGGCTTTCATCACCGCTTCGATGCCGGCCACGCCGGCGTGCTGGGTCATGTAGCGGTGGATATTGATGAACAGCGAGGAATGGATGTTCGGCTGCCAGGTGATGAACCAGTCGGTGGAAAACGGCAGCATGCCCTTGGGCGGCGACATGCCCTTCAATTCCTTGTAGAGCTTCAGCAGGCGTTCGCGCGACAGCGAGGTTTCCAGTTCGAGCAGCTGCAGCCGGGCGCCCAGCCTGATCAGCTCGATGGCCAGGCCGATTTCCCGTGCTTCCGATACCAGACTCTTGTTTGCCATGTTGCTGTCTCCTGCTGAATGGGGATGAATGCGTAAGCGAATAGTTAGCTGATTTCTTCGACCGGCTGGCCGGCCATCAGGATGGCGGCATGGGTCTGGGACAGCGAACGATCCTTGCTATGGCTGGTCAGCATGCCCAGGATGGCGGTGTCGTCGAAACGGAAGCGCGCCAGCATCAGGTTGGCGCTGGCCAGCTTGAGCAGCTGGCTGTTGCTCAGGGTTTCCAGCAGCGTGGCGATTTCCGCGCTGATGCCAAGACGGTAGATGGCGCACACCTTGTCGGCGCGGATCATCTGCTGCGCCAGCATCAGGTAGTTCAGATTTGCGTCGCGAATCTCAGCCATCATGTCGTTGGTGTTCATTGCCTTCTCCTGTCCGTTTTGCCGGTGTCCCGGTTGCTTTGCCGATGGAAGAAGTATGGACGCGATGATGCCTGCTGGAAATAAGCGCGATGCTGTATTTCTAGTGAGAAATTTTCTTGTTGTTTTGTAGGAGTCCGTCTTACACGATGCCAGCACCGCTGTCCCCGCCCCGAAAAACCGGAGCAGGGAACGCTGTCTGGAACGGCTGGATCCTCGGGCGAAACCGATAGCGTCGTCGAGGTTGGCGTTGCAGTATCGGCTGCGACGGACTGGCTTTCCTCGGTGCTGCTGGTCTTGCCCTGCTTACTGCGCTGTTGCTGAACACGGTTACGGCGCAACACGCCGAAGACTTTAGGGTTATTTTGAAAATATTTTCAAATTGCCCCGGATGCATCCGGCTACAAGGCAGGTAACGGCGGCAGATGCGGCAAATTTAGGGCCGGATTGAAAAATTTTTCGAAACCGGCAAGGTGGCGTAGAGACACCCTTGCCTGACCGCGTCCCACTCCCCTTCGGCCAAAACGTACTACCATGTCGGCTTCCCCCATTACAACAAGGAAGCCGGCCATGACGCAGCCCCTCGACACCTCGCATCTGTGGATGCCCTTTACCGCCAACCGCCAGTTCAAGGAAAAGCCACGCATGCTCGTATCGGCCAAGGGCATGCATTACACCAGCGACGACGGCCGCCAGATCCTCGACGGCACGGCCGGGCTGTGGTGCGTCAACGCCGGGCACTGCCATCCAAAGATTACCGAAGCGATCCAGCGCCAGGCTGCCGAGATGGATTTTGCACCGATGTTCCAGATGGGCCACCCCGGCGCATTCGCGTCGGCCAGCGCGCTGGCGGCCATCGCGCCCGAAGGCCTGAACCGGGTGTTCTTCTGCAACGACGGCTCCGAAGGCGTCGACACCGCGCTGAAGATCGCCATCGCCTGGCAACGCGTGCGCGGCGACACGCTGCGCACGCGGCTGATCGGCCGCGAACGCGCGTACCACGGCGTCGGCTTCGGCGGCATCGCGGTCGGCGGCATCGCCGGCAACCGCAAGCATTTCGGGCCAACCCTGGCCAGCGTCGACCACCTGCGCCATCCGCTCGACATCGCGCGCAATGCGTTCAGCCGCGGCCTGCCGGACCATGGCGCCGAGATCGCCGACGAGTTCGAGCAACGCCTGCTGGCGCTGCATGATCCCGCCACCGTGGCCGCGCTGATCGTCGAGCCGGTGCAGGGCTCGACCGGCGTCATCCTGCCGCCCAAGGGCTACCTGCAAAAGCTGCGCGCGATCTGCGACAAGTACGGCATCCTGCTGATCTTCGACGAAGTCATCACCGGCTTCGGCCGCCTCGGCGCACCGTTCGCCGCCGACTATTTCGGCGTGGTGCCCGACATGATCGTCTGCGCCAAGGGCCTGACCAATGCAGCCGTGCCGATGGGCGCGGTCATCGTGCGCCAGGACATTTACGACGACTTCATGCGCGCCGCGCCCGATGGCGCCATCGAGTTCGCGCACGGCTATACCTACAGCGGCCATCCGCTGGCGACCGCGGCGATGCTGGCGACCATGGAGGTCTACCGCGACGAGCAGATCTTCGAGCGCGCAGCCGCCATGGCGCCGTATTTCGAGGAAGCCGCGCACAGCCTGCGCGGCCTGCCCTTCGTCAAGGACGTCCGCAACCTCGGCCTGATCTGCGGCATCGAGCTCGAACCGGTGCCGGGCAAGCCGACCGCGCGCGCATTCGACGTGTTCCAGAAATGCTTCTGGGACAAGGGCGTGCTGATCCGCACCACCGGCGACATCATCGCGCTGTCGCCGCCGCTGATCATCGACCGGGCCCAGATCGACCAGCTGTTCGGCGCGATCGGCGATGTACTCAAGGCCCATAGCACGGCGCCGCAGACGATGGAAAGCACGGTGTAATCGGCGCATGGACGATTTCGATGACAGCCCGCCGCCGATTACCAGGCCGTGGATACACCTGGAAAACAGCGGCGATATCGAGGGCTGGATAGAGAGCTACAACCGGGACCTGAGGCGCACGCTGGACCCGAACAACGTGCAGTCGCAGTCCTTCGGCCTCAGCCAGGGCCAGGGCATCTGCTTCGTGCTGGCCGCCGGCGGCGAGATCTACCTGCATACCAACGGCGACGGCGACGTGCTGCTGGACGTGACGCCCGAGGCCGAATGGGCAGCGCCGGTCATCGTTGCAGCCACCGGCACGCCGGCGCCGCCCAGCCAGATCTGGACGCTGCCGGCGCATGCGCTGACGCAGCTGGTCATGGGCCTGTCGATGCTGATCGAATCGACCCGCATCGTGACCCGCCATGACTTCCGCAAACGCCGTTACTGAGCGGCCGGCGCCACCGGCTTTTTCTGGAACGCGGCGCACGGGTCGGCGTCGCGTTCGACCGCGCCGGTAAAGACCACCGTATCGAAACGCTGGCCGAGCGGCCCGAACGCCACCTGTTCGGGCCGGAACGGCGGCGTGTCCTCGACCATGCCGACCGCCAGCACTTTGGTGCGCGGCGAGCGCTGCTTCAGGTAGAGCGGCACCGCAAGGTCCTGCCGCACATGGCCGCGCCCGAAGATGACCACCGCCTTGCCGCCGCGAACCGACAGCAGACGGTCTGCCATCACGGCGTCGCGCGCCCGCTGCGCCAGCGTCAGCGCGTCGATGGCGGCCGGCGGCAGCGCGTCGCAATGCGAGTCGGCCATGTCCCTGGCCAGCGCGGCCTGCTGTTCACTGCGCCAGCCGCTCGCCATGCCGAGGCGTTGCGCCTCGCCGCTGCCCAATGCATCCTGGCCGCCGCGCATCACCTCGCGCAGCGACGCCCGCGAAATGTTCGCGGCCAGCACCGGCAGCCCGTGGTCGATGGCGAGCGCCAGCAGGGGCTGGTAGCCCTGCCATTCCCAGCCCTCCTTCATCAACGCCTTGTAGGCGGCCAGCTTGATGTCGCGCGCTGCGCTCGAGACCATGATCGCGTCCAGCCTTTCCTGCTGCTCGATATCGAACTGTTCCATCACCAGCGCCGGGCGTGTCGCTTCGACTGCCAGCGCGGCCAGCAGCCGCTGCTGCAGCGCATGATGGGCCGCATTGTCATGGGTCTCGCCGAGGAGGACGATGTCGGCCGCCCTGGCCTGCTGCAGAAGGCTGTCGTAGGAGACGAAGCGCCGTTCGGACGACTGCCATACCTGGCCGGGCGGGGGCGCCGCATCGGGCGGCAATGGTGCACAGGCGGCCAGCATGGTCAGCAGGAAAGAGGCGCAGGCTGCGCGCAAGCAAGGCGCGGAGGGGAACGGGCGGTTTGGCATGACAGCGGCTCATCGGCATGGAAATGTCGGCTACGCTATCACGGAACGCGGCCAGCCCGGTCGACCGGCCAGGCGATCAGGCGAGCGCTTCGGCCTGCGAGCTGCGCGCGTCCTGCTTCGCCTGCCGCAGTGCATCGCCGGCCTGCCGGAGAAGCGCGTCGGCATCGACCATCTCGCCAAGGCGCACAGCGACGCCCAGCGTGACGGCCAGATGGTGCACGCTGCCCGCATGCTCGAACGGGCGAGACATGACCTCCAGCAGCTTCGCGGCAAGCAGCCGGCTCTCGTCCGGCTCGGCAAGTCCTTCGACCAGGATGGCGAATTCATTGTCGCCAAGGCGTGCAACCAGGTCGGTCGTCCGGCAGCTGCGCATCAGCCTTGCGGCCACGTCCTTCAGCACCGCATCGCCGCCGAGGTGGCCAAGGGCGTCATTGACCTCGCACAAGCCGGCAATGTCCAGGCGTATCAAGGCCAGCGCGCGGCCGCTGCGGTCGCCGCGGCGCAACGCATCGCCCAGCCGCTCGCACAAGTGGCTACGATTGGGCAAGCCGGTTAATGGGTCGAAGCGGGCCAGCCGGCTCAGCTTCTGTTCGGCTTCCTTGAACGCGGTGACATCGTCGGTCAGCATGATGAAGCCGATCACCCGGCCCGCCGCATCGCGTTCCGGCAGCAAGGTGTTGTGCAATACGCGCCGCTCGCCGCCCTGGTCGACGCTATAGTCGAACTGCACCGGTTCGCCGGCCAGCGCCGTTCGCACCGGAGACTCGAGCAGCGAATACACCGTGCCGCCGTAGACTTCCTGCAGGCTGCGGCCCACCATCTGCCCGGCCTGCATCCCGGCCACCGCATCGGCACGGCCGTTCGAATAGGTAAAGCGCTGGTCCGCGTCGACAAAGGCCAGCAGCGCCGGCATGTTGGCGGCTATCGTCTGCATTCGCCGCTCGCCCGTCTTCAGTTCGGTGACGTCGCTGCCCAGCATGACGATGCCGCGCCCGGCGGCGTCCTGCGCCAGGTCCGGCATGAACACCATGCGCAGGCTGCGCACCTGGCCGTGCAGTTGCGCAACGCAGTCGAATGCGACCCGCTCGCCTGCCAGCGCCCGCTCCAGCATGGGCCGCCACTGCGCGTACAGCACGGGCCCGGCGGCGTCGGCGAAATGCATGGACCGGGCCGGACCGGGCGCGATATCCAGCCAGGCCAGGCCCGCCGTGTTGCAGAAGTCCAGGCGGTGGCCGGCGTCCAGCCGCAGCGCCATCATCGGCAGGTTGTCGGCCATGTCGCGCAGCCGCCGTTCGCTGGCATGCTGCGACTGCGCCAGCTGGCCGATGCGCCTGCGCTGGACGATGGTAGTGCAGCCGCCGGCCGCCGCCAGCAGCGCCAGCACCAGCAGCACCGCGCCATGCAGCAGCGCGTCCTCGGTCCATGGCGCCATCAGCGCGTCGTAGGACAGGGCCGCGGTGACCACGATCGGATAACGTTCGGAATGGCGGTAGGCATACAGCCGTTCCACCCCGTCGACCGGCGAACGGTCGCGCAGCAAGCCCTGCGCCGGCCTTGCCAGGTAGGCGCGAAACAGGGTGGACCGCGATGCGTCCGCGTCGGCGGCCGACTCGACGAACGGATAACGCATCAGCAGCGCCCCGCTGTCGCGCAGCAGGGCAATGATGCCATGGGGACCGAGGTCCAGCCCGGCGTAGAAGTCCCGGAGGAAGGACAGCGGAATAGTCGCTGCCGCGACGCCGGCGAAGCTGCCGTCGGGCCGGGAGATGCGGCGCGATACCGTCATTACCCATTCACCGTTGATGCGGCTTTTTTCGGGCGGACCAATGTAGGCCCCCGGGGCGGGATGATCGCGATGGTAGATAAAATAGGCGGCGCCTGAACTGTTGGCATCCTTGGGCATCACACGCAGTGAATTGGCGACCCAGCCGCCGGCATCGTCGAAAACAAACAGTTCCGCCACCTGCGGCAAGGACGCCGCGCGTGCGGCCAGCGCCTCGCCGAGGTCGCCGAAGAAGTCGTCCCGGTCCAGGTCGCCCTCGACGCGGCGCACCACGTAGGCCAGCGCCAGGTCGGCAGCAGTGATGGAGTCGTCCGCATGGCGTGCCACGGCCTGCGCCATGTTGGCGGCCATCCTGCCAGCTTCCTGCACCCTGCGCTCCTGGGAGCGCCACAGGCTCAGGCCGTCGAGCCCAAGCAATAGCATGCAGACGATCGCCAGGCAGGCGATTACCCAGCCGGTATGCCTGTTTCCGGAAGCAGGTTTCCGGTGCGGCGGCTCTGTAAAAGATCGACCGTCCAAAATAATGCCTTTTGGAAATAAAACCGTATTGTCGCAGGAATTCGGAAATTTTGCTGCCCTCAGGAAATATCTTTAATTTGCCGCTTGCAGGCATGGCAACGACTGGCTGCCTTATCATCCGACATTGTGCTTTTCACGCTACTGGCCGAACCTGATGAAGAAAATATTGACTGCCATGCTGCTTTTCCTAACCTCGCTTGCGGCCCAGGCGCAGGGCCTGAATGGCGACCGCCAGTCGCAGCAGGAGGAGGCCTATAACACTTACTTTCGCTGTATTAACGTCTACGCGTCCCGCTATGTGAAGTCCGAAGCCCTGGTCGCCGACGTTGCCGACGCCGCAATGTCAGCCTGCCAGGACCGCTACCAGGACCTGATCAATGCTACGTCGGCGCTGCTGGGCGGCCTGCCGGCAGCCAATATCACGCTGCGCGACACGCGCGACACGGCGCGCAGCTTTGCGGTGCGCACCGTCCTTGAAGCCCGTTTTCCACTACGCTGAATAATCGCCAGCGCACCACGCTGCATTACCCACATTTCTAGTGGACAATCCTGTGGATAACCCGGGTTCGACAGCGATAAGTCGTTGATGGCAAAAGCCAAATGTCCAGCTGGCGCATTTAGAGGCAGCGCCGGCAAATTGCCTTGCCCCCGTTATAATCTGGCATTCCAAGTGCCAGGAAACAAACGTGATCAAGGCTGAAAAAACTTTTGCCAACCAGGGCTACCTGTTGCGCTGCACTGCCATCCCGCTTGCCAGCGGCGGCTTCCACGCGGAAGTGCAGATTACCCGCTACCACGACAAGGCCGACCGGGGCACAACCCGGTTCACGCCCGAGGTCTCCTATTCGAGCCGTGCGATCGCCATCGAGCATGCGCGCGCCTGGTCGGTGGAGTGGGTCAAGAACAATGGCTGAGGGCGCCGCCGCGGCGCCGCCTTTACGGGTTTTCCTGAACGCACTGGCAGGCGATTACCTGCTGTGGATTCTGCTGCTGGCGCTGGCTGCATTTTCCCTTGCGCGGCCTGGCGGCATTGTTCACTACCCTGACCTGGTCGACTGGCGCACCATCGCCACGCTGGCCGGGCTGCTGGCGCTGACCAAGGGCGTCGAACTCAGCGGCTACCTGCCACGTCTCGCGCAGCGCCTGGTCGCCGCCATGCCGACCGAACGCAGGCTGGCAGTGTTCCTGGTCCTGGCAACCGCGCTGCTCGCCACCGTGCTGACCAACGACGTGGCCTTGTTCGTGATGGTGCCGCTGACGCTGACGTTGAAAAACAGCGGCGTTCCGCTGACCCGCCTGATCGTATTCGAAGCGCTCGCCGCCAATGCGGGCTCGGTGCTGACGCCGATCGGCAATCCGCAAAACCTTTTTCTCTGGCAGCTTGCCGGCGTCCCGTTCGAGCACTTCGTGCTGGCCCTGCTGCCGCTCGCGGCGGCGCTGCTGGCGCCGCTTCTTTTACTGACACTTGTCGCGTTTTCCGGCAAACGGATGCAGTTGACCGCCAGGCAGGCGCCGGCCCGCACCGACCGCCTGATGCTGATGCTGTCGCTCGGCCTGTACATCCCTTTCCTGCTGGTGACCGACCTGCGCCATCCCTACCTGGCGCTGCTGACGCTTCTGCCGCTGTTGCTTGCGCGGCGCGAACTGCTGGCCAGGCTGGACTGGGCGCTGTTGCTGGTATTTGTCCTGATGTTCATCGACCTGCGGCTGCTGTCGCAGCTGGACCTGGTGCAGGCCTGGATCAAGTCGTTCG
Source organism: uncultured Noviherbaspirillum sp. (assembly GCA_963522035.1). Lineage (GTDB taxonomy): Bacteria > Pseudomonadota > Gammaproteobacteria > Burkholderiales > Burkholderiaceae_D > Noviherbaspirillum_A. Next base: position 461 of record CAUQYP010000092.1, on the reverse strand, counting down.
ACCTGGCGCAGTTGCCGCGCCTTTACCTGGCAGGTATTGCCGCATCGCAAGTAGTCAGCAATGTGCCGGCCGCTATCTTGCTGGCCGAGTACAGCCGGGACTGGCGGGTGATCGCCTATGCAGTCAATGTCGGCGGCTTTGGGCTCATGATCGGTTCGCTGGCCAATATCATTGCGCTGCGTATGGCGCCGGACAGGCGGGCATGGATCGTTTTCCATGCTTACTCCCTGCCCTTCCTGCTCGTCGCTGGCGCACTGGCCTGGCTGCTGCTGCGCTAGGCAGCGCAGGGCGTGGCAACCTGGAGCAGGTTCATACTGACTTGCCCAGCCGGCTTGTAGGCGATATTGCTTGTTGCGCGCAGCGACAGTTGCCGTTGCCCGCGCAGCGACAGTTGCAGTTGCAGTTGCAGTTGCAGTTGCCTTTGACGCGGTTTTTGACGTGGATCCCCGTTAGACGGCGAC
>CAUQYP010000091.1:0-15709 GCA_963522035.1 uncultured Noviherbaspirillum sp. | reverse complement strand
GCCGCGCTTCGCCCGGCGTGGGTGTCGCCCGCGCTGACCTGCGCGTCCTGCAACCGCACCCCGAAGCCGGCCACCAGCGCCCGCGCGACCTCGCTGCGCAGCTAGCCGGCCCAGCGCTGCTGTTCGAGTATCTCGACCCGGTTGGGTCCTTCCCGCACCACCATCTGCGGCCGGTCCACCGCGTCCGGCACCCTGACCGGGCCGATGGCGACGCTGGTGCGCGGCTGGGCAGCGGCCGAGGATGCCGCCGACGGCAGCGCGCCGGACGTCGGCGCCAGGGTGTAGAAACGTTCCTTCGGCGCGCTGCCGCAGCCTGCGCACAACGCAGCGACCACGACGGCCAGGCTCGCCAGGCTGTTCTTGCTGATCGTGCTATTCATCTCAATCGCCTTTCTTGCCGCGTAACAGCGACTCCGGGTGCCGGCTCAGATAGTCGGCCAGGTCCTGCAGCGTACGGGCAGCCTTGGTGACTTCGGCAAGCGTGTCGCGCAGGTCGGTCTGCACCGGCGCGTCCGAGGACAGGGTTTTCTCCGCGCTGCCCAGGGTCTTGCGCGCCTGTTCCAGCGTGCTGCGCAGTTCGGGCACGATGCTGGCGTCGACTTGCGACAGCGTGGTGTCGGCCTGCTTCAACGTGCTGTTCGCGCTCTTGAGCGCAGCGTCCAGCGACTTCAGCGCGCGGCTGGCGTCGGTGCCCAGTGTGTCGAACGGCACTTTCTCCAGCTTGGCAGCGATATTGCCGATGGTCTGCTGTATGTCTTCCAGCGCACCCGGCGCAGTGGGCAGTTCGACCGGCTTCTTTTCCCAGTCGATCTTGGCCTTCGGCGCCTTCGGAAAGAAGTCCAGCGCGACATAAAGCTGGCCGGTCAACAGGTTCGCGCTCTTCAGCTGGGCACGGAAGCCGCGTGCCACCATCCGGTCCAGCAGGCCCTGCGGATTGCGCTCCATGGCCGACATCTCGGGCGCGCCGACGCGATAGCGCGAGCGCATGCGCTCCGGGTAGATGTCGATCTCGACCGGGAAACGCACCGCCTTCTCGGTGCGGTCGTACTCGATGCTGACCGATTTCACCTCGCCCAGCGGTATGCCGCGGAAATCGACCTGCGCGCCGGGCGTCAGGCCGCGCAGCGACTCGTCGAAATAGAGTATGTAGCTATGCACTTCCTGGTTGACCAGCTTGAGCGCACCGGCCTTGTTGTCGAAGAGCGTGAAACTGGCGTCGACCTTGGCCGGCTCCGTGGGCCTGGCCTCCTCCGGCGCCTGGAAGGAAATCCCGCCGACGATGATGGACGTCAGCGACTCGGTGTTCAGGGTCACGCCTGACGATCCGACGGAAACGTCGATGCCGCTGGCATGCCAGAAACGCGCGTTGGTCGTCACCAGCTTGTCATAAGGCGCGTTGACGAAGATTTCGAGCGTGATGCCGCGGCCGTTGTCATCGAGCTTGTAGCTCGTGATGCTGCCGACCTCGACCCGCCGGTAATACACTGGCGCGCCGACGTACAGCGAGCCGATGTCGTCCGCATGGAGCACGAAGCGCCGACCCGGGAGGTCGGAAGGAATCGGCGGCGGCGTTTCCAGGCCCTTGAAGTCGTACTGGCTTTCAGCGGACTTGCCGGCGTCCAGCCCGATATAGGCGCCAGACAGCAGCGTGCCCAGGCCGCTGATGCTGTTGAGCGTAACGCGTGGCCGCACTACCCAGAACTTGGTGTCGCCCACCAGCAGGTCATCCGCCTGCTTGGCCATCTTGGCGGTGACGATCACATGGCTGCGGTCCTTGGCAATGGCGATTCCCGAAACCGTGCCGATGTCGACTTCCTTGTAGCGCACCTTGGTCTTGCCGGCTTCCAGGCCGTCGGCATTGGCGAACTCGATGCTGATCGTGGAGCCGCGCGACATCAGGTAATTCCCGGCGACCCAGCCGCCGACCAGGACTGCCACCAGCGGTATGAGCCAGACGATGGAAATGGCCCAGCGCCGCTTCGGCACAGGCAGTGCGGCGGGGACGTCGCCGATGTCCGACGTGTCGGGAGGATTCCTGTCGGTCATTCGGCATCCCCGGCAGCGTCCCAGATCAGGCGGGGATCGAAGCTATGGGAGGCCAGCATGGTCACGATCACCACGGCGCCGAAGGCCAGCGCGCCCGGCCCCACCTCGATCGACGCCAGCGTGCCCACCTGCACCAGCGTCACCGTCAGCGCCACCACGTAGATGTCCAGCATGGACCAGCGCCCGATGAACTCGACCATCCGGTAGAGCTGGGTGCGCTGCTGGGGCCGGGCGCGGCTTTTCATCTGCACCGTGACCAGCAGCCAGGTCAGCGCGAACAGCTTGGTCAGCGGCACGACGACACTGGCGATGAAGACCAGCGCGGCAATCATCCGCGAGCCGCCTTCCCAGAACAGGAGGATGCCGCTCATGATGGTGTTGCTCTCGGCGGTCAGCAGCGCCCGGCTTTCAAGAATGGGCAGCAGGTTGGCCGGTATGTACAGCACATAGGCCAGCAGCACCAGCGCCCAGGTGCGCGACAGGCTGTCGGGCTTGCGCGCATGCAGCCGCGCCAGGCAGCGTGGACAATGTGCGGCTTCGTGGCCGTCCAGGCGCGACAGCAGGCCGCAGGTGTGGCAGGACACCAGGCCGCGGGAAATGGCGGACGCCATTACACACAGCCCATGTCAGGAATTGCAGGACAGGCATTCATTGCGGGATTTCCTTTAATTGTTCAGCCTTGCTCATTTCCACCCACTCCCAGAAATCGCGCGTGCTGAAGGCCGATGACGCCATGGTGAAAAATACGATCAGCGCGCAGAACGACCACAGGGACACGCCCGGGATGATGGTGGCGAAGTCGGTCAGCTTGACCAGCGTTACCAGTATGCCGAGAAGGAGGATTTCCATCATGCTCCACGGGTGAATCGCCAGCACCAGGCGGAATATCATCGGCGTATTCGGCGCCAGCCGCCCCAGCCAGAGCGGGATCAGCAGGTACAGCAGGCAGGCGATCTCGAGCGCAGGCAGCAGGATCGTGGTCAGCAGCACCAGCAGGGCAACCAGCTCGCGGCCCTGGTTGTAGACGGTCAGCACGGTATTGAACAGGGTTGCCTCGACATGCGCGCCCTGGGCTTCCAGCACCGCGATCGGGAACAGGTTGGAGACGACCAGGAGCAACGCGCAGGCCAGCATCAGCGCCAGCATCAGGTTCATGCCGGTGCGCGTGCCGCGGTACAGCACGCTGTCGCAACGCACGCAGTGTGCGTCGGCATGCCGTGCCAGCGGCACTTCATGCTGCAGCAGGTCGCAGTCGCGGCAGGCGATCAGGCGCAGCGTGGCACCTTTCGGCGCAAGCGCGCGCGGTGACTCGGCTTCGCTGCTGGGTGGTGGGCTCACGCGTGGAGTGCTTAGGGGAAATATTAGTCGGCAATCAGGCGTACAGGTTAACTGAACCGGTCCCACCGAACAATAGCCAGCGGCAGTCTTGCGCACCGGACTTATTCCTGCGCAATCCGTTTTTCGGCGATCAGCGCACCAGAGCCTTGACTACGGGCCACTGCCGCCGCGAGATCGGCAGCCGTTCGGCAACATCGCGCAGGATGACTTGCCAGGCTTCCTGGCCCCGCTCGCCTTCGCCGTCCGCGCCGACGGTGCCGCGCTCGACGCCCATGATGGACTTGCGCGCAACCAGCGTATTGCGGTGTACGCGCACGAACATGTCGTCCAGTTCTTCCTCGATCGAGGCCAGCGAGTCTTCGATCAGGTAGTCGCGGGTGCGGGTGCGCAAGGTCACGTACTTCAGTTCCGCTTTCAGATAAATCACGTCGGCAACCGGCACCAGCAGCAGGCGGTCGCGCTCATGCACGGTGAAATGCTCGCGCCGCCGCGCCTGCTCCTCGCCCGTGCCCTGGCCGGCGCCACTGCGTCCGCGCAGCAAGGCCACCCGGCGCAGCGCCTGCTGCAGGCGGCCGGCACGCACCGGCTTGACCAGGTAGTCCAGCGCATGGACTTCGAACGCATCGAGCGCGTAGTCGTCATGGGCGCTGACGAACACCACCGCCGGCATGCCCTCGCCCTCCAGCGCCAGCCGCGACGCCAGGTCCATGCCGTTCATGCCGGGCATCTGTATGTCCAGCAGCACGATGTCCGGGCGCGTGTCGACGATGCCCTGCAGCGCGCCGGCCGCGTCGGCAGCCTCGCCCACGAGCTCGTTGGGGCATTCCCCGCCGATGTCGGCGAGCAGCATCGCCAGCCGGGCTCGGGCATGCTCCTCGTCGTCGACTATGAATATGCGTTGGTTCATTCGTCCTCCCTTACATACGGAAACCGCAGCCGTACCTCGAAGTAGCCACGGGCAATCGTGGTCACCAGTTGCGCCTCGACATCGTAGAGCAGCGCAAGGCGCTCGCGGATATTATCCAGCGCCATGTGGTTGCCGGGACGGCTGCGTTCGGGATGATGGGGATTGATGACCGCAATGTCCAGCCTGTCGCCCCAGCGGCTTACCTGTATCTGCACCAGCATTGGCTCGCGCGCCGGCTCGACGCCGTGATGCACCGCGTTTTCCAGCAGCGGCTGCAGCAGCAGCGACGGGATCTGCGCATTGTGCAGCACGTCGTCGCTCATGTTGATCAGTTCCCATTCGACCTGCAGCCGGTCGCCCAGCCGGATTTTCTCGATGGAAAGATATTGCTCGCACAGACGCAGTTCCTGTTCAAGCGTGGTCATGTCGCGGGCGTCGCGCAGCAAGGCGCGGAACAGTTCGGCCAGGTCTTCCAGCGTGGCTTCGGCCTGGCGCGGCGCGCTGCGTATCAGCGAGAGCACGGCGTTCAGGCTGTTGAACAGGAAATGCGGCCGGATACGCGCCTGCAGCGCCTGCAGCCTGGCTTCGGCCAGCGCCGGCGAAAAGGCGCGCGTGCGCAGCTCGAAGTAATGCTGCAGCAGATAGCCCATCACCGCCGCGCTGACCACGCCCTGCAGCATGGACAGGCCGGCGGCATCGACCAGGAACAGGTTCAGCGTGGCGAGGAAGCGGATGATCAGCGCCGTCACCGCCGCGGGCACCAGTGTGCAGGCGCCGCGCTGCATCCACGGCGGGAAGCCGGACAGCAGCTTGCGGCTTGCGCACAGCAGCAGCAGCGACGCCAGGCAGGCCAGTTCGACCAGCATCGAGGCCTCGATGAAGCTCAGGATAGCCGCACCCAGCGTCTGCGCCTGCGCCAGGATCGCCACCATGACCGCGCCGTTGACCGCGAGCAGCGTGCGCAGGATCACGCCGATATTGCAGCAATCGGGCAGGACGGACAGGGTCGGCGTTGCCGGAGCAGTGGCGGACATGGGTTTTTCGTTGACGTTGGCGAAGGTGCAAACCAGGCCGGGCACCGGGCAGAAGCGGAACCGGCTTGCTCTATAATCCCGTAATTCTCCGGGACACAATTATGACAGCACAACTCTCCAAAAAAAGCGAAGCATGGTCGGCGCGGTTTTCCGAGCCGGTGTCCGACCTGGTCAAGCGCTACACCGCTTCGGTGTTCTTCGACAAGCGCCTGGCCGAGGTCGACATCCAGGGCTCGCTTGCGCATGCCGACATGCTGGCCGCACAGGGCATCATCAGCCAGGACGACCTGCAGGCAATCCAGCGCGGCATGGCGCAGATCCAGTCGGAAATCGCCGGCGGCCAGTTCGAATGGCTGCTCGACCTGGAAGACGTGCACCTGAATATCGAAAAACGCCTGACCGAACTGGTCGGCGACGCTGGCAAGCGGCTGCACACCGGCCGTTCGCGCAACGACCAGGTGGCCACCGACATCCGGCTCTACCTGCGTGGCGCCATCGACGACATTACCGTGCTGCTGCGCGAACTGCGGCTGGCGCTGACCGACCTGGCCGAGCAGCATGCCGACACCATCCTCCCCGGCTTCACGCACATGCAGGTCGCGCAGCCGGTGACCTTCGGCCACCACGTGCTGGCCTACGTTGAAATGTTCGGGCGCGACGCCGAGCGCATGGCCGACTGCCGCAAGCGCGTGAACCGGCTGCCGCTGGGCGCCGCCGCGCTGGCCGGCACCACCTTTCCAATCGACCGCATGCGGGTGGCCGCGACGCTGGGCTTCGACGACGTCTGCCATAACTCGCTGGACGCCGTGTCCGACCGCGATTTCGCCATCGAGTTCTGCGCCGCCGCCGCGCTGGTGATGACCCATGTGTCGCGCATGTCCGAGGAACTGGTGATCTGGATGAGCCCGCGCGTCGGCTTCATCGACATAGCCGACCGCTTCTGCACCGGTTCGTCCATCATGCCGCAAAAGAAGAACCCGGACGTGCCGGAACTGGCGCGCGGCAAGACCGGCCGCGTCAACGGCCACCTGGTGGCCCTGCTTACCCTGATGAAAGGCCAGCCGCTCGCCTACAACAAGGATAACCAGGAAGACAAGGAACCGTTGTTCGACACGGTGGACACGGTCACCGACACACTGCGCATCTTTGCCGACATGGCGCGCGGCATCACCGTCAAGCCGGAGGCCATGCGGGCCGCCGCACTGCAGGGTTATGCCACCGCGACCGACCTCGCCGACTACCTGGTGAAGAAGGGGCTGCCCTTCCGCGACGCCCATGAAGCGGTGGCGCACGCGGTGCGCGCCTGCGTCGATCGCGGCTGCGACCTGGCGGACCTGTCGCTGGCGGAGCTGCAAGTTTTTTCGGACCTGGTTGGCGATGACGTGTTCGAGGTGCTGACGCTGGAAGGCTCGGTGGCTGCGCGCGACCATGTAGGCGGCACCGCGCCGGCCCAGGTGCGGGCCGCCATCGAGCGGGTGCGAGCCGAGCTGGGCTGAACCCAATCCCACGTCCTAACGTGCAATGAAAATTCGTAGGGTGTAATAAGCGCCAGCGCATTACACCACGCGTCATTGACAGGCGGTGCTTGTTTATCGACCATGGTGTAATGCGCGCTGCTTTTTACACCCTACGAGTCGAGGTGATGAATCGGCGCCATCGGCTTTATTCGGTACGCCATGACTTGGGACTGGTATTACATGAATGCGCGGGCAGCGGCGGAAATCGCGTCGGCAAACACCTTTGCGGTTGATGTATTTTTGCCACTAATATCCGCGGTTTTCGCCCAGTACGCCGATTAGCATCGTCTGCATCGGCGGCCTGGATGAATTTTTAACAATACACCGGCAAGCAGGTTCCCTGTAGCGGCGAATCTTCCTATACTCGGGCGGCTTCCATACCGCCTGACGGTGCGCTGCAAACCGGCGCCGCACCATTGGTTCACGACTTAACAAATGCATTGTTTCATGGCTGAAATGTCCATATACTCCCCACCGCTCACGCCGGAACAAGTGCGTACCAATGGACTTTCTGCGCCGACCCAAGTGCAAAACCCTGAATCTGAACATAACGACGGAGACACACCATGTCTTTACTCCTTGCGCTCGCGCGTCTGATCGACGCGATCAATGAAAAGATAGGACTGGCGGTCAGCTGGGCCTTGCTGGTCGCGGTGCTGATCTGCGCCGGCAACGCGATCATCCGCTACAGCCTGAACATGAGTTCCAACGCCTGGCTGGAAATCCAGTGGTACCTGTTCTCGGCCATGTTCCTGCTGGCCGGCGCCTACACCCTGAAGCGCAACGAGCATGTGCGCATCGACGTCATCGTCGGCCGGTTTTCCCGGCGCACGCAGATCATCATCGACGCGCTCGGCTTCGCCATCTTCCTGCTGCCGGTGTCGCTGCTGATCCTGTACTTTTCCGTTCCCTATGCGATGGAGTCGCTGCGCAACCAGGAAGTCTCGAGCAATGCGGGCGGACTGATCCTGTGGCCGGCCAAGATGCTGATCCCGGTCGGCTTCATCATGCTGACGCTGCAGGGATTCTCCGAACTGATCAAGCGCCTGGCCTGCCTGGCCGGACTGGTCGACCCGCGTGAATTCGACAAGCAAGGTGCAAAACCGGAAGACGAGATCGCCGCCATTGCCTCCGCCAACAAGCTCGACGTGCCACAGGTGAAACCATGAGCGCCTTCCTTATTGCCAACATGGCGCCGATCATGTTCGGCGCACTGGTGGTATTCCTGCTTTCCGGTTTTCCGGTTGCGTTCGCGCTGGCCGCCAACGGCCTGTTTTTCGGGCTGATCGGCATCGAACTGGGCCTGCTGCGCCCTGAATTGTTGCAGGCGCTGCCGAACCGGCTGTTCGGCATCATGGCCAACGACACCTTGCTGGCCATCCCCTTCTTCACCTTCATGGGCCTGATCCTCGAACGCTCCGGCATGGCGGAAGACTTGCTGGACACCATCGGCCAATTGTTCGGACCTATTCGCGGCGGCGTTGCCTACGCTGTCATTTTCGTCGGCGCCCTGCTGGCCGCCACAACCGGGGTGGTCGCCGCGTCGGTGATTTCCATGGGACTGATCTCGCTGCCGGTCATGCTGCGCTACGGCTACGACAAGCGGCTGGCGACCGGCGTGATTGCCGCCTCGGGCACGCTGGCGCAGATCATTCCGCCTTCGCTGGTCCTGATCGTGATGGCCGACCAGCTTGGCCGCTCGGTCGGCGACATGTACAAAGCAGCTTTCCTTCCCGGGTTGATGCTCACGGCGATGTACGCCGGTTACGTGATGGCCGTATCGATATTCCGACCAGCCGCAGCGCCGGCATTGCCGCTCGAAGCCCGCAACCTGCGGCAACCGAACGGCGACAGCGGCGTGCGTTCGCTCGGGGTGCTGCTGCTCGTTGCCGTTGGCATTACCTACCTGTTCGGCCAATGGTACGGCGTCCGTCATCCGAACAAGCCGTTCGACGAAGTGATGATCTATGGCGCGTCGCTTGCGACCGCGGTCTGCTTCCTGTTCGCGGTGATCAGCCGCAAGCTCGGTTTGAACATCCTGTCGAAGCTGGCGGAACGGGTCGTGTTCGTGCTGATCCCGCCGCTGGCGTTGATCTTCCTGGTGTTGGGCACCATCTTCGTCGGCATCGCAACGCCGACCGAAGGCGGCGGCATGGGCGCACTCGGCGCACTGATACTGGCCATTCTCAACCGCCGGCTCAGCTGGAGCCTGATGAAGCAGGCGATGAACTCGACCACGCGGCTGTCCGCCTTCGTGATTTTCATCCTGATCGGCTCCAGCGTGTTCTCGCTAGTGTTCCGGGCCGTCAACGGCGACCTCTGGGTCGAACACCTGCTGACATCGCTGCCGGGCGGCACGATGGGCTTCCTGATCGTCGTCAACCTGCTGTTCTTCTTCCTTGCCTTCTTCCTCGACTTCTTCGAGCTGGCCTTCATCCTGGTGCCGCTGGTCGGCCCGGTTGCCGAGAAGATGGGCATCGACCTGATCTGGTTCGGCGTGCTGCTCGGCGTGAACATGCAGACTTCATTCATGCACCCGCCTTTCGGCTTCGCGCTGTTCTACCTGCGATCCGTGGCGCCCAAGGAGGTCAAGACCTCCGACATCTACTGGGGGTCGGTGCCTTTCGTGCTGATACAGGTCGTCATGGTTTCGCTGATCATCGCTTTCCCGCAACTTGTGTCGGTAGAAAAGCGGGCGGACATGAAGGAGAAACTGGAGCTGCGGATCGATATTCCGACGCCGGCCGATACGTCGCAGGAACAGCCGCCCATGCCGGACTTCAGCGCGCCGGCCGATGAAACACCGCAGCTGAACTTCTCAACGCCAAGCGACAGCAAGTAGGCGCCTGAAAGCGTAAAAAACCCCGTGGAAGCCACGGGGTTTTTTTACGGCCTCGACGCTGTCGAAGCCCGCTCCTGCCGCACCTACCGCATGCTGCCCATGTAATTCTGCAACGGACCTTCCGCTACCGAGAACCACTGGTTTTGGTCCTGGCGAAAGCGCTTCCATGGCTCATGGATTTTCCTGAACTTTGCGTTCTTGGCCGCTTCCTCTTCCATCACTTCCTGCGCCGCCTTGTAGCAGGCGTCCATCACCGGCCTGGAGAAGCTGCGCAGCTTGGTGCCGCCCTTCAGCAGCCGCGCCAGCGCACCCGGGTTGCGGGCGTCGTACTGCGCCTGCATCACCACGTGCGCCTCGTAGGTCGCAGTCTCGAATGCCGCCTGGTATTCCTTTGGCAGCTTCTCCCATTCCTTCGCATTGACATAGAAGGACAACTGCGGACCGGCTTCCCACCAGCCGGGGGCGTAGTAATACGGCGCAACCCGGGAAAAGCCGAGCTTTTCATCGTCGTACGGTCCTATCCACTCGGCCGCGTCTATCGTCCCTTTCTCCAGCGCCGGGTAGATGTCGCCGCCGGCAAGCTGCTGCGGCACCAGGCCGAGGCGCTGCATCACCCTTCCCGCAAAGCCGCCGATGCGCATCTTCAGGCCGCTCAGGTCTTCCACATTCTTGATTTCCTTGCGAAACCAGCCGCCCATCTGGGTGCCGGTATTGCCGCCCATGAAATTGACGATGTTGTATTCGCGGAAGAATTCGCGCAGCAGTTCGCGCCCGCCGCCCTGGTCGAACCAGGCCGTCTGCTGGCGCGAGTTCAAGCCAAACGGCACTGCGCAGTCGAAGGCAAACGCCGGGTCCTTGCCGAAATAGTAGTAGGACGCCGAATGGCCCATCTCGACCGTGCCGGCCTGTACCGCGTCGGCGACCTGCAACGCAGGCACGATTTCGCCGCCGGGGAAGGCGCGGATCGCGAACCTGCCGCCGGTCAGCGCGGCAACCCGCCTGGTCAGCGTTTCGGATGCGCCATATATCGTGTCGAGGGACTTGGGGAAGCTGGAGGCGAGACGCCAGTTGATGGCGGGCAGGGACTGGGCAATAGCGGGGGATGCGATGACGCCTAGGCTACCGGCAAGTGCGCCGGCGCTGGCCGTGCGGATGAAGGAACGACGTTCCATACTTTCTCCTTGGGTGGGTGGTGAATGCTGCTGACTGTGCTTCTGCTCCTTTGATGCGCTTGCTACGCTGAAAAAAACACCCGTAGTACTTGCGTGCTACGGGCTTCTGAACTGGTATACGGGCCGGCGACTATGCCGGTCCGCAACCGGGCTATTACTTCGGACTACAATTTACTTGCGGCTCACCAGGAAGCTGGCGATCGGCAGTTCCGACACCGAGTACCACTGGTTCTGGTTCTGGCGGAATTGCTTCCATGGCTCGTAGATCTTCTTGAACTTGGCGTTTTTCGCCGCTTCCTCTTCCATCACTTCGGTCGCGGCCTTGTACGACGCCTCCATGATGTCCTTCGAGAAGGTGCGCAGCTTGGTGCCGCCCTTCAGCAGGCGCGCCAGCGCTTGCGGATTACGCGCGTCGAAGTCCGCCTGCATGAACACGTGGGCTTCGTGGCTCGCCACTTCGAATGCTGCCTGATATTCCTTCGGAAGCTTTTCCCATTCCTTGATCCCGACCATGAAATTGAGCTGTGCGCTCGCTTCCCACCAGCCTGGTGCGTAGTAGAACGGCGCAACGCGCGAAAAGCCGAGCTTTTCATCGTCGTAGGGACCGACCCATTCCGCTGCATCGATCGTGCCCTTTTCCAGCGCCGGGTAGATGTCGCCGCCGCCGATCTGCTGCGGCACCACGCCCATGCGCTGCATGACGCGGCCAGCCAGGCCGCTGATGCGCATCTTCAGGCCGTCGAGGTCCTTGACCGTCTTGATCTCCTTGCGGAACCAGCCGCCCATCTGGGTGCCGGTGTTGCCGCCCATGAAGTTCAGGATGCCGTATTCCTTGTAGAACTCGCGCATCAGTTCCTTGCCGCCGCCGAATTCGAACCACGAAGTCTGCTGGCGCGAGGTCAGGCCGAAAGGCACTGCGGTGTCGAAGCAGAATGCCGGGTCCTTGCCGAAGTAGTAATAACCGGCGCTGTGGCCCATTTCGACCGTGCCGGCCTGGACCGCGTCCACCACCTGCAGCGCCGGGACGATTTCACCAGCGGCGAACGGGCGGATGTTGAATTTGCCGCCAGTCAGTTCGGCGACGCGCTTGGACATGCGCTCGGAGGCGCCAAAGATGACATCCAGCGATTTCGGGAAACTCGACGCCAGGCGCCAGTTGACGGTCGGCTGCGACTGCGCCAGCGCCGGTGCGGCGATCGCGCCGACAGAAGCGCCTACCGCTGCTTTTTTAAGAAAGGAACGTCGTTCCATAATAATGTCATCTCCAGTGGTTTATCAGGTTTCGGTCGTCTTGCAGCGATTATCGGGGCGAAGCGCCGGGAGGCACGCTACTCGAGCAGCGTGCAGATTGTAGGGGTGGCAACGCCGGGCCGCAACAGGAATTGGTTGCTGCGACGAACAATTGCGTAAAGGATTTAAATCAGCTGCCGGCAACCGTCATATTTTCGATCAGGATCGAACCGGTGCGCCGGCTACCGCGCACCAGCGTATCGGTGCCGATGCCGACGATTTGCCGGAACATGGATTTCATGTTGCCGGCGATGGTAATTTCCTCGACCGGAAACTGGATCACGCCGTTTTCGACCCAGTAACCGGAGGCGCCGCGCGAATAGTCGCCGGTCACATAGTTGACGCCCTGCCCCATCAGTTCGGTGACCAGCAGGCCCGTGCCCATTTTCCGCAGCATGCCGGCAAAGTCGTCGCCGGCGTCGGTCAGCTTGGACGTGATCGTCAGGTTATGCGCGCCGCCGGCATTGCCGGTGGTTTTCAGGCCCAGCTTGCGGGCCGAATAGGTCGACAGGAAATAGCCCTGCACCACGCCGTCGCGCACCACGTCCCGGCGTGCGGTTTTCACGCCTTCCTCGTCGAACGGCGCCGAGCCGACCGCGCCCTTCACATGCGGCTCCTCGACGATCTGCACATGCTCGCCGAACACCTGGGTGCCGACCGAGTCGTTCAGGAAGGTCGACTTGCGATACAGCGCGCCGCCGGAGATGGCCTGGACGAAGGCGCCCAGCAGGCCGGTCGCCAGCGGCGCCTCGAACAGCACCGGGCACTTGCGGGTATCGAGCTTCCTGGCGTTGAGCCGGGCAAGCGCCCGTTCGGCGGCATAACGGCCGATGGCTTCCGGCTCGGCCAGCAGCTTCGGGTCGCGCGCCGACGAATACCAGTCATCGCGCTGCATGTTGTTGCCGCGACCGGCGATCGGCATCACCGAAATCGTATGGCGGGAATACGGGTAGCCGCCCATGAAGCCGCGCGTGTTGGCGCTGACGAAATGCGAATGCTGCGCATGGACGCTGGCGCCTTCGCTGTTGGTGATGCGCGCATCCACCGCGAACGCCGCCGCCTCGCCGCGACTGGCAAGGACGATCGCCTCTTCCGCGTTGATGGACCACGGGGTGCACAGCGCCAGGTCCTGCGGATCGAACTCCAGCGTGTCTTCATCCGGCAGGCCGGCGCAGTCGTCGGCGGCGGTGAAGCGCGCAATGTTGTAGGCAGCCTCGACGGTTGCCTTCAGCGACGCCTGGGAAAAGTCGGAAGTGCTGGCGCTGCCGCGGCGAATCGCCCGGTTTTCTCCCATATATACAGTGACAGCGATGCCCTTGTCCTTGTTCTGCTCGATGGTTTCCACATTGCCGCGGCGAACGGTCACCGACAGGCCCTTGCCTTCGCTGATCTGCACGGCGGCGTCGGACGCGCCCATGTCTTTGGCATAACGCAGCACGTCCTGGGCAAGTTCGCGCAACTGGTCCTGGCTGTGGATAAACAAGGTGTCGTTCATATGCGGTTTAGGGGCCGGTGTAAAAGAGTTATCATAGCAGCCGTTTACCGAATGGCTTACCGCCGCTTCCCTATCATGCCTAACTCCAACCGGGGCAATACCGGATTCCAGTCGAACGAGTTTGAACAGGAATACGACCGCCCGTCCAAGTCCCAGCTCAAGCGCGAAATGACCGCGCTGCAGAAGCTCGGCGCCGAATTGATTGCCGAACCGCGCGAACGCGTCAAGCGCGTGCCGATGCCCGAAGACGTGCGCGACGCCATCCTCGAATGCCAGCAGATCACCGACCACGAAGGCCGCCGCCGGCAACTGCAATACGTCGGCAAGAAGATGCGCACGCTCGAAGATGAGGAAGTCGCGCTGATCCGCAAGACCATCGACAGCTGGAAGCAGCCGTCCAAGGCGGAAACCGCGGCGCTGCATGCGCTGGAACGCCGCCGCGACAAGCTGATCGCCGACGACGGCGCACTGACCGAACTGCGTGCGCAGTACCCGGAGCTCGATGTCCAGCAGATGCGCACCATGATCCGCAATGCCCGCCGCGAGCAGGCGGAAGACCGGCCGCCCAAGGCCTATCGCGAGATATTCCAGGCGTTGAAGCAACTGCAGGCCGGCAAGGCCAAGGCCGCCGTAGACGACGCAGCGGACAACGCAAGCGACGACGAGGATCAGGATGACGACTGAGCGCACTGCACGCATCGGCCTGGTGTCGGTGTCCGACCGCGCATCGGGCGGCGTCTACCAGGACCAGGGCATACCCGCATTGACCGACTGGCTGAAGGCCGCGCTGACCAGCCCGTTCGAGCTGGAAAGCCGGCTGATCGCCGACGAGCGTCCGGCAATCGAGGCGGCATTGACCGAGCTGGTCGACCGCCAGCGCTGCGACCTGGTGATCACCACCGGCGGCACCGGTCCGGCGCGGCGCGACGTGACGCCGGAAGCCACGCTGGCCGTCGCCACCAAGGAAATGCCGGGGTTCGGCGAGCAGATGCGGCAGATCAGCCTGCATTTCGTGCCGACCGCCATCCTGTCGCGGCAGGTGGCCGTAATCCGCGAGACTGACGGCCATGCGGCGCTGATCATCAACCTGCCCGGCCAGCCGAAGTCGATACGCGAAACGCTGGAAGGCCTGAAGGACGCCGACGGCAAGCAGATGGTCGGCGGCATCTTTGCCGCCGTGCCCTACTGCATCGACCTGATCGGCGGCCCGTATATTGAAACCGACGACGCGGTTTGCAAGGTATTCCGTCCCAAGTCCGCCATTCGTCCCAAAACTGCCTGAACTTTTCCACATGACATCTTCGACACTCGAGACCATACAGGTCGACACCGGCCCCAACCCGACTGCTTCCGTGATCTGGCTCCACGGCCTTGGCGCCAGCGGCGACGACTTCGTTCCCATCGTGCGCGAACTGGACCTGACCGGCCTGCCGGCCATCCGCTTCGTTTTCCCGCATGCGCCGACGATGCCGGTGACCGTCAACAACGGCTACGTGATGCGGGCCTGGTATGACATCATCGGCGCCGACATCTCACGCCGTGAAGATGAAAAAGGCCTGCGCGCGTCGCAAGCCATGGTGGAACAGCTGATCGCCCAGGAAAAGGCGCGCGGCGTGCCGGCCGAACGCATCGTGCTGGCCGGTTTCTCGCAGGGCTGCGCGATGACGCTGCAAACCGGCCTGCGCCATGCTGAAAAACTGGCTGGCCTGATGTGCCTGTCGGGCTACGTGCCGCTGCACACGACCATTGCCGCCGAGCGGCATGCGGCCAACCAGGACACGCCTGTTTTCCTCGCGCATGGCCGCGGCGACCAGGTCATACCCATTATCCGGGCCGAGCAGACGCGCGATTTGCTGAAGTCGCTGGGCTACGAGGTTGAATGGCACGAGTACCAGATGCCGCACTCGGTCTGCCAGGAAGAGGTGGAGGATATTGGCGCCTGGCTGCGGCGCGTGCTGGGCTAAAGCAGTTTCGTGCCGACTTGCACAAGTCGGCCTGTAAGCGATATCGCTTGTTCCGCGCAGCGACAGTTGCCGTTGCCGTTGCCGTTGCCGTTGCCGTTGCCGTT
>CAUQYP010000090.1:0-15831 GCA_963522035.1 uncultured Noviherbaspirillum sp. | reverse complement strand
TTTATCCGATTTCGGCACCAGCGACGTGGCGTCATCAACGGGGACCCACGTCAAATGCAACGGCAACGGCAACGGCAACGGCAACAGCAACAGCGACGGCAACGGCAACGGCAACGGCAACGGCAACTGTCGCTATGCGGAACGGCAACTGTCGCTACGCGGAACGGCAACGGCAACTGTCGCTGCGCGGGGCGTAATGCAACGGCAACGGTCGCTGCGCGGAAGTGGCGCTTCTGGCGCAAGCCAGCATGAAAATGCGCTAGCTGCCATGGTGTAATGCGCTGACGCTTATTACACCCTACGAGTCACGGGGATGGACCGGCGTCAGCGACATCACCATAGGCTACGACTTGCCGCTGCCGCTGCCCTTGAGCTGCTTCTCGAACGCCACGTCGAGCTTGCTGACCCGCTTGACCTCCTGTGGGCCAAAAGCGTTGACGAAGGCGACGAACGCGTCCTGCTCCAGCGGCGGGCTCAACTGTTCCATGTCGCCGTCGGCGGTCACCACAGCCAGCGTGAACAGGCCGCTGGCGCTGCGCACCATCGAAAAGTCGGCATTGCCGCTACGCCGTTTAAGGCGTTCCACCGCTGCGCTTGCCCTGGTTGATCGCATTGCCGCACCCTTGCATTCGTATGATGCAGCGATGATAAGCCAGTTTGCAGGGCCGCTTCTAGCGCTGCATCACGTCCTTGATCTGCTGCAGCGACGCCGGGTCTTCCATCGTGGTCAGGTCGCCGGCGTCGCGGCCTTCGCAAACGGCCTGGATCGCACGCCGCAGCAGCTTGCCGGAGCGGGTCTTGGGCAACATCGAGACGATATGCACCTGCGCCGGCCGGGCCACCGCGCCCAGCTGGCGGTCCACCGTGGCCATCAGTTCCGCCGACAGCGCCCGCCGTGCTTCCTCGCTGGACAGCCCCTCGTTATGCCGCGGGATCACGAAGGCGATCGCGACCTGTCCCTTGAGCTTGTCCTCGACCCCGACCACCGCGACTTCCGACACGTTGGGATGGCTGCAGATGCTTTCCTCGATCTCGCGCGTCCCGAGCCGGTGGCCGGCGACGTTGATCACGTCGTCGGTGCGGCCCAGGATGAAGTAATAGCCGTCGGCGTCGCGTATGCCCCAGTCGAACGACGAGTAGACCGGACGGTTGAAGTTGGACCAGTAAGTGCTGCTGAAGCGCGCGTCGTCGCCGTAGACGGTCTGCATGCAGCCCGGTGGCAGCGGCGCCTCGACGACCAGCACGCCCTTCTCGCCCGCTGCGCATTCCTCGCCGCTGGCCTCGCTGATGACCTTGACCTTGTAGCCCGGCATTGGCACGCCGGGGCTGCCCAGCCGGGTCGGCCTGTCGTCCACCGCGCGGGCAATCGACAGGATGGGCCAGCCGGTCTCGGTCTGCCAGTAGTTGTCGATGACGGGTACGCCCAGCGCGCCCTGTATCCAGGCCGACGTGGTTTCGTCGAGCGGCTCGCCGGCCAGGTAGAGCGCCTTCAGCGACGACAGGTCATGCCTGTCCATCAATTCCTGCGGCTGCTTGCGCAGCACGCGGATCGCGGTCGGCGCTGAGAACATGCGCGTGACCCTGTACTTCTCGACCAGCTGCCACCAGATGCCGCCGTCGGGCCGGGTCGGCAGGCCTTCGTACATGACAGTGGCCATGCCGGCCAGCAGCGGGCCGTAGACGATGTACGAATGGCCCACCACCCAGCCGATGTCGGAGGTCGCAAAGAAGGTCTCGCCCGGCGCACCGCCGAAGATATGCTGCATCGACGATGCCAGCGCCACCGCATAGCCGCCGACGTCGCGCTGCACGCCCTTGGGCTTGCCGGTGGTGCCGGAGGTGTAGAGGATGTAGGACATCTCGTTGGACTCGAGCCAGGTAACGGGCACGCGGGCGTCGAGGTGCTGTTCGCGCAGGCCGGCATAGTCGACGTCGCGGCCGGGCGCCAGGTCCATCGGCACCATGCCGCGGTCCACCAGCAGCACGGTGGCGGGCTTGTGGCTGGCAAGCCGGATCGCTTCGTCGAGCAGCGGCTTGTACGGCACGCGCTTGCCGGAACGCGAGCCGGCGTCGGCCGAGACCACCAGCTTCGGTTGCGCGTCGTCGATGCGGGTCGCCAGGCTGTTGGACGCAAAGCCGCCGAACACCACCGAGTGCACCGCGCCGATGCGGGCGCAGGCCAGCATCGCAAACACCGCTTCGGCTATCATCGGCATATAGATCAGCACCCGGTCGCCGCGGCCCACGCCGAGTCCCAGCATGATGGCGGCCATGCGTTCTACCTCGGCCTGCAGTTCTCGATAAGAATAGATCTTCTCCACAGGCTCGCCGTCGGCGCTGGCTTCGGTGCTGACCGCGATCAGCGCCGCCTGCTCCGGCTGGCTTGCCGCCCAGCGGTCGACAGCGTTGTGGCAGAGGTTGGTCTGGCCATCGACGAACCAGCGGTTGAGTGGCGTGCGGCTGTCGTCGAGCACACGGGTGTAGGGCTTTTCCCAATGAATGCGGCTGGCTTCGCCATCCCAGAATTCCTGCGGCTGCTCGATTGAACGTTGGTAGAACGCTGTGTAATTCATGGCCTTGCCCCCGTGTGGTTCAGTAATCGATGCGGACTGCCCTGCCCTTGCGTAGCCTCAGAATGCGTCGCCCGGCACGCGTACCCAGCCTTCCATCAGCACCCGCGCGCTGCGGCTCATGATGGCCTTTTTGACTTCCCATGCGCCGTCGACCTGGGCCGCCTGCGCACCGACCCGCAAGGTACCGGACGGATGGCCGAAGCGCACCGCCTCGCGAGCGCCGCCGCCAGCGGCGGCGTTGACGACCGTGCCCGGTATCGCCGCCGCGGTGCCGATGGCTACCGCCGCCGTGCCCATCATCGCGTGATGCAGCTTGCCCATGGACATCGCGCGCACCAGCAGGTCGACGTCGTTGGCGGCCACCGCCTTGCCGCTCGACGAGACATAGGCGGCGGGCGATGCGACGAAGGCGACCTTGGGCGTGTGCTGCCGCTTCACGGCTTCGCCGACGTCCTTGATCAGGCCCATGCGCACCGCGCCGTGCGCGCGGATCTTCTCGAAGCGGGCCAGCGCTTCCGGGTCGCCGTTGATAGCGTCCTGCAGTTCGGTGCCGGTGTAGCCGATGGCGTCGGCGTCGACGAAGATGGTGGGTATGCCGGCATTGATCATGGTTGCCCTGAGCATGCCGATGCCCGGCACGTCCAGGTCGTCGACCAGGTTCCCGGTCGGGAACATCGCGCCGCCGGCGCCCTCTTCCTCGGCGGCCGGGTCCATGAATTCGAGCTGCACTTCGGCGGCCGGGAAGGTCACGCCGTCGAGTTCGAAGTCGCCGGTCTCCTGCACCGCGCCGTTGGTCATCGGCACCTGGGCGATGATGGTCTTGCCGATATTGGCCTGCCAGATGCGCACGGTCGCCATGCCGTCGCGCGGCACGCGGCCGGCGTCGATCAGGCCGTTGCTGATGGCGAAAGGGCCGACCGCGGCGGACAGGTTGCCGCAGTTGCCGCTCCAGTCGACGAAAGCGCTGTCTATGGACACCTGGCCGAACAGGTAGTCAACGTCATGGTCGGGCCTGCTGCTCTTCGACAGGATAACGGTCTTGCTGGTGCTGGAAGTGGCGCCGCCCATGCCGTCGATCTGCTTGGCGTACGGGTCCGGGCTGCCGATCACGCGCAGCAGCAGCGCGTCGCGCGCGGCGCCGGGAAGCTGCGCCGCTTCGGGCAAGTCCTGCAGGCGGAAGAACACGCCCTTGCTGGTGCCGCCGCGCATATAGGTCGCGGCGATTTTTATCTGGGGCTGGTGTGCCATATGGGTATTCCCTGGGTTGCCCGGCGGCGCGGTGCTGAACGCTCTGCCGCCAGGACATTGATGCCTGCGTCAGGCGGCCTTTTCGGAGTCGAGGAAGTCTTGCGCGAAGCGCTGCAGCACGCCGCCGGCCTCGTAGATCGACACTTCCTCGGCGGTGTCGAGGCGGCATGTGACCGGCACCTCGACCTGCTCGCCGTTACGGCGCCTGATGACCAGCGTCAGGTCCGAGCGCGGCATGCGCTCGCCGACCACGTCGAAGGTCTCGGTGCCGTCGATGGCCAGCGTCAGCCGGTTCACGCCGCGCTTGAACTCCAGCGGCAGCACGCCCATGCCGACCAGGTTGGTGCGGTGGATGCGCTCGAAGCCTTCGGCGACGATGGCTTCCACGCCCGCCAGACGCACGCCCTTGGCCGCCCAGTCGCGCGAGGAACCCTGGCCGTAGTCGGCGCCGGCAATCACGATCAGTGGCTGCTTGCGCTCCATATAGGTCTCGATGGCTTCCCACATGCGCATGACCCGGCCCTCCGGCTCCACCCGGGCCAGCGAGCCGGCCTTGACCTTGCCGTTTTCCATGACCATTTCGTTCTTCAGGGTCGGGTTGGCGAAGGTCGCGCGCTGCGCGGTCAGATGGTCGCCGCGATGGGTCGCATAGGAGTTGAAGTCCTCCTCGGGCAAGCCCATCTTCGCCAGGTATTCGCCGGCGGCGCTGTCGGCCATGATCGCGTTCGACGGCGACAGGTGGTCGGTCGTGATGTTGTCGCCCAGGACCGCCAGCGGCCGCATGTCCTTCAGCGGCCGCGCGCCGGCCAGCGCGCCTTCCCAGTACGGCGGACGCCGGATGTAGGTCGTCATCGGCCGCCAGTCGTACAGCGGGCTGACCCGCTCGCCGTTGTCCACGGTCAGCGCGAACATCGGTTCGTACACCTTGCGGTACTGCTCGGGCTTCACGCTGGAGGCGACGATGGCGTCGATTTCCTCGTCCGACGGCCAGATGTCCTTCAGCGTCACCGGCTTGCCGTGCTGGTCAAGACCCAGCACATCCTTCTCGATATCGAAACGGATGGTGCCGGCGATCGCATAAGCCACCACCAGCGGCGGCGACGCCAGGAAAGCCTGCTTCGCATACGGGTGGATGCGGCCGTCGAAATTGCGGTTGCCCGACAGGACCGCGGTGGCATACAGGTCGCGCTCGACCACTTCCTTCTGGATCGCCGGGTCCAGCGCGCCGCTCATGCCGTTGCAGGTAGTGCAGGCGAAGGCGACGACGCCGAAGCCCAGTCGTTCCAGCTCCGTCATCAGGCCGGCTTCTTCCAGGTACAGCGCGACGGTCTTGGAACCGGGCGCCAGCGAGCTCTTGACCCAGGGCTTGCGGACCAGGCCCAGCCGGTTCGCGTTGCGCGCGATGAGGCCGGCCGCAATCATGTTGCGCGGGTTGTTGGTGTTGGTGCAGCTGGTAATGGCGGCGATGATGACCGCGCCGTCCGGCATCAGGCCCGGCTCGTTCTCCACCTTGCCGCTGATGCCGCGCGCGGCCAGCTCGGAGGTCGGCACCCGCTTGTGCGGGTTGCTGGGGCCGGCGATATTGCGCACAACCGACGACAGGTCGAAGCTCAGCACGCGCTCGTAGCTGGCGTTCTCCAGGCTGTCGGCCCACAAGCCGCTTTCCTTCGCATAGGTCTCCACCAGTTTCACCAGCTCGTCGTCGCGGCCGGTCAGCTTCAGGTAGGTGATGGTCTGCTGGTCGATGTAGAACATGGCCGCGGTCGAGCCGAACTCGGGCGCCATGTTGGAGATGGTCGCGCGGTCGCCCAAGGTCAGGTGCGCTGCGCCGCTGCCGAAGAATTCGAGGTAGGACGACACCACCTTCTCATTGCGCAGGAACTCGGTCAGCGCCAGCACGATGTCGGTCGCGGTAATGCCGGGCTGCGGCTTGCCGTGCAGCTCGACGCCGATGATGTCGGGCAGCCGCATCCACGACGCGCGGCCCAGCATCACGCTTTCCGCTTCCAGCCCGCCGACGCCGATGGCCAGCACGCCCAGCGCGTCCACCATCGGCGTGTGCGAGTCGGTACCGACCAGCGTGTCGGGGAAAGCCACGCCGTCCTTCACCTGCACCACCGGGCTCATGCGCTCCAGGTTGATCTGGTGCAGGATGCCGTTGCCGGGCGGGATCACGTCAACGTTGCGGAACGCCTTCTTGGTCCAGTTGATGAAGTCGAAGCGGTCTTCATTGCGGCGGTCTTCGATGACGCGGTTCTTGCCGAACGCGTCCGGGTCGAAGCCGCCGCATTCCACCGCCAGCGAATGGTCGACCACCAGCTGCGTCGGCACCACCGGGTTCACCTTGGCCGGGTCGCCGCCCTGCAGCGCGATGGCGTCGCGCAGGCCGGCGAGGTCCACCAGCGCGGTCTGGCCCAGGATGTCATGGCAGACCACGCGGGCCGGGAACCATGGGAAGTCCAGGTCCTGGCGGCGCTCGATCAGCTGCCTGAGCGCGTCGGTCAGCATGGCCGGGTCGCAGCGGCGCACCAGGTTTTCAGCCAGCACGCGCGAGGTATAGGGCAGCCTGGCGTAGGCGCCGGGTTCGATGTCGTCCACGGCGGCGCGGGTATCGAAATAATCGAGCGCGGTGCCGGGGAGCTTCTTGCGGTATGCGGAGTTCATGGTCTGTCAACCTTACTTGCGGTCTTGTATCGGCACGAACGTCAGGTCGTCCGGCCCGACGTAATTGGCGCTCGGGCGGATGATCTTGTTGTCGATGCGCTGCTCGATGATGTGCGCGGCCCAGCCCGAGGTGCGGGCAATGACGAACAGCGGCGTAAACATCGCGGTCGGCACGCCCATCATGTGATAGGACACGGCCGAGAACCAGTCGAGGTTGGGGAACATCTTCTTGATGTCCCACATGACCGTCTCCAGCCGCTCGGCGATGTCGAACATCTTGGTCGAACCGGTCTCCTCGGACAGCTTGCGCGCGACTTCCTTGATCACCACGTTGCGCGGGTCGGAAATGGTATAGACCGGGTGGCCGAAGCCGATCACGACTTCCTTGTTCTCGACGCGCTTCCGGATGTCGGCTTCGGCTTCGTCCGGGTTGTCGTAGCGCTTCTGCACTTCGAACGCCACTTCGTTCGCGCCGCCATGCTTGGGGCCGCGCAGCGCGCCGATGGCGCCGGCAACCGCAGAATACATGTCCGACCCGGTGCCGGCCACCACGCGGGCGGCGAAGGTCGATGCGTTGAACTCGTGCTCCGCATACAGGTTCAGCGACACGTGCATCGCCCGCACCCATGACTCGCGCGGCGCATGGCCGTGCAGCAGGTGCAGGAAGTGGCCACCGATGGAGTCGTCGTCGGTCTCGACCTCGATGCGCTTGCCGTTATGGCTGTAATGGTACCAGTACAGCAGCGCCGAACCGAGCGAGGCCATCAGCCGGTCGGCGATGTCGCGCGCACCCGGCGCATTGTGGTCATCCTTCTCCGGCAGCGTGCAGCCCAGCACGGACACCGCGGTGCGCATCACGTCCATCGGGTGGGCCGACGCCGGCAGCGCTTCCAGCACGGTCTTCAGGTTGCTCGGGATACCGCGCAGCGAGCGCAGCTTGGCCTTGTAGCCTTTCAGCTCGCCGGCATTGGGCAGCTTGCCATGCACCAGCAGGTAGGCGATTTCCTCGAACTCGGAGGTGTTGGCGACGTCGAGGATGTCATAGCCGCGGTAATGCAGGTCGTTGCCGGTCTTGCCCACCGTGCACAGCGCGGTATTGCCGGCGGTGACGCCGGACAGCGCGACGGATTTCTTGGGCTTGAAAGTGGATGATTGTTGTTCGCTCATATTTTTTCTCCTTGATCCTTGGCGGGTTAGCGGTTTTTTTGCTGCGCAAACAGCGCGTCCAGCTTTTGTTCGAAGTCGTGATAGCCGATGCGGTCGTACAGCTCCATGCGGGTCTGCATGGTGTCGACCACGTTCTTTTGCGTGCCCTCGCGGCGCACCGCGTTGTAGACGTTCTCGGCAGCCTTGTTCATCGCGCGGAATGCCGACAGCGGGTACAGCGCGATGCCGACGTCGGCGCTCTTCAGCTCTTCCACCGTGAACAGCGGCGTGGCGCCGAACTCGGTGATGTTGGCGAGGATGGGCACGCCCACGGCCTGCGCGAACTGCCTGTACATCGCCAGCTCGGTGATGGCTTCCGGGAAGATCATGTCGGCGCCGGCCTCGACGCAGGCCACTGCGCGCTCGATGGCGGCGTCCAGCCCTTCCACCGCCAGCGCGTCAGTGCGCGCCATGATCACGAAGTCGGGGTCGGTGCGGGCGTCGACCGCGGCCTTGATGCGGTCGACCATTTCCTGCTTGCTGACGATTTCCTTGCCGGGCCGGTGGCCGCAGCGCTTGGCGCCGACCTGGTCTTCGATATGGATGGCGGCGGCGCCGAACTTGATCATGGACTTGACCGTGCGGGCGACATTGAATGCCGACGAGCCGAAGCCGGTGTCGACGTCGACCAGCAGCGGCAGGTCGCAGACGTCGGTAATGCGGCGCACGTCGGTCAGCACGTCGTCGAGGTTGGAAATGCCGAGGTCGGGCAAGCCGAGCGAGCCGGCGGCAACGCCGCCGCCAGACAGGTAGATGGCGCGGAAGCCGGCACGCTTGGCGAGCAATGCATGGTTGGCGTTGATCGCGCCGATGACCTGCAGTGGGGATTCTTCCTGGACGGCCTGCCTGAATGCAGCGCCTGCGGAGCGTAGGGTCATGGTGTGGGGCCTGTTATGGTGTTTCAGGTTGATCGGTTTGGTTACGCATATTGCAATGCCTGTGCCAGATATACGTGAAATCGCGTTATTCAAGAAAACTTTATAATTATCATATACTTACAAATGATTACGCCTGGAAATAGCCTAGTGTTGCTTGCACCATCCCCCATCTAGTGTTTCAATCCTTGTTTCATCATGAAACAGTGAAACATGAGCCGCTCTTACTCTGAAACAGTCGAGCAATCCGACAAGCCGGTTTTCTGGACCGTTTCCATTTCGCGCCTGTTCAAGATGTTTCGCGACATCACGCCCGAGTTCGACGACCGCGCGGTCATCGTGCCGATCAATTTGGGTTTCGAGGAAGCCGTCGAGCATATCCGCACACGGCTGGAAACCGAGCGCTGCGATGCGGTGATTGCCGCCGGCTCGAATGCGGCTTACCTGAAAAGCCGGCTGTCGGTGCCGGTGGTGGTTGCCCGCGCCAGCGGCTTCGACGTGATGCAGGCGCTGGCCAAGGCGCGCCGGATCTCGCCGCAGCTGGGCATCATCACCTACCAGGAAACCTTGCCGCAGCTGGTGGAATTCCAAAGCACGTTCGGGCTGCGCATCGCACAGCGTACCTACGCCACTGCCGAGGATGCGCGGGCGCAGATCGGCGAACTGAAAGCGGCCGGCGTAAAAGCCATCGTCGGCGCCGGGCTCATCACCGACCTGGCCGAGGAAGCCGGGCTGGACGGCGTGTTCCTGTATTCGGCGGCGTCGATCCGGCAGGCCTTCGAGGACGGACTGGAGATCGCGCGCTTTACCCGCCTGGAGAACGGCCGCTCCCGCACCGCGCCGGTCGGCGACCCGACCCGCGCCCGTCATGGCCTGAAGGACTTGCGCGGCGACTCGCCTGCTATGCAGGCCGTGCGCGAGACCGTGATGCTGTATGCCCGCTCACCGGCGACCGTGTTGATCGAAGGCGAGACCGGCACCGGCAAGGAACTGGCAGCGCAGGCGATCCACCGCGAAAGCATGCTGGGCCATCCCGGCGGCAAACCCTTCGTCGCGGTCAACTGCGGCGCGATTGCCGAGTCGCTGCTGGAGTCGGAACTGTTCGGCTACGAGGAAGGCGCATTCACCGGCTCGCGCCGCGGCGGCCGCCCAGGCCTGTTCGAAGCAGCCCACCGCGGCACGCTGTTCCTGGATGAAATCGGCGAAATGCCGTTGGCGCTGCAAACCCGGCTGCTGCGCGTGCTGGAAGAGCGTGAGGTCATGCGCGTCGGCGCGACCCGGCCGATTCCGGTGGATGTGCGCATCGTCAGCGCGACCCACTGCGACCTGGAAGCGCGGGTGAAGGAAGGCCGCTTCCGGGCCGACCTGTACTACCGTTTGTCGGTGCTGCGCCTGCGGCTGCCGCCGCTGCGAGAGCGCCCGGAAGATCTGGCGCCGCTGGCCGAGTGGCTGCTGAAGAATGCGCTGGCGGCGCTGGGCGTGCGGCCGCATGCGAACCTGCATGCGGAAATCGAACGCTGTGCGGCGATGTTCGAGGCGCATGCGTGGCCGGGGAATGTGCGTGAACTGCGCAACCTGATGCAGCGGCTGGCGTTGTTTCTTTCGGCTGCACCGCTGCAGGCGCTGACGCCGGGGTTCGTGGTGTCGGTGGCGCCGGAGTTGGCATGGAAGACGCTAGTGCCAGAAACTGGAAAACTGACGCCTGCTGAAGAAAAGGACGATGTAATGGCCGTGCTGTCACGCTTTGGTGGCGACCGCACGGCTGCGGCACGGCACCTTGGCATCAGCCGGACAACCTTGTGGCGCCGGCTGCGTGCCGAAGGTGATCCCTGACGCATCCTGCTGGATGTGGTCAAGGTAATCAGCAAGCCGTTTTCCGCTCATGCCGGTTGCGCCTCGGCGAGCATCTGCTCCCGATTGAGGCCGAGCCTACCGTCCCTACTCGTCCTTCGCCCCATCGATCCCCAGCTCATGGATCTTGCGGGTGATGGTGTTGCGCCCGATTCCCAGCCGGACCGCCGCGTCGTTCTTGCGGCCATGCGTATGGCGCAGCGCGGTCTTGATCAGCGCCGACTCGAACTGCCTTCCCAGCGCGTCCATGACCTCGGGCCGCCCGGCGGACAGCATCTGAGCCGCCTCGCTTTCCAGCAGCGCGATCCAGTTTGGCCGCTCCGGCGGCGCGGCGTCGGCGAAGGCAAGCGGCATCACGCTGGCAGCAGCCGCCATCGCGCCATTCCCCGGCTCGCCACCGTTGACGCTGGCAGGCTGCGTCATGGCCGGCGGCATGGACACCGGCGCTTGCGGCGCCAGCGAACGGGCTTGCTGGCCCTCCAGCAGTTCGGGCGGCAAGTCTTTCACTTCTACCGTCTGGCCAGGGGCCATCACGGTGATCCAGTTGCACAGGTTTTCCAGTTGCCGCACATTGCCGGGCAACTCCAGTTGCGCCAGGAACTGCATCGCATGCTCGGACATGCGCTTGGCCTCGACGCCCAGCTGCTTGGCGCTTTGTGCCAGGAAGTGGCGGGTCAGGATGGGAATGTCCTCGCGCCGCTCGCGCAGGCTGGGCAGGCGCAGCCGGATCACATTGAGCCGGTGGTAGAGGTCTTCGCGGAACAGCCCTTCCCGGACCCGCATCTCCAGGTTCTGATGGGTGGCGGCAATGACGCGCACATTGGCCTTCAGCGGCTGGTGGCCGCCGACCCGGTAGAAGTGCCCGTCCGACAGCACGCGCAGCAAGCGTGTCTGCAGGTCGAACGGCATGTCGCCGATCTCGTCGAGGAAGAAGGTGCCGCCTTCGGCCTGCTCGAAGCGGCCGCGGCGGGTGGCCTGGGCGCCGGTGAAGGCGCCGCGCTCGTGGCCGAAGAGTTCGGACTCGAGCAGGTCCTTGGGAATCGCCGCGGTGTTGAGCGCGATGAAGGGCTGCGATGCGCGCGGGCTGTGCTTGTGCAACGCGCGGGCGACCAGCTCCTTGCCCGAACCGGATTCACCGGTGATCAGCACCGTCACGTTGGATTGCGACAGGCGGCCAATGGCACGGAACACGTCCTGCATCGCCGGCGCCTGCCCGAGGATCTCGGGCGTCTCGGAAATGATCTGTTCTTCATTGACCTCGCGCAGGCTTTCTTCCAGCGCGCGGCGGATCAGCTCCACCGCCTTTTCAAGGTCGAACGGCTTGGCCAGGTATTCGAAGGCGCCGCCCTGGAAGGCCGCCACCGCCGAGTCGAGGTCGGAGAAGGCGGTCATGATGATGACCGGCAGGCCGGGGTAACGCGCCTTGGCCGCCTGCAGCAAGGCCAGGCCAGACTCGCCCGGCATCCGGATATCCGACACCAGCACTTGCGGCGTCGTCGTCTGCAACGCATCCATCGCGTCCCGGGCATTTGAAAAGCTGCGGGTTGCGAGATTTTCCCGCGCCAGCGCCTTTTCAAGTACCCAGCGTATCGACTCGTCGTCGTCAACTATCCAGATTGGTTTCATATGGTTCTGCATCCTGTCACGTTGTCCTTGAACCCGCCGGCGCGCTGCGCCGGCAGTGTGCATCAGGGCAGAGGAATCAATAGCCTGAAATCCGTGCAACCTGGTCGACTTTCACATTCGATTACGCCCATGTGCTGCTGGATGAACGTCTGCGCCAGTGTCAGTCCCAGCCCGCTTCCACCGTCGCGGCCGGAAACGAGCGGATAGAAAATGCGGTTCTGAATCTCAGGCGGAATCCCCGGCCCGTTATCCATGATATGCAAGTCTAATGCCAGCCTGTAACGTACCTTGACCAGCGTGACCTGGCGCGCAACCCGGGTCTGGAAGGTAAGCACCGCGTCACCGGCTTCTATTCGTTCAGCGAGCGCCTGTGCGGCATTGTGTGCGATGTTCAGCACTGCCTGGATCAGCTGTTCCTTGTCGCCGCGGAATTCAGGTACTGACAGGTCATAGTCGCGCCGGATCGTCAGTCCGTTCGGGAACTCGGCCATGATCAGGCTGCGCACCCGTTCGAACACTTCATGGATATTGACGTCGCCAACGATGTGGGGACGACGGTGCGGCGCCAGCAGCCGGTCGACCAGCGTCTGCAAGCGGTCGGCCTCCTTGATGATGACCTGGGTATATTCGCGCAGGCCGCTCAGCTGCCGCTCGGGGAGTTCAAGTTCCAGGAGTTGCGCGGCGCCGCGTATGCCGCCCAGCGGGTTCTTGATCTCGTGCGCCAGGTTGCGTATCAATTCCTTGTTGGCCTGGCTCTGGTCGATCAGCCGCTCCTCGCGGTCCAGTTTCAGCTGCTGCACGTTCTCGCGCAGCTCGATCAGCACCGGCGCCTGCGGGTCGTCCAGCGCGGTGACGATCACGTGCACCTGCAGCGGGTCGCGGCCGACCCGTTCCAGGACGAGGTCCTGGCGCTTGTCATCGAACTGGTGTGCGACTGCCTGGGTAAAAATATCCAGGAGCTTGTCGCCGTTGAGGAACATGTCGGTCAGGCGCTGGTGCTGCATGACTTTCAGCGAACTTTCCAGCAGGTTTTCGGCGGCGGGGTTGGCATAGGTGATGCAGCCGTCGGCGTCCAGCACCAGTACGGCAGAAGCCAGCAGGTCAAGTCCTGCGAGCGAATGACTTTGATTATTCACGGCGGCCATGGGAAAGAAAAAAGAAAGGGCCGCATGCTGCGGCCCGGTGAGCGAACACAGATCGTATGCTATTTCAGATTACCGATCTCGCGCTTCAGTGCTTCAATATTTTTCTCGGTGCGGCTGACATCATCCTTCATCAGTGCGACGCGTTCCTGGTACTTGGCGAAATTGCGCTCGTCGCCAAGGCGGTCAGGTTCGCCGTTTTTGTACTCCTGCCTGAGCGCGGCCAGCTTGCGTTCCTCGACCTTCATTTCCTCGGTGAGGATTTGCATGCGGTCCGAGTCTCGCGCCTTCTGCGTGCTGCTGTCTATCTTGGGAAAATCGGCCGGGCTGGATGGTCCGGTAGCGGCGCTGGAGGGCCGGTTGAACGAAGCGTTCTGTACGCCTGGCTTCTTGTACTGTGACGGAGATGGAATCATGGAAATTCCCTGCATGTCCACCCGCTTGCAACCCTTGGTCTCGCCAGTGTTCTTGTACTCGCGCGTGCCGTCGCCGTTCATGCAGACATACACTTCGGACTGTGCATGCGCCGGCGCCAGGATGGCTGCAGACAGAACAAGCGAGGGGAGGAACAGCGATAAGGAGAGAGTCTTCATAACTTTCTTCCAGGAAATAATTGAAGAATGTTAGTGTATGGCAATAAGTTGGGGCTGCCAACCATTGTTAGCCGATTTCTGCAGCTGCACAACAGCAAAAGCTAAAAAAGCGGGAAAGGCGCAAGGCCGTTCCCGCTTTCATTGCCGGTCTGTCTATTACAGCGAGTAATACATGTCGAACTCGATTGGATGCGTCGTCATGCGCATGCGCTGGACTTCCGTCATTTTCAGTTCGAGGTAGGCGTCGATCATGGAGTCGCTGAAAACACCGCCGCGGGTCAGGAATTCACGGTCCGCGTCGAGCGCTTCCAGTGCCTGTTCGAGCGAAGAACACACCGTTGGGATCAGCTTGTCTTCCTCCGGCGGCAGGTGATACAGGTCTTTCGACGCTGCCTCGCCCGGATGGATCTTGTTCTGCACACCGTCCAGGCCAGCCATCAGCAGCGCGGCGAAGCACAGGTACGGGTTGGCCAGCGGATCCGGGAAACGGGTCTCGATACGGCGGCCTTTCGGGTTCGACACGTGCGGAATGCGGATCGACGCCGAGCGATTACGGGCCGAGTAGGCAAGTTTGACCGGAGCTTCGTAGCCCGGGACCAGGCGCTTGTACGAGTTGGTACCCGGATTGGTGATGGCATTGAGCGCCTTGGCATGCTTGATAATGCCGCCGATGTAGAACAGTGCGAACTCCGACAGGCCAGCATAGCCGTCGCCTGCGAACAGGTTCTTGCCATCTTTCCATACCGACTGGTGCACGTGCATGCCCGAACCATTGTCGCCGACGATCGGTTTCGGCATGAAGGTCGCGGTCTTGCCATAGGTGTGCGCCACGTTCCAGACCACGTATTTCAGGTTCTGGGTCCAGTCGGCGCGCTCGACCAGGGTCGAGAACTTGGTGCCGATTTCATTCTGGCCGGCGCCAGCGACTTCGTGGTGATGCACTTCGACCGGGATGCCCAGCGATTCGAGGATCAGGCACATTTCGGAACGCATGTCCTGGAAGCTGTCGACCGGCGGGACCGGGAAATAGCCGCCCTTGACGGTCGGACGATGGCCGGTGTTGCCGCCTTCGAACTTCTCGTCGGTCGACCAGGAGGCTTCCTCGGAATGGATCTTGACCGAGCAGCCGGACATGTCGACTTTCCACTGCACGCTGTCGAAGATAAAGAATTCCGGCTCCGGGCCGAAGTAGGCGGTGTCGCCCAGGCCAGAGGACTTCAGGTAGGCTTCGGCGCGCTTGGCGATCGAGCGCGGGTCGCGGTCGTAGCCCTTGCCGTCCGACGGTTCAATCACGTCGCACTGCATGAAGAGCGTGGTCTCTTCCATGAACGGGTCGATATTGGCGGTGTTCGGGTCCGGCATCAGGATCATGTCCGATGCTTCGATGCCCTTCCAGCCGGCGATGGAGGAACCGTCGAATGCATGGCCAGATTCGAACTTGTCCATATCGAAATGAGACACGGGAACAGTGACGTGCTGTTCTTTGCCTCGTGTATCTGCAAAGCGGAAATCAACGAATTTGACTTCGTTGTCTTTCACCATTTTCAAGACCTCTGCGGCCGTCATTGCCATGCGAATCTCCTAAATTGAGCAAAATTGATGTTGGTTGGTCCGCCGGGGGGACACGCACCGGTGTTGCTGGGACGAAGCCTGGATTGCGACCGAACACAGCCCGGAATGATAGCAGATTCCATGCCACCGACTTGATCAAAGCCAATGTTCGCAAGTCTTGCTAATGTTGCCGTTTTCCTAGGCGAATGAAGTGTCATGCGCATATTGGTGCGGTAGGCAGCCAGTCAGCCTTGTCCTATTATGGTGCGTTTTTTTGATGTTTGAACCGTTTTGGTGCCGACTTACTTTTTCCTATTTATTTCGCACCAATTTATAGCATTCTTACTTGGAGCAGTTTCAGGCTGACTTCCCTAGCCAGCCCGTAAGCGGTATTGCTCGTTGCGCGCAGCGACGGTTGCTCTTGTTTTTGAAGTGGTTTTTGAAGTGGCTTTTGACGCGGTTTTTGACGTGGATCCCCGTTAGACGGCGACGCGTCGCCAGG
>CAUQYP010000089.1:0-16302 GCA_963522035.1 uncultured Noviherbaspirillum sp. | reverse complement strand
GTGCTGCACTTCCCGACGCCGGAGGCCCTGGCTGCGCTGGCGCCGGAAACGGTGGCGCAGATCGGCCTGCCGCGCGCCCGTGCCGCGACGCTGGTCGCGCTGGCGCAGTTTGCCGCCAGCGGCGGCCTGCGCTTTGCTCCCGGCGCCAGCCTGGACGCGACGGTCACGCTGCTCAAGACCGTGCCGGGCATCGGCGAATGGACGGCGCAATACATCGCCCTGCGCGCGCTGCGCTTTCCCGACGCTTTCCCGGCGGGTGACCTCGGCTTGCAGAAAGCGGCTGCGGCTACACCTGGCGCACGTCTGGACGAACGCGGCCTGCAGGCGCGGGCAGCAGCCTGGGCGCCATGGCGCGCTTACGCGGCAGTGCTGTTGTGGCACGGGCCGGTACACATTTCGGAGGAAACGCGATGATTCATTACCACATGCATGAAAGCCCGCTCGGCAGCCTGCTGCTAGCTGCAAGCGCCAGGGGACTGTGTGGGCTGTACTTTGCCGAGCACCGGCATTTCAAGGGGCCGCAGGGTTGGCTGGCATCAGAAGACCACCCCTATCTGCTGCGGGCGGCCGGGCAGCTCGATGACTATTTTGCGGGAAGAAGGCAGACGTTCGACTTGCCGCTGGACCTGGCAGGGACGCCATTCCAGCGCAAGGTATGGCAGCAGTTGATGCACGTGCCCTACGGCGCAACCACGAGTTATCTATTGCATGCGCAAGCGGCCGGCGCAGGCCACGCGGTGCGTGCAGTGGGAACGGCGATAGGGCGCAATCCGCTTTCCATCGTCATTCCGTGCCACCGCGTCGTGGCCGGCGATGGCGCGCTGGCCGGCTATGCCGGCGGCCTGGAGCGCAAGCGTTACCTGCTTGCGTTCGAAGCCGCCGGATTGGACGCTATGGCAGCTTAACGGCTCATCGTGCCGGTGCCGGTGCCCATGCCGGTCCCGGAGCCGCCCATGCCGCCGGACGGCGTCGCCGAGTTCGGGTCGACAGGCGTGCCCGCAGTGCCCTTGGAGCCTGGCATGGTCGACGTGCCCGGTGCGGTATAGGCGCCCGACGTGGTCTGTGCGCGGTTAGCCCCCGGCGTGCCGCCGCTTCCCGTTGCGCCCATGCTCGATGCGCCGGTGCTGGAAGAGCCCATGCCGGACGAGGACGACCCCATGCGCGACGAGGAATCCATGCCGCTACATGCGCTTAGCGCTGCCACGCAAATGGCGGAAAGAATCAGCTTTTTCATGATCAATCTCCTTTGATTCGTTATCAGGGACGGCAAAGCCATCGCGTGCCGAATGAATTGCAATTGATGCAATGGATAGACGAACAGGAGAAAACCTAAGTTCCAGGCTTTGGACGAGCGGTCGAAACGACGCTTGATAGGAATCAACAGGGGAAAATTGTGCGGCAGGTTCACCTACACAGCGGGCCATGGAAAGGCCGGAGTGATCGCCGGCAAACTAAATGTGTTTGCGTGCGTTACTATAAAGAAGGGCGGCAGCCGTCTCATAGGCATGCATGCCGGGGGGCACCGCCCCCGAAGGAAGCGATGCACCGGAGCCATGCATCGTCTTTGCAACAATCGGTCCGCTTGCGCGGACCGGTATTTCAGGCGGCCTTCTTTACCGCCGGCCGTTTTGCCGCCGCTTTTTTGGCCACTGCCTTTTTTACCACGGCTTTTTTCGCGACCGGCCGCGCGGCGGTTTTTTTCGCAGCCAGTGCCGGCGCCTCGGCCGGCGCGTCACCGTCCACCGCCCCCTTGGCCGGCGCCTTGGCCTTGCGTTCCTCGAACTCGAAGCTCACCTTGCCGTCCTTGCCGCGCACCAGGAAAGCCTTGAACGGGCGGCGCGTGCGTTGCGACACGAAGCCGGGCATCAGGTCGGTCTTGCCTTCATTGAGCAGCTTGGCCATCTGCTCGGGCAATATTTCCTGTTGCAGGATGATGCGGCCGCTGCGGAAGTCGCAGGTCTTGGGCTTGGCCACGCTGTGCTCGCAGACATAGGCCAGGCCCATTTCGTAGACGCCGGCATTGCATTTCGGGCAGGGGCCGAGCGCGGTCTGGCCGCTGAAGTCGACGCCTTCTCCCTCCTCGCCTTCGCCGTCGTTCTGACCGAAATCGAATTCGAGCTTGAAGTTCTTGATCTCTTCGTCGCGTACGATGCGGAGGATGGCCGCGAACGGCCGGCCCATCTTCGAGCGGAAGCCCTGCAGCGGGCCGATGGTGCGCCGCGCCAGCAATTCCTCGACTTCGGGAATCTCGAACTGCCGGCTGCCCGGCGTCTTGCTCATCGAGAAGTCGCAGTTGGTGCAGGCAAAGCGCCGGTAGTTTTCCTTCACGACAGAACCGCAATTGGGGCAGGGCGTATTCAGCGTTGCGTATTCGCCGGGGATGGTGTCGTTGTTGTATTCCTTGGCGCGCTTGACGATGATTTCCGTCATTGCCGCAATCTCGCGCATGAACTCCTCGCGGCTGATGCGGCCGCGCTCCATCTGCGAGAGTTTGTATTCCCATTCGCCGGTCAGTTCGGGCGCGGTCAGCTCGTTCACGCCCAGGCCGCGCAGCAGCGTCATCAGCTGGAATGCCTTGGCGGTGGGAATAATTTCCCGGCCTTCGCGCAGTAGGTATTTTTCGTTCAGCAAGCCCTCGATGATGGCCGCGCGGGTCGCCGGCGTGCCGAGTCCCTTGCCGGCCATCGCATCGCGCAGTTCTTCCGAGTCCAGCAGCTTGCCGGCGCCTTCCATGGCCGAGAGCAGCGTCGCCTCGGTATAGCGGGCCGGCGGCTTGGTGACCAGCGCGATCGTGTCGACCTTCTCGGTCCTGACCTGTTCGCCCTTCGCAACCGGCACCAGGATGCGGTCGTTGCCTTCCTTGGCTGACGGTTCGGCGGTGGCGACTTCGCGCCCGTACACCGCGAGCCAGCCGGGGTTGGTCATGATCTTGCCGTCGCTTCGGAACTGGTGGCCCTCGACTTCGGTGTAGCGTGTCGTCACCTGGAACTCGGCGGCGGGGAAGAAGATGGCCATGAAGCGGCGCGTCACCAGGTCATACAGCTTCTGTTCCGGCTCGGACAGGTTCTTCGGCGCCTGCGTGGTCGGGATGATCGCGAAGTGGTCGCTGATCTTCGTATTGTCGAAGATGCGCTTGTTCGGCTTGACCCAGTTGCTCTTCAGGATCTGCTTGGCGAACTGGCGATAGTTATTGTTTTCGGCGATCGTTTCCAGCGTGTCCTTCACCGTGCCCATATAGTCTTCGGGCAGGTGGCGCGAGTCGGTACGCGGATACGTCAGCACCTTGTGCTTTTCATACAGCGCCTGCGCCAGGCCCAGCGTGTTCTTCGCTGAAAAGCCGAAGCGGGCGTTGGCCTCGCGCTGCAGGCTGGTCAGGTCGAACAGCGCCGGCGCCATCGAGGTGGTCGGCTTCGATTCCTCGGTGACGCGGCCGGGCTTGCCGCGGCAGGCGGCGACGATGGCGTCGGCGTCGGCGCGGTTCCACAGGCGCTCGGCCCGCTTCTCCGGGTCGTTCTCGTCGCGCTTGTGCTTGGTGTCGAGCCAGCGGCCTTCGTACATGCCGGCGGCGCAGCCGAATTCGGCGCGCACTTCCCAATAGTCGCGCGGCACGAACTTCTTGATCTTCTCTTCGCGCTCCACCACGATGGACAGCGTCGGCGTCTGCACCCGGCCGACGGTGGTCAGGTAGAAGCCGCCTTCCTTGGAGTTGAACGCGGTCATCGCGCGGGTGCCGTTGATGCCGATCAGCCAGTCCGCTTCGCTGCGGCAGCGGGCCGCATCGGCCAGCGGCATCATTTCGCGGTCTTCGCGCAGGTGGCCGAAGGCTTCCCGGATCGCGCCCGGCGTCATCGACTGCAGCCACAGCCGCTTGATCGGCTGCTTGGCCTTGGCGTACTGGGCAATGAGCCGGAAGATCAGTTCGCCTTCGCGCCCGGCGTCGCAGGCGTTGATCAGCATGCCGACGTCCTTGCGCTTGATAAGCCGGTTCAGCACCTTCAGGCGCGACTCGGTCTTGGCGATCGGGTTCAGGTCGAAGTGCGGCGGAATCATCGGCAGGTGCGCGAAAGACCACTTGCCGCGCTTGACGTCGTACTCTTCCGGCACGGTGATTTCGACCAGGTGGCCGACCGCGGAGGACAGCACGTACTGATCGGACTCGAAGTACTCATCGTGCCTCGTAAAGCCGCCAAGCGTCTTCGCGATGTCGTTCGCGACAGAAGGCTTCTCGGCGATGATGAGGGTTTTGGTCATGGAAATAGGTCTCGCAATGGGCGCGCGGGGCGCACCGAAGTGTGCATAGTACAGGGATTATTTACGCCGCATTCACAGGCTTGCCTGTATGCATTGTCCTGTTGGAAGGCGGGGCGATGCGCGAAGTCAGCGTATTCGCGGCAAATAATAAGCGGGTTGGACGGCAAATCGCAAGCACGCATGGTCAATGAAAAAGCCGCGCGGGCGCGGCTTGAACAGGGCGGCCGCTA
Organism: uncultured Noviherbaspirillum sp.; assembly: GCA_963522035.1. GTDB lineage: Bacteria > Pseudomonadota > Gammaproteobacteria > Burkholderiales > Burkholderiaceae_D > Noviherbaspirillum_A. The sequence goes on along the minus strand of CAUQYP010000089.1, from coordinate 11,821 downwards.
CTGCTGGCCGGTTTGCTTGTGCAGCGTCGATCAGTGCAGCTGGCGCGTTGGCACGTCGTCTTCGTCAAGGAACAATTCATCGAACATCAGCCCGTCGGGTTCCTTGCCCTGGCTCCACAACACCATCAGCACGATGACCTTCAGCTTGTCCAGCGAGATCTGGGTATCGCTGGCGGCCAGCGCGCGCTCGACCACGATTTCACGTTGCAGCGGGTTGATGACCCTGGCCGACTCCAGGAACTGGATAAAGCCGATGGCTGCCGTGCCCAGCACGTCCGATTCCCGGTCCACATAGATGCGGAAGCCCGACGGAAAGCTGGTTTGCTGCGGATGCAGCATCGAGAACTCGTTGGTGGTTTCGGCAAGATCGGTCAGCCAGCCCAGCGCCTTGGAGATTTCATCTTCCTCGAAGCCGACGGCAGACAGTTTCTTCACGAGCGCTTCCGAGTCCGGGCAGGCGTCGGGCCGGTAGTAAGTTTCGTAAAGGTAAACAAGGACATCAAACATGGGTTTTACTGTAAGGGTAAGGTGTTCTGCGGTACAAGCAACTGATCGATAAACGGACCTTCGGTTCGCACCTTCAGTTGCAAATTTGTGACACTCGCCTCGTTGTGGAGGATGAGCAAATCGATTTACACGTTAAACCCCACTAAAACACCGAAAGTTTCCAACTGATTATAGAGACGATGAATCAGGGCAATGCGAGCGCAGTCAAGTTTCAGCCCGATCTTCTCACCATGCCGCCTGCGAGGCGTTCAACCTGTCCATCGATTTCCAGCGTCAACAATCGTGCGCTCATTGTAGCGGTATCGAGTCCGGCACGAGCGGCGAGCACATTCAGGCTGACCGGATCATAGCCGATTATCTTTAGAAGGTCGTTGTCCGGATGGTCAGAGGCAGAACATTCCGCCTGATTTTGCAGTGCAGGCGCCTGCGCTTGCAAACCACTGAAATCGCACAGTATGTCGTGCGCATTTTCCACCAGCCGCGCGCCTTGCCGGATCAGGTCATGGCAACCGCGAGCCAGGGGTGACTGTATGGAACCGGGTATTGCATAGACATCGCGCCCCTGTTCGGCGGCTAGTCGTGCGGTAATCAGCGAGCCGGACTGTGCTGCGGCTTCGACGACCAATGTGCCGCGGGCCAGTCCGCTGATGATGCGGTTGCGGCGCGGAAAATTGGCGGGCAGGGCGGGCGTACCCAGTGCATATTCGCTCACGATGCAGCCGCGTTCGGCAATGCGATGCGCCAGTGCATGGTTGCGTGATGGATAGACGATGTCGGCGCCTGTCCCGATGACGGCAACCGTCGCGCCGCCGTCGAGCAACGCCCCTTCGTGCGCGGCCGTATCGATGCCCAGCGCCAGTCCCGAGACAATGGTCAGCCCGGCCGCCGACAGGGCCTGCGCGAACTGGCGCGCATGCGCAGCGCCCTGCGCGCTGGCGTTGCGACTGCCCACGATGGCCAGCGACGGCTGGTTCAGCAGGGCGATGCGGCCCTTGGCGTACAGCAGCAAGGGCGGGTCGGGTATTTCAAGGAGGAGTTCCGGATAGGCTTCGTCGGCCAGCGTCAGCAGATGATTGCCGTCTGCCTCAGCCCAGGCAATGGTCTTGTCTATTAGTGCAAGCGTGGCCGGCAGTGGCGTGGCCAGCAAGGTACGGGTCAGCTTTTCGCCGACCAGTCCCTGCAGCAGCGAACGGTCGGCCTGGAACACCGCCTCGGGCGAACCGAGCGCGCTCAGCAGCCGGTGCGCCGTCATGAAGCCCAGGCCCGGCGCCTGTTGCAGTCTCAGCCATGCAGCCAGTTGGCTGGCGTCGGCCACGGCGCGCTTATTCCGGTGACCGGGCGACGTCGCCGACCCTGACCGGGTCGGTAACCTGCATTACCAGCGCATATGACACATTGTTGAATGTACGGAAAACGAACACGGCGCCGTAGCGCTCATCCGGCAGCTTGACCGGCTGGTTGCCCGCGCCAGGGTCGGGGACGGTGCGGCCATAGTGATAAAGCTCGAGCACGGTGCCGGTGTCGACGCCTTGCTCGCGGCCACGGTTGATGGTCACCACTTCGTTCTGGCCGGCATTGGCGACGCCGCCATACACCGACATGACGCGTCCGCCGACCTCGCGCTGCGGCCGGTGCGGCACGTAGCTGACGATAGGCGTTGGCGGCAGCGGCACGAGCTGGGCGCCGGGGCCAATTTCGCGCACCGAGGTCGTAACGACGAAGCTGTGCGCTTCATTATCCGCACGGGCAGGACGCGTCAGTTTGACGATGCCGAGATAAGCTGCCTCATAGCCGAGAATGGCGCGGGTATCCGGGTCGCGCAGCGGCTGGCTGGGCTGGTAGACCTGGAACACGGTCGCGCCGTTCAGGTCGCCGCGCACGTAGACGGTGTCGCCCTTGCCGACATTGACATGGCCTTCGCCGCCCTGGATCACGCGCGGCGCGCTGGCCAGCGCGCTTTCCTCGATCAGCAGCGGCTGGGTCAGGAAAGGCTCGATCGCATTGGCGGGAATCGCCGGAATCGCATCGTTGCCCATGCCCTCGATGCGCGTCTGCGGCGACAGGCGCACGGTCGGCACGCCGCCGTCGCCGTTGGCGCCCACGCTGCGTCCCAGGCGCAGGCGGCCGCTGGCGCGGTCGAAGTAGACGACCTGGCCCGGATAGATCCAGTGCGGGTTGGCAATCTGCTCGCGGTTCAGGCCCCAGACTTGCGGCCAGCACCACGGGTGTTGCAGGAATCGTCCGGAAATGCTCCACAGGGTGTCGCCGCGCACCACCTGGTGCTGGTCGGGCGCATTCGACAGGAACTGGCAATTCGCCGCGGCGGGCACGGCGTCGGCAGGCGCTGCAGCAGAGGCGGTAGTGCAGGCGGTAGTGCAGGCAAGAGCGAACAGCAGGCCGGCTGTGCTAAACTTTTTCATGGTTTTTCCGGTGGGTACGGCGTAGCGATGCAACGTTTTTTTACAGGCCGTGAAGCGTCAGACCGTAAGGCACAATGTTAAATGTTGCCGTAGTGAATCAAATTCTGCCTTCAAACGCTTGAACTGGCAAGAAAAACCACCATCTATTCCTACTCTATCGTTGCACAAACGTCGTATGTCCCTACTCCCAATTCTCCGTTATCCGGACCCGCGCCTGCACAAGGTCGCAAAGCCAGTTACCGCATTCGATAACCGGCTAAAGAAGCTCGTCGCCGATATGGCCGACACCATGTACGACGCGCCTGGCGTCGGCCTTGCGGCCAGCCAGGTCGATGTGCATGAACAACTGATCGTGATCGACACCTCGGAAACCCATGACGACCTGCGCGTGTTCATCAATCCCGAGATCACCTGGGCCAGTCCCGAGAAGCAGGTCTACGATGAAGGTTGCCTGTCGGTGCCGGGTATTTATGACGGCGTCGAGCGTCCGGCGCGTGTGAAGGTACGCGCACTCGACCTCGATGGCAAGCCCTTTGAAGTCGAGGCCGAGGGTTTGCTGGCCGTGTGCATCCAGCATGAGATGGACCACCTGAAAGGCAAGGTGTTCGTCGAATACCTGTCACCGCTCAAGCGCAACCGGATCAAGACACGGATGCTGAAGGAAGAGCGCGAATTGCGGCGCGAGCAGCAGTTGAAAGTGGCCGGCGGCCGGTAACAGGCGCCGCGCTACAATCGCGGCCATGAAAATTATCTACGCGGGCACGCCCGAATTCGCTGCCGCCGCCCTCAAGTCCCTGCATGAAGCCGGGCACGAAATCACCCTGGTGCTGACCCAGCCCGACCGCCCGGCCGGACGCGGCATGCAGCTGCAGGCTTCCGCCGTCAAGCAGTATGCACAGCAGCACGGCATGCCTGTCGCGCAGCCGGTGTCGCTGCGGCTTGACGGCAAGTACCCGGAGGTGGCGCGCGAAGCGCATGCGCTGCTGCAGTCGACGCCGCACGATGTAATGGTCGTCGCCGCCTATGGCCTGATCCTGCCGGCGTCGGTGCTGGCAATCCCGCCGCTGGGTTGCCTGAACATCCATGCGTCGCTGCTGCCGCGCTGGCGCGGCGCCGCACCGATCCACCGGGCAATCGAAGCGGGCGACCCTGTGACCGGCATCACCATCATGCAGATGGACGAGGGGCTGGATACCGGGCCGATGCTGTCGCGGCAGGCACTGCCGATCGAGGCCGGTGAAACTACCGGCAGCCTGCATGACCGGCTGGCCAGCCTCGGCGCAGCGATGATCGTCGATGCGCTGCGCGACCTCGAAGCGGGTGCGCTGGCAGCGCAGGCGCAGCCAGAGGAGGGTGTCACCTACGCCGCGAAAATCAGCAAGGACGAAGCCACGCTCGACTTCCGGGAACCCGCCAGCGTGCTGGCAAGGAAAATCTGCGCATTCAATCCGTTCCCGGGCGCCAATGCCCGCTTCAACGGCGTATCGATCAAGCTATGGAAGGCGCTGCCGGGTCCTGATGCCGGCCCCGGAAATTTGCCGGGAACCGTGCTCGGGGCAGATGCCGGGAACGGCTTGCTGGTGGCCTGCGGCAGCGGGACGCTGTTAGTCACGCAGTTGCAGAAGCCGGGCGGAAAACGCCTGGCCGCGGAAGAGTTCCTGCAGGGTTTCCCGATGCAGGGCGGTTCCTTCGACCTGCCTTAGGCAGAAGGCGGCAGGGGTAGCGGACTGGCCGGCTTGACTTCCTCCAGGCAGATCATCGAGCGCAGGCGCGCCACGCCGGGCACTTGCATCAGCCGGTCGGTCAGGAAGGCGGAAAACGCGCGAAGGTCGGTGGCGACTACCTTGAGCAGATAGTCGAAGTCGCCCGAGATCGTGTAGCACTCCAGTATTTCCGGGAAGTCGCGCAGTACCTTTTCGAGTTCGCGCACGTTCTTGAACTGGTCGCGTTCTATGGTCAGGCTGACGAAGGCCACCACGTCCAGCCCCAGGCTGGCCGGCGCCAGGTGCGCACTGTAGCCGCGGATGATGCCGTCGATCTCCAGCCTGCGCACGCGGCGGTAGCACTGGGGCGCCGACAGGCTGGCTTGCTCGGACAGTTCCACGTTGGATGCGCGGCCGTTTTTCTGCAGCGTCGTCAAGAGTATGCGGTCGTATCGGTCGAGCTTTTCCATTTCGTCTCTCCTGATGTGTGCTGCATAAACGATCCTTTCACGCCTCGACAGTTCCATGCCTGATAAAGCACAAACGTTTCGTGCATTCGGGAATACCATGAAGAACGGAAACGCCGCGCTTACCGGCAGGTATCGGAGAAGCCTCATGGAACAGCTGATCGCACTCGAAAGGAAGTACTGCGCAGACAACTATGCGCCGCTGCCGGTGGTGCTGCATAGCGGCGCCGGCGCATGGCTCACCGACATCCACGGCAAACGCTATCTCGACTTGATGTCGGCCTATTCCGCCACCAGCTTCGGCCATGGTCATCCACGGCTGCTGGCCGCGCTGGCCCGGCAGGCCGAGACGCTGGCAATGACGTCGCGCGCCTACTACACGGACCGGCTGGGTCCCTTCCTGCAGCGCTTGTGTGAACTAACCCGCATGGACCGCGCGCTGCCGATGAATACCGGGGCCGAAGCGGTCGAGACCGCGATCAAGGCCGCCCGCAAATGGGGCTATGAAGCCAAGGGCATCGCGCCGGAACAGGCGCAGGTCATCGTCTGCGCCGGCAACTTTGCCGGCCGCACCACCACCATCGTCGGCTTTTCATCGGAAGCGCAGTACCGTGCCGGCTTCGGCCCGTTTTCGCCCGGCTTCGTCACCGTGCCCTTTGGCGACGCAGCAGCGCTGGAAGCCGCGATCACGCCCGACACGGCGGCATTCCTGGTCGAGCCGATCCAGGGCGAGGGCGGCATCATCGTGCCGCCCGACGGCTACCTGGCGCAATGCCGCGCGCTCTGCACGCAGCATGATGTGCTGCTGATCTGCGACGAGGTCCAGACCGGCCTCGGCCGCACCGGCCGCCTGCTGGCATCCGACCTCGAAGGCGTGCGGCCGGACGGGCTGGTGCTCGGCAAGGCGCTGGGCGGCGGCCTGTTGCCGGTATCGGCCTTCCTGGCGCGCGACGATGTCATGGCCGTATTCCGGCCCGGCGACCATGGCAGCACCTTCGGCGGCAATCCGCTCGCCTGCGCCGTCGGGCTTGCGGCGCTCGACCTGCTGGAAGACGAGAACCTGGCGCAGCGCGCGCAGGTCATGGGCGCGATGCTGATGGACAGGCTGCGCGCGCTGCGGTATCCGGCCATTCGCGAACTGCGCGGCAGGGGATTGCTGATCGGCATGGAACTTGATCCTGCGCATATTTCCGCCCGGGACTTCTGCGAACGCCTGATGGCACGCGGCATCCTAAGCAAGGACACCCATGGCACCGTCGTGCGCCTGGCGCCGCCGCTGATCATCGACGAGCGCGAAGTCGGCATTGCCGTTGCCGCTTTCGCCGCCATCTTCCAGGACATCGGCATTGCGGCCTGAACAGGGTGCAAGGCAGGCGAAAACCGGGAGGGCAGGCAATGAAAGAACGATTCCTGATGTGCGCGCCCCGCCATTTCGAAGTGGCGTATGTAATCAATCCCTGGATGGAAGGGAATATCGCGCGCGGCAGCAACCCGGCCGCGACGGCGCAGTGGAAGGCCTTGCTCGCCTTGCTGCGGCGCCATGCCGATGTCGACTGCATCAGCGCCGAACCGGGCGTGCCCGACCTGGTGTTTACGGCCAACGCCGGCCTGGTGCTGGGCCGGCAGGTGCTGCTCTCCGCCTTTCGCCATGCCGAGCGCCAGCCTGAAGAGGCCTACTTTTCGCGCTGGTTTTCCCGCCATGGCTTCGACGTGCTGACGCTGCCCGATGGCGTCTATTTCGAGGGCGCGGGCGATGCGCTGTTCGACCGCCGCCTGCCCATCCTGTGGATGGGCCATGGCCACCGCACCGACCAAGCGGCTGCCGCCATCATCGCCAGCCGGTTCGATGTCGAGGTGGCGCCGCTGCAGCTGGTGGACCCGCATTTCTATCATCTCGACACCTGCCTGTGCCCGCTGGAAGGCGGCGCGCTGCTGTACTATCCGGACGCTTTCGACCGCGCGTCGCAGGAGCGCATTGCCGCGCTGGTGCCGCCGGCACTGCGCATCGCCGTGGATGCGGCCGACGCTGCAGCATTTGCCTGCAACGCCGTCAACTGCGGCCGCCACGTGGTAATGAACCAGGCCTCCGGCGCACTGGCCCGCACGCTGGCGGCGCATGGCTACCAGTTGCACCAGACGCCCTTGTCCGAGTTCATGAAAGCCGGCGGCTCGGCCAAATGCCTGACGCTGAAGCTGTCCGAGTCCCGCCTGCAGGTCGCGGCGGACGCCTTGCCATAACCGGCAAAAGCGAATTCACGTATAATTTTCCGCGCGCCGATTTGATTGCAAAGTCAAACCCAGCTTGCGGGCGCGGGCCACCACGCCACCGGGTGCGCCGAATAAATACAGCTAAAGCGGCGCAGAAACACCCGGCCCCGCTTTACCGGCCGGGTTTTTCATTTTTCAGCTTGGATAATTCACATGAAACGCGATCCCATTTCTTCGACCGAGGCGCTGCTGCGCGATCTGCTGTCCCAACGCATCCTGATCCTGGACGGCGCGATGGGCACGATGATCCAGCAATATCACCTGACCGAGGAGGACTACCGGGGCACGCGCTTCGCCGGTTTCCAGGTGCCCGGCAAGGAGATCTTCGTCAAGGGCAACAACGAGTTGCTGACGCTGACCCAGCCCCAGATCATCAGCGAGATCCATGAGAAATACCTGGCTGCCGGCGCCGACCTGGTCGAGACCAATACCTTCGGCGCCACCACGGTGGCGCAGGACGACTACCACATGGCCGACCTGGCTTACGAGATGAACCTGGCCGCGGCGCGCCTGGCGCGCGCCGCCTGCGACAAGTATTCGACGCCCGACAAGCCGCGCTTCGTCGCCGGCGCCCTCGGGCCCACGCCCAAGACCGCGTCGATCTCGCCCGACGTCAACGACCCGGCCGCGCGCAACGTCACCTTCGACCAGCTGGCTACGGCCTACCTGGAGCAGACCCGCGCGCTGGTGGAAGGCGGCGCCGACGTGCTGCTGGTGGAAACCATCTTCGACACCCTGAACTGCAAGGCCGCGCTGTTCGCCATCGACCAGTTCTTCGAGGAGTCCGGGAAACGCCTGCCCATCATGATTTCCGGCACCGTGACCGACGCGTCCGGCCGCATCCTGTCCGGCCAGACCGTGCCGGCCTTCTGGAACTCGGTGCGCCATGCGCAGCCGCTGACCGTCGGCCTGAACTGCGCGCTGGGCGCGGCGCTGATGCGGCCGTATGCGGAAGAGCTGTCGAAGATTGCCGACACCTATGTCTGCATCTACCCCAACGCCGGCCTGCCCAACCCGATGTCCGACACCGGTTTCGATGAAACGCCCGATGTCACGTCGTCGCTGCTGAAGGACTTTGCCGACAGCGGTTTCGTCAACATCGCCGGCGGCTGCTGTGGCACCACGCCCGACCATATCCGTGCGATCGCCGAGACCGTGAAAACCATCGCACCGCGCAAGCTGCCCGAGGTGCCGCAGGCCATGCGCCTGTCCGGTCTCGAGCCGTTCGTCATCGATGAAAACTCGCTGTTCGTCAATGTCGGCGAGCGCACCAACGTCACCGGCTCCAAGGCCTTTGCGCGGCTGATCCTCAACGAACAGTACGACGAGGCGCTGGCGGTGGCGCGCCAGCAGGTCGAGAACGGCGCGCAGGTCATCGACATCAACATGGACGAGGCGATGCTGGACTCGGTGGCGGCGATGACCCGTTTCCTGAACCTGATCGCGTCCGAGCCCGACATCGCGCGGGTGCCCATCATGATCGACTCGTCGAAGTGGTCCGTGATCGAGGCCGGCCTCAAGTGCGTGCAGGGCAAGGCGGTTGTCAATTCGATCTCGATGAAGGAAGGCGAGGAGGAGTTCCTGCGCCAGGCCACGCTGTGCCGGCGCTATGGCGCCGCGGTGATCGTGATGGCCTTCGACGAAGTGGGCCAGGCCGACACCTATGAGCGCAAGATCGAGATCTGCCAGCGCGCCTACGACCTGCTGACGCAGAAAGTCGGCTTCCCGCCGGAAGACATCATCTTCGACCCCAACATCTTCGCCATTGCGACCGGCATCGAGGAGCACAACAACTACGCGGTCGACTTCATCAACGCGACCCGCTGGATCCGCGAGAACCTGCCGCATGCAAAGATCAGCGGCGGCGTCTCCAACGTCAGCTTCAGCTTCCGCGGCAACGACCCGGCGCGCGAGGCCATCCACACGGTGTTCCTGTACCACGCGATCCAGGCCGGCATGACCATGGGCATCGTCAATGCCGGCATGGTCGGCGTCTACAGCGAGCTGTCCGCCGAACTGCGCGAGCGGGTGGAAGACGTGGTGCTGAACCGCCGCCCGGATGCGACCGAGCGCATGATCGACATCGCCGGCACGCTGAAGGCCGGCGGCAAGAAGGAAGAGCAGAACCTGGAATGGCGCGCCGGCACCGTGCAGAAGCGCCTGGCGCATGCGCTGGTGCATGGCATCACGCAGTGGATCGTCGAGGACACCGAGGAAGCGCGGCAGGAATTGCTGGGCAATGGCGGCCGGCCGATCCACGTGATCGAAGGCCCGCTGATGGACGGCATGAACATCGTCGGCGACCTGTTCGGCCAGGGCAAGATGTTCCTGCCGCAGGTGGTGAAGTCGGCGCGCGTGATGAAGCAGGCGGTGGCGCACCTGATTCCCTATATCGAGCAGGAAAAGCTGGAAGAGGAACAGCGCACCGGCGTCGCCGCCAAGGCCAAGGGCAAGATCGTCATTGCGACCGTCAAGGGCGACGTGCACGACATCGGCAAGAACATCGTGTCGGTGGTCCTGCAATGCAATAACTTCGAAGTCGTGAACATGGGCGTGATGGTGCCGTGCTCGGAAATTCTGGCGCGGGCGAAGGCCGAGAATGCCGACATCATCGGCCTGTCCGGCCTGATCACGCCGTCGCTGGAAGAGATGGCCTACGTGGCCAAGGAAATGCAGCGCGACCCGCATTTCCGCATGCTGAAGATACCGTTGCTGATCGGCGGCGCCACCACCAGCCGCGCGCATACCGCGGTCAAGATCGCGCAGAACTACGAAGGCCCGGTCGTTTATGTGCCGGACGCGTCGCGCTCGGTGTCGGTGGCGCAGTCGCTGCTGACGCCGGAGCACCGCGACCAGTATGTGCAGGACATCGCCACCGACTACGAACGCATTCGCGAGCAGCATGCGAACCGCAAGGCGGTGCCGATGCTGTCGCTGGCCGACGCCCGCAAGAACCGCACGCAGTTGCCGTTCGCGCCGGTCAAGCCCAAGTTCATCGGCCGCCGCGTGTTCAGGAATGTCGACCTGTCCGCGCTGGCGCGCTATATCGACTGGGGTCCGTTCTTCCAGACCTGGGACCTGGCCGGGCCGTACCCGGCGATCCTGAGCGATGAGGTCGTCGGCGCGTCGGCGTCGAAGGTGTTCGAGGAAGGCCAGGCGCTGCTGAAGAAGGTCATCGACGGCCGCTGGCTGACGGCCAATGGCGTGATTGCGCTGCTGCCGGCCAATTCGGTCAACGACGACGACATCGAGATCTACACCGACGACACGCGCACCGAAGTCGCATTCACCTGGTATGGCGCGCGTCAGCAGACGGTCAAGCCCGTGATCGACGGCGTGGCGCGGCCCAACCAGTGCCTGTCCGACTTCATCGCGCCGAAGTCCTCCGGCGTTGCCGACTACATCGGCATGTTCGCGGTGACCGCGGGCCTCGGCATTGAAAAATACGAGAAGCGTTTCGAGGATGCGCATGACGACTATTCGTCCATCATGCTGAAGTCCCTGGCCGACCGGTTGGCCGAAGCCTTCGCCGAGCAGCTGCACGAGCGCGTGCGCCGCGACCTGTGGGGCTATGCAAGCGACGAGACGCTGGACAATGCGGCGCTGATCCGCGAGGAGTACCAGGGCATACGGCCGGCGCCGGGCTACCCGGCGTGCCCCGAGCACACGGTGAAGGCCGACATGTTCCGCGTGCTGCAGGCCGAAGAGATCGGCATGCAGCTGACCGAGTCGTATGCGATGTATCCGGGCGCGGCAGTGTCGGGCTTCTACCTGGCGCACCCGGACTCGAAGTACTTCAGCGTCGGCAAGATAGGCATGGACCAGGTCGAGGACATGGCTGCACGGCGCGGCGTGGCGAAGGAAGAAATCGAGCGCTGGCTGGCGCCCAACCTATGACGCCGTTGGCGAAATTGAAATACTTGCATCCATAAGAAATGGCACGGCGTATATCTGTTACGGCCCGCAGCAATTGCAGCGGGATCGCAATACTTTTCGCATTTTGCCCTTAACTTGATGGAGCCTTGCCATGAACGCCAAACAACTCGCCGTATCCGTAGCCCTTTGTCTTTCCGCCGCTTCGGCCTTTGCCCAGTCCACCGAATTCACCGCGCCCGACGCCGGCTTCAAATCGATGAAGTCGCGGGCGCAGGTGAGCGCTGAAGTAGGCGGCATGCCGGGCGCCAAGGATGGCGTCTACCCGATGATGAACGCCCGTTCCACGATGAGCCGGGAGCAGGTGCGGGGCAGCGTCGCGCCGACCGCAACCAGGCAGAACGACGCGTCCAGCCTGTACTTCGGCTAGAGCAGTTTCGTGCTGACTAGCCGAAGCCGGCCTGTAAGCGATATTACTTGCTCCGCGCAGCGACAGTTGCGGTTGCGGTTGCGGTTGCCGTTGCCGTAGCTTTTGACGCGGTTTTTGACGTGGATCCCCGTTAGACGGCGACGCGTCGCCAGG
>CAUQYP010000088.1:0-16336 GCA_963522035.1 uncultured Noviherbaspirillum sp. | reverse complement strand
CGTCATCAACGGGGACCCACGTCAAAAACCGCGTCAAAAGCAACGGCAACGGCAAAAGCAACGGCAACTGTCGCTGCGCGGGCAACGGCAACGGCAACGGCAACTGTCGCTGCGCGGAAGTGGCACTTCTGGTGCAAGCCCGCTCGGGCAAGCCAGCATGAAAATGCGCTTGTCAGCGTAAAAAGCAATGCCGAAAGGGCCATGGCCCAACCACCTGACACCCGGCGGCGCTGCGCCGCATCGTTCAGAGCGGCGATGCAGCGTCCGTTTCGCCGGCGACGTTCTCGCGCGGGCGCCCCTCCATCTTTTGCCGGGTCTGCAGCGCGATCATCTCCGCGCCCAGTTCATTCAGCCGCGATGCGTCGAGCAGGGACTTCACCTTGGGGAAGAGGTGCTCCTCTTCTTCCTTGTGATGATGTTCAGCCTGTTCTTTCAGAACCTTGAACTTCGGCGTGAAGGTCGGCTCATCCTGGCCCAGCGTGAGCAGGTCGGCCATCAGCCGCTTCAGCGACAGGTGCTCTTCCAGCGACTCCATCAGGATATCTTCGGTGCGTGCCGCCTTGACCGCCGGGTAAAACACCAGCTCTTCTGCACTGATATGCATGGTCAACTGGTCTGCGGCTTCGGCATACAGCCGGGGTCGGGCGGCATCGTCGGCGTCGAGGACGCCGTCCAGCATGGTTTCCATCGAGCGGTGCTGGCTGACCAGAAATTCAATTGCATTCATCCAGGACCATCCTTCAATACGTTTGGCTTGTTAACTAGGAAACAACTCGTCGTCCAGGCCGAGTTGACGTCGGTCGCGCGCTTCTTCGAGGGCATGGCGCCCGCCGATACGCTTGCGCATGATCTCGGCATGCTGCTTCGATGTCATCGGCGGGAGTTTCATCAGGTCTTCCAGCCGAGCCGCGTTCTCTTCGTTGTTTCTCATTATCTTGTCCCTGGGAACTGCCGGGACTGGCAGCGAGCGCTGCCGCCCGGCGAAATCAAATTACTTTTTGGTAATCATCGGTGTCAGCAGCGCACCGATCAGCAAGGCGACGCCAGCCGAAATGGCGATGGTCTTCCATGGGTTCTCATGCACATAGTCGTCGGCAGTGCTGGCCAGTTCCTTGCCGGTCTGCATGGCAGTGTCCTGCAGGTCGCGGGCGGACGACAGTGCGTTTTCCAGTACGCGCATGCCCTCGGAGCGCAACGCGGCAGCCTTGTCGGCCGAAGCGGAGGTGGCGGCATTAAAAAGATCCTGCGCATCCGAAACCAGCGACTTGATCTCGCTGGTGGCCTTGTCGGCGTTGTAATCAACCATGTTCTAGCTCCTGTTTGTTGTGGAAGGGATGCTGTTCATAGGCAAACAGCATATTTGTCATTTATACAGCACGCCCCGGTCCAGATTCTGTACGCTGCCGAACATACGCAGTCCCATGCAGCTCGGGGAATATGTCTGTTCAGAAACGAATTCATGCAAAAGCGTTGTCAGGTTAGCCGGTACGGCGCGGTACGTCCAGCCGCATTTTCCGACAGGCAGACGCCCAGCCGGACCAGCTTGCCATGCCGCAGGATCGTTATCGTGCTTCATGCCTGCCGCAACACGTGCCGGGCTTCCATCAGCGGCGGCAGCACGCCGGCCTCGTCTTCAAGACAGGCCTGCGCCGCATCGGCCACGCGCCGTTTCAGCAGCAGGTAGGCGTCGATCCGGTCGAGCAGCGGGTCCATCTGCTGCGACAGCAGGTAAAGCGCCTCGTCCGACAGTGCGCAACGATGCACCCGCCCGTGCAGACGCACGGTAAATACCGTGGGAACGCAGGAAGGTGTCAGTGCTTGGTCTGCGGTTTTCATCGCTTGCTCCGTCTAGAGGCTGCTGGTGCTATAGATCAGTTCACGGACCACCGGATAAGTCTGCTGGGCCCAGCGGCGCCCGCTGAAGACGCCGTAATGGCCGACGCCGGCCTGCATGTGGTGCGACTTCAGGAAAGCCGGGATGCCGCTGCACAGGTCATGCGCGGCCATGGTCTGTCCCAGCGCGCAGATGTCGTCGCGCTCGCCTTCAACTGTCAGCAGCGCGGTGCGCCGTATTTTTTCCGGGCGCACCGCCCTGCCCTCGAAGCGCAGCGTGCCGCAGGCCAGCGCCGGATGCTGGAATACGTCGCGTATGGTTTCCAGGTAGAACTCGGCCGGCAGGTCGAGCACGGCAAAGTACTCGGCATAGAACGCGCGGGTGACGGCAGCCTTTTCCGACTCGCCGCTGGCGAGGTCGCGGTACATGCCGCGGAACGCCTCCATGTGCCGCTCCAGGTTCATGCTCATGAACGCGGTCAGCTGCAGGAAGCCCGGGTAGACCCGGCGGCCGCCGCCAGGGTGCCGGCGCGGCACTTCGCTGATCAGGTTGTTCTCGAACCACGAGTACGGCTTGGACATCGCCAGCCGGTTGACGTCGGTGGGGCTGATGCGGGTGTCGACCGGGCCGGCCATCAGCGTCAGGCTGCGCGGCGCCGCCGGATGCCTGTCCTCGGCCATGATGGCGGCCGCGGCCAGCGCCGGGACGCAGGGCTGGCACACCGCCAGCATGTGCGCGCCCTCCCCGATCAGGGCCAGGAAGTCGATCAGGGTGCGCGTGTAATGCTCCAGCCCGAACGGACCGGCGGTTAGCGGCACATCGCGCGCGTTGTGCCAGTCGGTGATGTAGACATCGTGATCCGGCAGCATGGTGCGCACGGTATCGCGCAGCAGCGTGGCGAAATGCCCCGACATCGGCGCCACCAGTAATACCCGCGGCTGCGCCAGCGGCTCGACGCCTTCCTTCCTGAAGCGCAGCAAGGTGCAGAACGGCGCGACATGCACGGCTTCCTCGTGCACCAAAACTTCGCGGGGCGACGCACCGTCCTCGAGCATTACGCTGCCTATCCCGAAATCGGGGCGCCGGTGCGTGACCTGCGCGCTTGCAAAAACCAGGCAGGCCGCACTCAGCCTGCGCGCGGAAGGCACTTCGGCCATCCAGGGCTGCCGCACCATTACCAGCATGGCCTCGGTGTACAGGCGCATATGGGCCATGATGTCAGCGTGGGCCTGATAGGCTTCGTACTTCATTCGGGCTCCGGTGTCGGTACAGGTAGACGCGTGGTGCAAACACGGTATGAGTTCTAGCAAGGATTGCGCCATCGGCCACGCTGCCTGCATGGCGTTCTGGCATGCCGCTTGCGTGACAACCGCCACCGGGCATGCCAACAGCGAAAGGACGCGACCATGCAACTGACCACGCTCACCATCAGCAGCAAGAATTATTCGTCGTGGTCGATGCGGGGCTGGCTGCTGGCGCGGCTGGCCGACCTGCCCTTCGAGGAAATCGTCATTCCGCTGGACGATCCGGCGATGCGCGCGGAAATCCTGCTGCTGGCGCCGTCCATCCTGGTGCCCTGCCTGCGGCACGAGGGCATCGAGGTCTGGGACACGCTGGCGATCGGCGAATACCTGAACGAAGTCCGTCCCGACGCCGGGCTGCTGCCGGCGGAGCGCAAGTCCCGCGCGCACTGCCGGGCCATCTGCGGCGAGATGCATTCCGGGTTTTCAGCGCTGCGCTCGGCCCTGCCGATGAACCTGAAGGCCAGCTACGAAGGCTTTCGCATCTGGGCGCGGGCGCAGGCCGACATCGACCGCATCTGCGTCATCTGGCGGGTCTGCATCAACACCTATGGCGGACCTTACCTGTTCGGCAGGCAGCCCTGCATGGCCGATGCGATGTTCGCGCCGGTGGCAACCCGTTTCCGGACCTATGGCGTGCAGGTAGATGAAGTCTGCGCCGGGTATTGCGACACGGTCCTGTCGCTGCCACCGGTGCAGGAGTGGGTGGCTGCAGCCTTGCTGGAGCCCGATGGCATCGATGAGCTGGAGGCCGAATTTTAGGTAGCGATCATGTTTCGGCGGTCTCGTATGCCCCGATGAGACTCAGGCGCGTGGCGTCGTTGGTGGTGCTGGTGCTGGTGCTGCTGACGCTTCTGGTGCTGCTGCTGGCGCCAGGGCTGGCGAAGACCGTTCCCGGGTTGGCATATGCTGGCGCGCTCGTCCTGCCGTAAAGCTGGTTCTCGTAATTAGCCTGCCTTTCAGTCATGATGCCTGGCAACGTGTCCCGTTCGAACTTGCGGACTTTTTCCCTTGCGCCGACGAACACACGCTCATAATTCTTCCGCGTGACTTTTTCCACGCAGTCGTCGGTCAGCTTGGCGAACAGGGAGTCGTACTGTCGGAAAGTCGCGTTCCACGTATCGGTGTCCTTGGGCACCAGCGAATCCGAGCCGAATAGAAAACGCGTTGAATGATTACCGATGAGCGCCGCCCATTCATCCATCGTTTCCGCACTCTCTGTCAGTCGTTCGGCAACGACCTTCCATGAAAGATCGATGTGGACATGCGCAAAATCCGGATCGTTCAGCATCGTTTGCAGCGCCCCGACGTGTCCGCCGGGCGCATTGACGAAGCGACCCAGGCCGCCGGCATGGGCCCAGACGATCGTGGTGTTTCTTGCGTATTCATGAGCGAATAATTTTTTCAGATCCGCCAGGTATCTCGGTACGACATCCGGGCCTTCGCCATGCACGCTGACATCGCAATGGAGCACAACCGGCATGCCGATCGTCCCGCACGTGTGTAACAACTGGAGCAAGGGATTGCGGTTGGTGGTCAGATTGGCCCAGGGGGTTTTCAGCAGGTTGTCGACGACTTCCTTGTGCACGGTAATTTCCCCGACGCCGGTAAAGACGCCCGGGTATCGGTCGAGCTTCTCCAGCAGGGAAACACTGCAGTCGTCAATGCCGATGAGAAGTCCGGTAATCATCGGATCGAAACGCCGCCTTTGTTCCGGTTTCAGTTGCCTCAGCAAGTTTGCCGTGTCATCGTCGACATCGGTGTGGGGGAGCAACTGGATCACGCTGGCGCATTTCATGACTTGCTCATGGGTGATGGCCTTCTTGTTCATCATTTCGGGCAGCAGGTAGTAATCCGGCGAACACCCGCAATGGACCACCGAGTCTTCCAATTTCGCCTGGCCACCGGACAAGCTGACGCTGGTGGGTATCGGCATCAACGTCGTGTACTGGATGCGGAGAGTGTCCATGAAGTCGATGTAGCTGGACAGCGCGACGCCATTTCGCCGGTAGTTTTTATGATGCATGTGGCTATCGTTGAACCTGCTACCCAGCCGATTGCTCTTGTCCGCATTGCCAGCACGTATTATCGGCTTCCCCACGGCAACCGCGCCATGACCGGTCGGCGAAGGCGATCTTGAACTTGCCGGAGAACCCGTAACCGGGCTTGTGTTTCTGGAGCCGGGCGTAGATCTGTTGCCACATGCGTTACCGATGCTGAGGGGAGGCGTCGCCATGTTTCTTCCTTTCGTTGTCGAATCGAATGCGGCAGTCGTGCCGGGACGGGTCAGCCGGCTGTAAAAGCGCGGACTGAGTACCGCCGGATGTCCAACGGTTGCCACGCCGGTTTGATGTGGATTCAACTAAAGGGAAGGTAAGGAAGGATCGTGCGTTCAGCGCTTAGATTGGCTGCTTGAGCACCGCGACGTACGCATGCATATCGTCTCGTGCGCGCTGCAGCAGTTCGCCGAGCTGCAACAGCTGCTCTTGGGTGCAGGCGCGCCGGTGGCGCAGGCCGCTGTGTTCGATGTCCTGCAACAGGCGCACCAGTTCTTCCGCGCCGACGGCGGCGACCGTGCCTTTCAGCGTATGGGCTTCGAATCCCATTTCGCTGAACGCACCTGCTGCCGACGCCCTGGCGATGTCGTCGTGACGGGCGATGGTTTCGTCGACGAAGATTTTTGCCAGGTCGAGGAAAATGCTGGTGTCGCCATCCACTGCGTCGAGCAGCAGGCCGGGCTGGCAGCAGCGATGACCGGGCGTGTTCATGATCGCCGCTCAGGCGTACGCCTCCTGGCCTGCGCCCTCGAGCAGGAAGGACAGGCCAACCACCAGCACCAGCTCGCCTTCGGCCGAACGGGCGGTGCCGGTAATGCCAGGCACCGAAAGTGCGGTGAGCGGCTTGATGACCAGGTCGGCCGTGCCGTCCACCGCAGCGACCGCCAGCACGTAGGGACTCGGTGCGGCCACCACGATGCCTACCCTTTCCTCGCCCGGCTCGTAGCCCAGCGACGCGGCCAGCGAACGCACCGGGAGCGTTTGCCCCTGGTCGCGCAGCACCGGGGCGCCGCCCACGTGCATGAATACCTCGGGCAGTTCAACCACGCGCTCCACCAGCGCCAGCGGCATGCCCAGCGCCGCGCCGGCGGCTGTGACCAGCATGGTCGGGACGATGGAGAGCTCGATCGGCAGCCGGATCGAGAAGCGCGTGCCGCTGCCCAGCGTGGAGTCGATGCTGATGGCGCCGCGATGCTTTTCGACGGCGGTCTTGACCACGTCCATGCCGACGCCCCGCCCCGAGACGCTCGACGCCACTTCCTTGGTCGAGAACCCTGGCAGGAACACAAGCTGGTACGCCTCGGTCGGCGTCAGGTTGGCGGACTCCGGAATCAGGCCGTTGGCTACCGCCTTGGCCCGCAGCCGATGCGGGTCCATGCCGCGGCCGTCGTCGGCGATGACGATCATCACGCTGTTGGCTTCCTGCCAGGCCTTGAGCATGATGCGCGAACGCACCGGCTTGCCGGCTGCGACGCGTTCGTCCTGGCTTTCGATCCCGTGGTCGAGCGAATTGCGCAGCATGTGGACCAGCGGGTCGTACAGGCTGTCCACGACTACCCGGTCGACTTCCGTTTCCGCGCCTTCGATCACCAGCTCCACTTCCTTGCCCAGGTCGCGCGCGAGTTCGCGCACCAGCCGCGGGAATTTCTGGAACAGCCGGCCGACCGGCTGCATCCGCGTCGCCAGCGTTGCGCGCTGCAGCTCGGTGGCGTAGCGCGAGGCGCGGCCCAGTGTTTCCGACAAGGTGGCCATCAGCGTGGCCGCGCTGCCGTCGAACTTGAACTGCTGCAGTTTTTCGAGCAGCACGGCGGCCTGGTTGGCGGCCTGCACGGACTCGCCGGCCACTTCGAGCAATGCGTCGAGCTTGACGGCGTCGACGCGGATGCTGTCTTCGGGCGCACGGGCCTCGGCCGGGCTGTTGCGGCGTTCCGCGCCATCCCAGTGCTGGGCGGGCTGCGGCGCTGCCTGCGGCGCCGGCTGTGCCGCGGGAAGTACTTCGATAGCGGCTGCCTGTACCGGCACCACCTGGCAGTCGGCCGGCACCACGGCGTTGTAGAACGCAACCCAGTCCACGCTGTCGCGCCCGGCGTTGTCCACGAGTTCAGGCGCCGCGGCTTGCAGGGCTGGGGATGCCGCGGGCTCAGGCACTGGCGCTGCCTGGCGGCCCTCGATCGCCTCCGTCAGGATGCGGTCCAGTTCCGGCGGCATCGGCGCCAGGCTTTCGGGCGAGGCGCCGTTATGCAGCTGGTTCAGCAGGTCGGCGACAAAGCCGCTGGCCTGAAGCGCCGCCTCGATGGCCAGCGGCGTGACCGCGGTTTTTCCGGTGCGCAGCGCATCGAACAGGTTTTCAGTGAGATGGCAGGCCGAGACCATGCCCGGCAGGTTCATGAAACCGGCGCCGCCCTTGATGGTGTGGAAGGAACGAAAAACCGCGTTGAGCGTGTCGGGGTCGTCCGGGTGCCGCTCCAGCTGCAGCAGCCTCTCCTCGACGTCGACCGCCAGTTCCAGCGCCTCGACCACGAAGTCCTTGAGCATGTCGTCCATCAGAATCCCAGGTCGGCAAGTAGGTCATCGACATCGGTCTGGGCCATGGCGGAGGCCGGCACGGCCGGGCCGGCCAGCAGGTCCACCACCTTTTCCTTCTCCTTGACCTTGTGCGACTGCGGCGCGGTTTCCACCAGCAGCTGCGCCAGCTCGCGTTCCAGCTTCTGGGTGATGCCGACCACTTTCTTGATGATCTGGCCGGTGATGTCCTGGAAGTCCTGGGCCATCATGATCTGCATGAGCCTGGCCTTTTCCGCTTCGCCGGCTTCGGCGACCGCGGCAGCGAACCCGCGCGAATCCTGCGCCAGCGCCTTGAACTCCTCGACGCCGAGCTTGCCGTCAAACAGCGCGGCCCAGCGGCTGTCGACATCCCTGGCCCGGGCAATCAGCTGGTCCTGCACCGGCATGGCTTCGTCGATCGAGTTCAGCACCTTGTTGGCTGCCTGCTCGGTCAGGGTCGCGATGTATTCGAGCCGGTCGGTCGCATCGGTCACTTCGGTGGCGATGTCGGAGAGGCTGCGGTCATAGCCCAGTTCGCGCAGCGAGTCGTGCAGCTGGCGGACGATATGGCCGAGGCGGTCGAATAATTGCGAGCTGCCGTCCTGCCCGGCCTCTGCCGGCGCTACCGTGCTTGCCGCGGCACCGGTCGCAATCGCTGCGACAGCGGCGACCGCGAAGGCGGGTACGTCAGCGGCGGCAGGCGTTGCCGCCGCCGGTGCGGCGGCCGCGTGCTGCGCTGCCACTTCGTCGAACAGCGCGTCGAGGTCTTCGGTCAGGTCATTCATGTGCGTGGTCTTCCTTGGCTATCCAATGATGCTTGCCGACGATGCGGCTGCTGTGCTTGTGTCCTCTGCCCGCCCGGGAGCTGTCTGCGATCGGGCAAACGAAATCCTGGCTTCCGGCCGGGGTCATGACGATTTACGGCAGCCGGATCGAAACATTGAGGAAATTCCTGGCAGAAATAATTATACCCATTATTTCCAATAGGAAATTACACATTTTGGCAAAGCTCATCCCATTCCAAAGTCATGGCGTACCGGACGAAATCGATGACGCCGATGCATCACGTTGACGCGTAGGGTGTAAAAAGCGAAGCGCATTACACCATGGCCGATGAACAGGCACCGCCTGCAAGCAACGACTGGTGTAATGCGCTGGCGCTTATACCACCCTACGAATTTCGATGGCGCGTTAAGAATGCCCGGCTTGACGCTGTCGCGGCCGCCTCCCATCGGTCAGGTCGCCCGCACTGCCCTGGACGAGCGCGCGTTGTACAGCATCGACGCCACGATGACGGCGACCACCGCCAGTTGCGCCAGCGTGGTCTGCAAGGACGGATGGATGCCCAGCAGGTCCACGCTGGGTCCGGCGATTGGCGTGATGCCCAGTACCCCCGCTTCCTGCAGCGCGGCCACCCCCTTGCCGACCATGACCACCGCCAGCACTGCCACCAGCGCGGAACTGATGGCAAAGAAGCGGCCGACCGGCAGCCGGGTCGAGGTGCGCAGCATGATCCATGCCACCAGTGCCAGCAGGACGATGCCCAGGCCAAGCCCGGCCAGCAGGTAGGCGCCGGTGCCCTCGGTCCACAGCGCGGCGTAGAACAGCACTGTTTCGAACACCTCGCGGTACACCGTGACGAAGGCCAGCACGAACAGCATGATGGCCGACTGCCGGCTGAGCGCGGCCGAGAGCTTGTCGCGGATGTACGCCTGCCAACGTCCTGCCAGGCTTTTCTGGTGCATCCAGATACCGACGCTGAGCAGCATTACCGCGGCGAACAACGAGGAATAACCTTCGGTCAGTTCGCGGCTGGCACCGCTGATCTCGACCAGGTAGGTGGCGGCGAACCAGGTCAGCCCACCGGCGACCAGCGCCGAGATCCAGCCAGCATGCACCACCGGCAGCACGTCGCGCCGGCCAGCTTTTTTCAGGAAGGCGATCATGGCCACCACCACCAGCAGCGCTTCCGCGCCTTCGCGCAGCAGGATGGTCAGCGCGCCGACGAAGACGCCCATCGGGTCGCCGCCAGCGCTGCTGATCGCGTCCTGCGCCCGCACCAGCAGCGCCTGCAGTCCCTGCTCGACGGCGCGCGCCTGTGCGGCATCGCCGGCGGTGACCGCCGAGCGGTATCCCATCATGTCTTTTTCAATCGCGGTAAACAGCGCATTGTCACGCGCTGCAAGCGTCGGCTCCACCGGTTCGAAGCCGTCGAGATAAGCCGACAGGGCCAGGCGAGACGCATTGGCGCGGTCCCCTTTTTCCAGCGCCGCCAGGCTTTCCCGCAGGCGCGTCGAGGCCAGATTCAGCCCGGCGCTGCCACCCTGCCCGAGCGCCGACGGATTGCTGCGCAGGTGGGCCAGCACCGGTCCGGCCTGCTGCGCCGGCAGCGTCGCCGACAGAGCAGCTTCGGACGCTTGCGTCAGTGCGGCCAGGGACGGCAGCGCTGCGCGCACGGCCGGGTCGGACTTCCACAACGCGGCGCCGGCCTGGCGTTCCTGCTCGTCGAACGCCAGCGTCGATGCGAAGAAAGCCAGCGCCCAGCGTTCGTCGTCGCCGAGCGTGGCAAAGGCCGGCATCGAGGTGCCCGGCACACCCTGGGTAATAGTTTGGTGAAGCGCGAACAGGCTGCGCTCGCGCGCCCGGTCGCGGTCGGAAAACGCCACCGGCGGCGGCGACATCCCGGCTGCCAGCGGGCCG
Organism: uncultured Noviherbaspirillum sp.; assembly: GCA_963522035.1. Classification (GTDB taxonomy): domain Bacteria; phylum Pseudomonadota; class Gammaproteobacteria; order Burkholderiales; family Burkholderiaceae_D; genus Noviherbaspirillum_A. Next base: position 5,900 of record CAUQYP010000088.1, on the reverse strand, counting down.
TCGCCCTTGCCCTCGGCGCCATGGCATGACGCGCACTGCGCCTGGTACAACGCCTGCCCCTGCTTGAGGCTCGGTGCGGAAGACGGCGCGACCGGCACCGGATAGGCGCCCAGCAAGGCAGCCGCGAGGCGCCGCGCCTGGGCGCTGACTTCCGGCACGCCTGCCTTCGCGGCAATGGCGTCCTTCAGGCTGGCAGCCTGCGCCAGCAGCGCGGCTTTTTCCGGCTTCTCGGGAAGGCCCGCCAGCTGCTGCGCGGCTGTCTGTGCAAATTCCTGCATCTCGGCGTATTCGTCGGCCGAGACGATCTTGCCATCCACGACAGCGCCGCCATAGTCGACCGCAAGGTAATCCAGCATCTGCCAGATCTGCCTGGCGTTGTCTTCCGTACTGGGAGCCGCTGCGCCGGCAGTGCCGCCGAGGTGGAAAGCGGCCAGGAAAAGGGTAGCGGCGAGGATGCGGCGCAACAGTGTCATGTAATGGTCCGGTCAGTGCCGGCACCTGCCGCCAGGGAACGGGTGGCAGGTGCCGGGGTCCTGCATCAGGCGATGGCCGTAATGCGAATGAGAATGGTTATCATTGTAAGACATCCACCTCGGCCGGGCAATACAGGTTCCGGTGCGGTCCGGCGACTTCAGCAGATAGTCTGTTTGACCAGTTTCAGCCCGCTGTGGCGACAGCCGGTTCCCTGGTTGATTCCGGTCCGGCCTGCCGGCCGATCTCGGCGACCGCGCGCATCGTGGCTGCACAGGCGCGCGCCGCTTCCCCACCCTTTACCAGGAAATGCCGGGTGAAGAACTCGCGATGTTCGTCGCCGGCATGGAAATGGTGCGGCGTCAGCACCGCGGAAATAACCGGCACGGAGGTGGCGAGCTGCACCTCCATCAGCCCGGAGATGACCGCCTGCGCGACAAATTCGTGGCGATAGATCCCGCCGTCCACTACCAGCCCGGCGGCGACGATGGCGGCATGCCTGCCTGCGGCGGCCAGCAGCTTCGCCTGCAGCGGAATCTCGAACGCGCCGGCAACTTCGTAGAAGTCGATGTCGGACGCGCCATGGCCCAGGCTGGCTATTTCGGCGATGAAGCCGAGGCGGCACTGGTCGACAATGTCACGGTGCCAGCCGGCCTGTATGAATGCAATGCGCGGGCCAGCCGGCGATGGAACGCCTGAAGACGCGGGGATCGTTGATTGTTGCAGCATGTGTTACTCCTGTTTTCAAGAAAAGGCCAAAAACAGGGCATGTCGGATCGATAGGGACAAGCATCGTGCGTGCCGTCGGCACGTCGTGGCAACGCCGCATCGGCGCCGATGCAGCTTTTCCCGCTCTCTCTTTATCCGGACTGTGACCGTCGGTCCCGGAATCGCACCGGGTCTGCTGACCCTGCCGCCAGCGTCGGCGTGACGCTGGCGGCAGGCGCTCGCGGACTAGGCACTTGCGTGCCACTACCGCCGGTGAGGAATTTCGCCTCGCCCTGAGAACGTGTGCGGCAGGCTCGCCCACCGCGCCGGGAATTTACCATATCGACGGCGACGTCGCAGGACGCTGCCTATGTCAGGTCCAAGACGGACGGCTGCTTTCGAAAGCGCTATATTGTGTACCGTGATCGTTGGCCAGACAGGGAATGCCATGTGCGAAGAAATGCCGCAGGAAGCGTCGGCTGCCGACGATAGCCATGTCCGTCAACTGTCTGAACGCATTACCTACCTGCGGGAGCTGATCGTTGTCATGGTCGCCCAGGAACGCGACACCCGGCGGCAGTCCGAGAAGCTGTTCTTCATGCTCCGCGAGCTGAGAACGGCCAAGCTGATGCGCTCAGGCACGGATCCAGACAGCACGCGGCAGGTTGAACAGGGTGAACCGGCCCAGACTGTCCCGGCCAGCCGCCCGCGCCAGCAGAATGCGTGACCGCCTCCATGTCCGGCGACGGTCAATGTCCAGGGTACATATCGCCGCCCGCCTGGCGCCTTGCTGCGCTACCAGGCGATAATCGCAGGGCTGCAAGGAAGATATAGCCGTGGCCGGGAACATGCTCCGTCGCTTCCCGGCCATCGGGATGAAACCGCAATCGATTCGGAAACGTGAGACTAGCGCGCGCTTCCGCCGGCCGAACCGGACGTGCCAGAGGCGCCGCCCATGCTGCCGCCGCTGCCCGACGACCCGCTCATGCCCGCGCCACTACCCGACGCGCCGCCCGAGGCTCCGCTGCTTCCCGACGAACCTCCCATGCCGGAACCGGTGCTGCCGCTGCCTGATGCGCCGCTGCTGCCGCTGCTGCCGCTGCTACCCATGCTGCCGGTGCTGCTGCCCGAGTTGGCGCCAGATTTCTTCGACGAGGTGCCGGAGGAACCAGACGCGCCGGTGGTGCCCGACCCCGACGACCCGCTCATGCCGGATGCGCTGCTGCCGGACGAACCGGCAGAGCCGCCGGAACCCATGCCTCCCGCCCCGGCTCCGCCGCTGCTTTGAGCCATTGCCGAACCTGCCATCATTACCGCCGAAACCAGAACCGCCATCGATAATTTATTCATTTCGTGCTCCTTATCCAGTTTTAAAAACAAGATCCTGCCTGCAAAGGATAATTGGTCAAGGCAGAATAAAAAGTAGGAAGCTGACCGATTCCTTTGTAGGAAATCATTGCTGTTCGGCGCGGAAACAGGTAAATGGATGAGGCTGTAAACACGCCGGCAGCTAATCATTTCTTCCGCATTGCACGTACTGGCAATACCGATGCAACGCCTGCATTATTTGGAGCAGGCGCGTCGGCACGCTACTTCCCGCTGTTGTCTGTAAGCTAACGTGCGTGCTATAAAATTAAACGGCAATTTAACTAGTCGGGCAAAAACACGCGGTCCACGCAACCCGCCTCGAAATGGTCGGAAATTAATTATTGTTCTGTTTAAAACGCCTTGACGAAACCAACTGTTTTGCTGTCTGCTGCTTTTAATGGTTGAAAATGTCGGGGAATAGGCCTGAGCACAAGCAATCGCTCTGGCCTCCAATAAGCGTTAAACATATAGGCAGGCGAAAAAGGGATAGAAAACGAATGACGGAAGCAGCCGAACAGTATGACCACAATGCGCTGGCCGAGGTACTGGCCGTCGCGTTTCTCGACAGCAGGGACCACATTCTCTTCATCTCCGCCAGGGCTGAAGCCTATTTCAGCGAAGGTCGGGGCGCCGTTGGCAAGTCGGTCTTCGTAGGCATCGCCCCCACCCTGCGCGCAGAAGTCGGGGCGGCCCTGGCCCGGAGCCGCCAGAGCCAGTCGGCCACGCGTTCGAATGCGGTCCGGTTCGTTTCGGCAGGTGAAGAGAGGCAGGTGAATGCGAGCGCCCGGCCGCTTGCCGGGGCAGGCGTCGAGGACGACGCCATCCTGCTGCTGTTCGAGGATCAAGCACCGGGCGACCAGGAACAGCTTGCCCAGGACCAGACATCCAGCCAGGCAGTCATCTGCGACCTTTACGCCGAACTGATGCTGTCGCGCGACGAGTTTCACCGGTTGACCGTCGAGCATGAAGAAACGGTCGGCAGCATGGCCGCCCTCAACGAGGAACTTTATTCGATCAATGAGGAATTGCGAAGCGCTTCCAGTGAACTGCAGTCCAGTCGGGACTCGCTGGAAGCCGGCAATGCCGCACTGACCGCCATGGTAAACCGGGTCACCAAATCGAATAACGACCTGGAGAACTTCGTGGCGGCCACCGAATTGGCGCTGATATTCGTGGACGATAAGCTGCGCATCCTGCGCTATACCAGCCCAGCCCTGGCCGTCTTCAGATTGCTGCCGAACGACCTCGGACGCCCGTTGCTGGACATCTCGCATAACCTGCAGCACGAGCGCATCGAAAGTGATATCCGGGCCGCGCTGCGCCAGGAAAAGGTGGAACGTGAAATCCGCAGCACGACCGGCAGCTGGTACAGCCTGCGCATCGTTCCCTATCTGTCGCACGACGAGCAGGCAAGCGGGGCAGTGATTTCATTGATCGATATCTCTGCGCGCAAGGACGCCGAGGACGACCTGCGCACCGGCGAGCAACGTTGGCGCATGGCGCTCGAAGCGGCCGGAGACGGCATCTGGGACTGGAACGTGGTGTCGAACAGGTCGTCGCTGTCGCCCGCCTGGCGGCGGATACTGGGCTATGGAGCGAATGAACTGGCCGGAGATAGTCCCGAGGAATGGGAAGCGCTGATCCACCCGGAAGACCGCAGCGGCGTGCTGGAAAATATCCATGCCTGCGCCAAGGGCGACCCGGGCTGGTTCTCGCACGAGTACCGCATCCGGTGCAAGGACGGGCACTGGAAATGGGTGCTGAGCCGCGGCGCCGTGGTCGAACGCGACCTGCGCGGGCAGGCAAGCCGCGTCGTCGGCACGCTGAGCGACATCTCGCAAAAGAAAATCGCGGAGCATGAAGTCTGGTACCGCGCCAACTACGACCACCTGACTTCCCTGCCCAACCGCAGCTTTTTCCTCGACCGTCTCGAATACGAGCTGGTCCACTCGAAGCGCCTGGGGCAACCGTTCGCGGTCATGTTCATCGACCTCGACCGTTTCAAGGAAGTCAACGACCTGCATGGCCACAGCGCGGGCGACCTGCTGCTGCGCACGGTAGCCGAGGAGCTGAAGGGCTCGGTGAGGGAGTCCGACACGGTGGCGCGCCTGGGCGGCGACGAATTCACCGTGATACTCCCCGCGCTGTCGAACCCCACGCAGGTCGAGTTGATTGCAGGCGAGATACTGCGCAAGCTGTCGGCGCCGATCAACGTGGCCGGCAATGTGGTTCATATCTCGGCGAGCATAGGCGTAACTTTTTTCCCTCGCGACGCAGGCAGCACCAACGACCTCATCCGGAATGCGGACCAGGCGATGTACGTGGCCAAGACCGCCGGGCGCAACTGCTGCCGCTTTTTCTCCCAGGCCATGCAGGACGATGCCGTTGCCCGCATCAACATGTCGAACGACCTGCATGACGCTGTCGACGGCCAGTTGAAACTGTGCTTCCAGCCCATCGTCGACATGGCCACCGGCGAAATCGTCAAGGCCGAGGCGCTGGTGCGCTGGAGCCATCCCACGCGCGGACTGATCGCGCCGGACAAGTTCATCCACCTGGCCGAGGAAGCGGGCCTGATCAGCCGCATAGGGGACTGGGTATTCACCGAGGCGGCCACTGCCGCGCTGCGGCTGGGCAACGTGCTCGGCAAGCCGTTCCAGGTCAGCATCAACAAGTCGCCGCTGGAACTATCATCGCCCGACAACCTGCCCCGCCTGGACTGGCTGGCGGTCCTGGAAAAGATGGGTCTGGACACGCGCAGCATCGTCATCGAGATCACCGAGGGCCTGCTGCTGCACGCCACGCCCAAGGTGACCGAGCGCATTTCCTTGCTGCGCAAGGCAGGCATCCAGTTCGCGCTGGACGACTTCGGCACCGGTTATTCCTCGATGTCCTACCTGACGGACTATAACGTCGATTTTTTGAAGATCGACCAGTCCTTCATACGCTGCGGCGAGGGCAACATGGCGAACGAGGCCATCGCGGAAACCATGATCATCCTTGCCCACAAGTTGGGACTAAAGGTGGTGGCCGAAGGCGTGGAACGCGTCGAACAACATGCCTGGTTGCGCGACGCCGGGTGCGACTTCAGCCAGGGTTTCCTGTACTCGCATCCGCTGGAACTGGACGCGTTCGAGGAGCTGGTGCTGGCCAGCCGACTGCAATCGATGAGGCCGCCGGACCGCGTCGACGCAGGTCGTGCCGAAGTCCGCCGATAGGAACTGGTAGTCCGACACCGGACGTTTCCAGCCGTCGCCGTTGCCGTTCCGCGCAGCGACAGTTGCAGTTGCAGTTGCAGTTGACGCGGCTTTTGACGTGGGCCCCCGTTGATGACGCCACGTCGCTGGTGCCGA
>CAUQYP010000087.1:0-16421 GCA_963522035.1 uncultured Noviherbaspirillum sp. | reverse complement strand
GATTTCGGCACCAGCGACGTGGCGTCATCAACGGGGACCCACGTCAAAAGCAACGGCCACATCAAACGCAGCGGCAACGGCAACTGTCGCTGCGCGGAACGTCAAATGCAGCAGTCGCTGCGCGGAGATAATGCTTCCGGTGCAAGCCAGCATGAAAATGCGCTAACGCCCCGTCCGCAGCCGGCGGACACTGACCCGCATCACACGCTACGAGATCCGCTCCAGCGTCTGTTCCGACCCATGCGCCGCGCGCCGCAGCCTGTCGTTGACGCCCATCCACGCGGCTTCCTGCGGCGGGCGTTCGACCAGGATCACATCCGCCCCCGCCGCATCCATTTCCCTCAACGCCGCATACAGGCCCTGCGCATAGCCTTCGGGCAGCGCCGGCAACAATACATGCGAACCCAGCGCCAGTGCCGCATCGGTAACGATCAGCGCAGCCCGCCTTCCCGCTGCCGCCAGCCGCTCCAGCGTCGGCGCAATCGCGTCGCGCTCCACCAGCACCACCGGCATGCGCGGCGCGTAATGCGAGGCCAGCGCGCCCGACACCCGCGGCGCATCGGCGCCGGCGACGCCCGGCCAGGCGCCGATAACATCCGCGATCTGCGCCGCGCTGACCTGCCCGGGCCGCAGCAGCGCCGGGCCGCTGCTGTCCATGCGCGACAGGTCGACGATAGTGGATTCGATGCCGACCTCGCTGGGACCACCATCCAGCACCGCCGCCAGCGGCGAGTCCGGACCGCTGCCGAATTCATCCAGCACGTGCGCGGCGGTAGTCGGGCTGACATGGCCGAAGCGGTTGGCCGACGGCGCGGCGACGCCGCCCTGGCCGTTGCGAAATGCGCGCAGCAGGGCCTGCGCGACCGGATGCGACGGGCAGCGCAGGCCGATGCTGTCCTGGCCGCCCGCCACCGCGGCCGGCACGCGGGACGCGCGTTTCAGGATCAGGGTCAGCGGACCGGGCCAGAAGGCGGCGATCAGCTTATGGGCTTCGTCGGGAATGTCGCTGGCCCAGCGCCCGATGTCGGCGCCGGGCGCGAGGTGCACGATGACCGGGTGGTTCGACGGCCGCCCCTTGGCCGCGTAGATGGCGGCGATGGCGGCCGGGTTCTCGGCGTCGGCACCCAGGCCGTAGACGGTCTCGGTCGGAAACGCGACCAGCCGGCCCGCCTCCAGCGCGCGCGCGGCCGCGGCGATGGCGGCCTGGTCCGGCATCGTCCCCGTCATGCGTCTATCCGCAGGATCCTGCAGGCCGCGTCGAACTGCTGCCTCGCCTGTTCCAGGGTCGGCGCGACGAAGGTCACGTGGCCCATCTTGCGGCCCGGGCGCGCTTCTTCCTTGCCGTACAGGTGCAGGTTGGCGCCGGGCAGCGCCAGCACCTGGTCCCAGGCCGGCTCGGTACCGACGTCGCTGCCATCATCGCTGGCGAACCACAGGTCGCCCAGCAGGTTCAGCATCACCACCGGGGAATGCTGGCGGACGTCGCCCAGCGGCAAACGCGCCATCGCCCTCACCTGCTGCGCGAACTGGCTGGTGATGCAGGCGTCTATCGTGTAGTGGCCGCTGTTGTGCGGCCGCGGCGCCATTTCATTGACCACCAGCGAACCGTCGTCCAGCACGAAAAACTCGATGCACAGCACGCCGACATAGTCGAGCCGCTCGATGATGGCCAGCGCCGCCGCCTGCGCCTGCGCGGCGCAGGCGGCCGACACGTTGGGGCCGGGCACCGTGGTCGAAAACAGGATGCCGTCGCGGTGCACGTTCTCGGCAATCGGGTAGACCACCGAGGCGCCGTCGGCGCCGCGCGCGGCCAGCACCGAGATTTCATACGCCAGCGGCAGCATTTTTTCCAGCACGCAGGGCACGCCGTCCATGCCGGCGAACGCGGCGCGCACGTCTTCATGGTTGCCGACCCTGGCCTGCCCCTTGCCGTCGTATCCCATGCGCACGGTCTTCAGGATGCCGGGAAACAGCGCATCCGGCAGCGCGTCGATGCCGGCCGCATCAAGAATCAACTGGTGCGGCGCCGGCAGCACGCCGGACTGTTCGGCGCAGCCGATGAAGAAACGTTTCTCGACCATGCGGTCCTGGGCCACCGACACGCAGGCGGCGGACGGCGCGACGAAGGTGTCCCGCGCCAGCCGCGCCAGGCTGTTGGCCGGCACGTTCTCGAACTCGGTGGTGACCGCGCTGCACTGCGCAGCCAGTTCAGCTAGCGCCTCTGCGTCTTCATAACCGGCTGACAGCAGGTGGTCGGCCGCGTGGCCGGCCGGGCAGTCGGGCGCCGGCTCCAGCACCGCCACCTTGTAGCCCATGGCCTGCGCTGCATGGGCAAACATGCGGCCGAGCTGGCCGCCGCCCATCACGCCCAGCCAGGTGGCGGGCGACGCCGCCGGCTTGGCGGGGCCTGGTGGATACGGCGCACTCATGCCGGCAACGTCATGTCCAGCGCCGCCTGGGTCTGGCGCGCGCGGAACTGCAGCAGTCGCTCGGCCAGCGCGTCGTCCTGCGCGGCCAGCATGGCGATGGCGGTCAGCGCCGCGTTCGCCGCGCCGGCCTCGCCGATAGCGAAGGTGGCGACCGGCACGCCCCTGGGCATCTGCACGATGGACAGCAGCGAGTCCTCGCCGCGCAGGTACTTCGACGGCACAGGCACGCCCAGCACCGGCACGATGGTCTTGGCAGCGATCATGCCCGGCAGGTGCGCCGCGCCGCCGGCGCCGGCGATGATGGCGCGCAGGCCGCGCTCGCGCGCCGCTTCGGCGTAGGCGAACATCTGGTCCGGCATCCGGTGCGCGGACACCACGCTGGCCTCGTAGGGCACGCCGAATTCCTTCAGCATCGCGACGGCGTGCTGCATCACTTCCCAGTCGGAGGAAGAACCCATTACCACGCCGACCAGCGGCGCCGGGGCTGAAACGTCAGCATTCATGCGCGGCTCCCTTCAATCCTTGAGTTGTTCGCCGGTCAGGCGCTGCAGCGCCTCGCGGTACTTGGCGCCGGTTTTTTCGATGACGTCGGCGGGCAGCGGCGGCGCCGGCGGCGCTTTCTTCCATTCGGTGACTGTTTCCAGGTAATCGCGCACGAACTGCTTGTCGAACGACGGCGGCGACATGCCCGGCTGGTAGGAATCGGCCGGCCAGAAACGGGACGAGTCGGCGGTCAGCACTTCATCCATCAGGTGCAGCACGCCGTCGTCGTCGAGGCCGAACTCGAACTTGGTGTCGGCGATGATGATGCCGCGGGTTGCCGCATAGTCGGCGGCGGCCTGGTACAGGCGGATGCTGATGTCCTTCATCTGCTGCGCCAGGTCGGCGCCGATGCGCTTTTCCATTTCCGCGAAGCTGATGTTTTCATCGTGGTGGCCGAGGTCGGCCTTGGCCGCGGGCGTGAAGATCGGCTCCGCCAGCTTTTCGGCCTGCCGCATGCCGGCCGGCAGCGTGATGCCGCAGACCGCGCCGGTGTCCTGGTAATCCTTCCAGCCCGAGCCGATCAGGTAACCGCGCACCACCGCCTCGACCAGGATGGGCCTCAGCTTCTTGGCCACCACCGCGCGGCCGCGCACCTGCCCGGCTTCATCCGGCGCCACCACCGACTCGGGCGCAATGCCGGTCAGGTGGTTCGGCACGATGCCGGCCAGCTTGTCGAACCAGAAGTCGGACATCTGGTTCAGCACCCTGCCCTTGCCGGGTATCGGTTCCTGCATCACGACGTCGAATGCGGACAGGCGGTCGCTGGTGACGATGAGGATCTTGTCATCGCCGACGGCGTAGTTGTCGCGGACCTTGCCGCGGCCGAGCAGCGGCAGCGAGGCGATGCTGGACTGGTAAAGACTGGTCGTCATGGAAATCTCTGGAAAGCGCAGCGGCGGCATGGCCGCCGCTACATGAAACTTGCTGTTCGGAAGGTCCACGCCCTGACCGGGCGCGGACAATTATTGCAGGGAGGGAGTTTACTGCACGATCTGCGAAAGTTCGCCTTTTTTGTAGCGCTCGGCCATTTTTTCCAGCGACATCGGCTTGATCTTGCCGGCCTGGCCTTCGCAGCCGAAGGACAGGTAACGCGCCTTGCAGACTTCCATTGCGGCCTGGCGGGCCGGCTTCAGGTAGTCGCGCGGGTCGAACTTGCCCGGGTTCTCGGCAAAGTAGCGGCGGATCGCGCCGGTCATCGCCAGGCGGATGTCGGTGTCGATGTTGATCTTGCGGACGCCGTTCTTGATGCCTTCCTGGATTTCCTCGACCGGCACGCCATAGGTTTCCTTCATGTCGCCGCCGAATTCGCGAATTTCCGCCAGCAGTTCCTGCGGTACCGACGACGAACCGTGCATCACCAGGTGGGTGTTCGGAATACGGGTGTGGATCTCGCGGATGCGCTCGATGGCGAGGATGTCGCCGGTCGGCTTGCGCGAGAACTTGTAGGCGCCGTGCGAGGTGCCGATGGCGATCGCCAGCGCGTCGCACTGGGTCTGGCGCACGAAGTCGGCAGCCTGCGCGACGTCGGTCAGCAACTGTTCGCGGGTCATCTTGCCGTCGGCGCCGTGGCCGTCTTCCTTGTCGCCCATCATGGTCTCGAGCGAGCCGAGCACGCCCAGTTCGGCCTCGACGGTGACGCCGATGTAGTGCGCGAATTCAACGACCTTTTTCGACACTTCGACGTTGTACTCGTAGCTGGCGACCGACTTGCCGTCTTCATTGAGCGAGCCGTCCATCATCACCGAGGTGAAGCCGGACTTGATGGCCGACATGCAGACCGCCGGCGACTGGCCGTGGTCCTGGTGCATGACGACCGGGATGTGCGGATACGCTTCGACCGCGGCCGAGATCAGGTGGCGCAGGAAGGCTTCGCCGGCATATTTGCGGGCGCCGGCCGAGGCCTGCATGATCACCGGCGAGCCGGTTTCATCGGCAGCCTGCATGATCGCGCTGACCTGTTCGAGGTTGTTGACATTGAATGCGGGCAGACCGTAGCCGTTTTCGGCGGCATGGTCCAGCAGTTGACGCATGGATACGAGAGGCATGTTGATTCTCCTGGTATAAAAATTAGTACTCGCCGACCTTCATGATATTGAGCGCGTTGGTGCCGCCGACCTGCCCCATGGGTTCTCCCCAGGTAATGACGATCATGTCACCGCGCTGCACCGCGCCCTTGGCCAGCAACAAGTCCTGGGCCATCTTGAGCACCGCCTCGCGATCGGTGGAGTGGGCCAGTTCCATGGTCGTCACGTTGCGGTACAGCACCGCCTTGCGCTGGGTGGCGCGGCTGGGCGTCATCGCGTAGATGGGCACGTCGATGTTGTGCCGGCTCATCCAGAGCGCGGTCGAACCGGACTCGGTCAGCGCCACGATGGCCTTGACCCGCAGGTGGTAGGCGGTAAACAGCGCGCCATAGGCGATCGACTGGTCGATGCGGCTGAAAGTGACGTTGAGGAAGTCGGCGTCGAGCCGGAAGTCTTCGGAATGCTCGGCCTCGATGCAGATGGCGGCCATGGCCTCGACCGTCTCGATCGGATAACGGCCGGAAGCGGTCTCGGCCGAGGTCATTACCGCGTCGGTGCCGTCGAGCACCGCGTTGGCGACGTCCGAGACTTCGGCGCGGGTCGGCACCGGGTTCTGGATCATCGACTCCATCATTTGCGTGGCGGTGATGGCAAGCTTGTTGGACGTGCGCGCCATGCGGATCATGCGCTTCTGCAGCGCCGGCACCGCCGCATTGCCGACTTCCACCGCGAGGTCGCCGCGGGCGACCATGATGCCGTCGGAGGCGTCGAGGATCTCCTGCAGCGCGGGGATGGCTTCGGCGCGCTCGATCTTGGCGATCATCTGCGGCTTGTGGCCGAACTCCTCGCCGGCGATGTTGGCCAGCTGGCGCGCCATCATCATGTCGGTTGCGTTCTTCGGGAAGGACACGGCGACATAGTCGGCCTGGAAGCGCATCGCGGTCTTGATGTCTTCCATGTCCTTGGACGTCAGCGCCGCCGCCGTCAGGCCGCCGCCCATGCGGTTGATGCCCTTGTTGTTGGACAGCTCGCCGCCGGTACGCACGGTGGTGTGCACCTGGGTGCCGACGACCCGGTCGACCACCAGCACGATCAGGCCGTCGTTCAGCAGCAGGGTGTCGCCGCTGCGCACGTCGCGCGGCAGGTCCTTGTAGTCGAGCCCGACCTGCTGCTCGTTGCCGAGCTCGCAGGCGGCGTCCAGCACGAACTGGGCGCCGCGCACCAGTTGCACCCGGCCGTTCTCGAACTTGCCGACACGGATCTTCGGACCCTGCAGGTCGGCCATGATGGCAATCTCGCGGCCCAGGTCGGCGGCGATGCGCCGCACCAGTTCGGCACGGTCGATATGGTCCTGCGCCTTGCCATGGGAAAAATTCAGCCGCACCACGTCCACCCCGGCCTGGAGCATGCGGGTCAGGGTCTCGACATCGCTGGAAGCGGGTCCGATGGTGGCGACGATCTTGGTGGCTCTTTGCATCTTGCCTTCCTGGGTGGTGGGCAGTGTCACCGGACTGCGCGCCGGCGGGCGCGGGCGGCGCCGGCCGAATGCAGGCGCGGTGCTCAAGCTGCCGCGCGTTGCTGCAGGACCTCGACTGCCGGCAGGGTCTTCCCTTCCAGAAACTCGAGGAATGCACCGCCGCCGGTGGAAATATAGTCGATCCGGTCGGCGATGTCGTACTTTGCAATGGCGGCCAGGGTGTCGCCGCCGCCGGCGATGGAAAACGCCTTCGAGTCGGCAACCGCCAGGGCCAGCGTCTTCGTGCCTTCGCCGAACTGGTCGAACTCGAACACGCCGACCGGGCCGTTCCAGACCACCGTGCCGGCGCTGGCGATCTGCTGCGCCAGCATCGCCGCGGTCTTCGGGCCGATGTCCAGGATCATGTCCTCGTCCGTCACGTCGGCCACGTCCTTGACCGTGGCTTTCGCGGTCGCCGCGAACTCGGTCGCGCAGACCACGTCGACCGGAATCGGCACCGAGGCGCCGCGCTTGGCCATCATCGCGATGATGTCCTTCGCGCCGTCGACCAGGTCCGGTTCGGCCAGCGACTTGCCGATTTTCAGGCCGGCGGCCAGCATGAAGGTGTTGGCGATGCCGCCGCCGACGATCAGGTTGTCCACCTTCTCGGCGAGCGTCTTCAATATGGTCAGCTTGGTCGACACCTTGGAACCGGCGACGATCGCCACCAGCGGCCGTGCCGGCTGGTGCAATGCGCGGCCCAGCGCGTCGAGCTCGGCGGAGAGCAGCGGACCGGCGCAGGCGATCGGCGCATACTTCGCGATGCCGTGGGTGGTGGCTTCGGCGCGGTGGGCGGTGCCGAACGCGTCGTTGACATAGACGTCGCAGAGTTTTGCCATCTTCTGCGCGAGTTCATCGTTATTCTTCTTCTCGCCCGGATTGACCCGGCAGTTTTCCAGCAGCACGACCTGGCCGGGCGCGACCTCGACGCCGTCGACCCAGTTCTGCTTGAGCAGCACCGGCTGGCCCAGCAACTCGGCCAGGCGTTCGGCGACCGGCGCCAGCGAGTCCTGCGGCTTGAATGCGCCCTCGGTCGGACGACCGAGGTGGGACGTCACCATCACTGCCGCGCCGGCGTCCAGCGCCTGGCGGATCGCCGGCACCGAAGCCCGGATCCGCGTGTCTTCGGTGATCTTGCCGGCATCGTCCTGCGGCACATTGAGATCGGCGCGTATGAACACGCGCTTGCCCTGGAGCTTACCCTGCTGGGCCAGGTCGGCGAAGCGAATACATTGCATGTTGACAGTGATGGTGAAATGGAAAGAGCCGTATTCTAACCCACGATAAACCGGCGAAACGCCGTTTTGGGCAAGCAAAGCCGCGTTCTTTATTATTTTTCTGCCAACACGTTTTACAGGAAAAGGCGGAATGCGGTAAACAGCGCCATGCCCACGAGGATGGTGCCGAGCAGTTGCCGTGTCGCCAGGAAAAACAGGGTGGCGCCGACGCCGGCCAGGAGCCTCGGGTTGGTCCAGTCGATGGCGGCCGCAGCGGCCGCACTGCTGCCGCCATTAAGTAATAAGTCCGGTATGACGATGGCCGCCAGCGCCGCCGGCGGCGCATAGCGCAGCGCCTGCTGCACCCGCACCGGCAGGCGGGCCGAGGCAAGAAGGAAGAACGAGGTGCGGGTCACGATGGTGGCGAAGGCCAGCAGCGCGATCGTCAGCCAGGTGTCGGCGCTGCTCATGCGCCGTCCCCGGCGCTGTGCTGCATGCGCGCCTTCAGCAGGTCGACCAGCGTGGCCGCCACCATGCCGGCCACCAGCGCCAGCAGCAGTCCCAGCTTGTACGGCAGGCTGTAGGCCGCCACCGCCACCGCCCCGGCGACGACGACGGCGACCAGCGCCGCTGCATTGGCCACCAGCGGGATCATGACCGCCAGCAGCGCCAGCGTGCCGGCGAAGCCGACGCCCCAGGCCGCCGGCACCTGGCTGGCAACCAGGATGCCCAGCACCGAGCCGCTCTGCCAGGCCAGCCAGTTCATATAGCAGATGCCGGCGAAGTAGCCGGCCTTGCCGCTGGGCTGGTCCAGCGTGTGGATCGGAAAACGCTGCGGGAAGAAGCCCATCATGATGTCGTTGTTCAGGTAGCCGTACCAGAGCCGCCGGTGCCAGGGCAGGTGCGCGAAATGCGGCCCCATGCTGGCGGCGAAGATGACGAAGCGCAGGTTGACCACCAGCCCGGTCAGGAACACCACCATGGCCGGTGCGTTCGCGGCCATCAGCGGCAGCGCGGCCAGTTGCGCCGAGCCGGCGAACACCACCAGCGTCATGCCGAGCGCCTGCCAAAGCGTGAGGCCGGACTGCATCATCGCCATGCCGGCGACCACGCCCCAGGCAAAGATGCCCGGCATGGCCGGCGCGCTGCTGCGCATGGCTTCCTTGAAAGCGGTTTTCTCGGGGTCGTGCTGGACGGGGCAGATGCCGGGGTACGGGGAATTCATTGAGATGAAGTGAACTGCGGACAGGCCGAAATGATACCGGATGCGCCGGGATATTGCTGACGAGGCAGTTAATAAAAGCCAGGCTGCATACACCCGGGCTTGCTTAATCCGGCCTGGTAGCCGCCTCGGGGTACAAGCCGGGAAACAGGAATTGCATCGCGTCCAGCGGCAGCCCCCAGCGCACCGGGCCGGCGGCGGAATCGCTTTCCAGCAGCCCATCCCGCAGCAGCTTCGAGAGCAGCGAGCGCGCGGTGCGCTCGCCCAGGCCGGTCATCTGCGTGAACTCCCTCCGGGCAAGCGGTCCTGCCGCAAACAGGTGGTAAAGCGGCAAGATCGCTTCCGGCCGGACGGCCTTGTCATATGCCGAGCGAAACCTGACCAGCGCTTCGATACGGCGCTTCATGCCGTCGAACTCCAGCATCCTGCCCATGAAGCCGACCTGGTCGGCGCAGATGTCCAGGAAATAGTCTATCCATTCCACCAGTCCGGCTGTCGTCAGGTTGCCCCGGCCATCCAGGTCGCCGCGGCGCGGCGCATCCGCATTGATCAGCCTGGCATAGTAGCTGTCGGTATCGCGCGCCAGGCCCCGGCTGGGCGACCAGAGGCCGTCCGAGAGCGTCCATAACGCACAGTGGCTCTGCAGCCGCACGGCGCGGCCGTTTCCATCGACGAAGGGATGCACCCAGGCGGCGCGATGATGCAGGCAGGCAACCATGATCAGGTGCATGTCCCAGGCGTGCCTGTGGTCGTAGACCTGGTCCAGCCTGGCCTGAAAACGTGGCAGCGAGTAAGCCGCAGGCGGGATGTGCCGACCGACCACGACGTCGTCCGTCCGGATTTCGCCCGGCTGCACGATGCGGCCATCGTCGGTCCGGCGGTCATCTTCGGCAAGCCTTGCATACAGCGCCTTGTGGGCGGATAGCAGGAAAGCGGACGACATCGGCGATACGCCGGCGTCGACCTGCTGCTCCAGTTCCTGTTCGGCGTCGATGTGGGCCAGCGCGACGCGCTGGAGCCGGGCCACGTCCGGCCGGTCGGAAAACGATTTCCTGAGCGCCTGTTCGATGTGGAGCGGATGCGTGCCCTGTCCCTCGATGCGATTGGAATAATAGGAGTTCATCGAGCGGACGCGCTCACGGATCGTCGCGCGTGACGTCGGATGCGCAGCGCCGGTCAGGCTCGTTGCGGCGCGTACGATACTGGCCGCCCTGGCGATGACCGCTGGCGGAATCTGCGCCGGTACCAGGGGCTCGAACTGATGCGGTGAGTCGAACATTTTTTGCCGCCCTTTTTGCCGTCTTTATAGCTAATGCAAGCCATTGAATAAAAAGTGAAATTATACGCTTTTAGCCACTAATGCATGAATTTTTTTGCCGCCTTTTTTGCCGTGGGTTTTGCCGCCTTTTTCCGGCCCCGTCCGAACTTCCAGACTGGACTTGGCGCTCTTCCCCGCCCGGCAAACAGACCGGTCAGCCAGGTTTCCTCCCGCCCGCCTTACCCTGTTTTGCCCCGATTTTTCCTCTCCACCCGACAATTTGTTTTCCCACCATGTTTGCGTCCGCAATTTTGCAAGCCCGAATCCGTTAAAATCTTCCCCCTGTCATTAACGATCTGGAGAACACGACATGTCCATGGCTGACCGCGACGGGAAAATCTGGAAGGACGGCGCACTGGTGGAGTGGCGCGACGCCACCGTGCACGTGCTGACCCATACCCTGCACTACGGCATGGGCGTGTTCGAGGGTGTGCGGGCTTACAAGACGCCGGAGGGCACCGCGATCTTCCGCCTGAAGGAACATACGCAGCGGCTGTTCAACTCCGCCAAGATCTTCCAGATGGCCATCCCCTACGACATGGAAACCCTAATGGCGGCGCAGCGCGAAGTGGTGCGCGCCAACCAGCTGGAATCGTGCTACCTGCGCCCCCTGGTCTGGATCGGCTCGGAAAAGATGGGCGTCTCGGCCCGCGGCAACACCATCCATGTCGCCATCGCCGCCTGGCCCTGGGGCGCCTACCTCGGCGAGGAAGGCATCTCGAAAGGCATCCGGGTCAAGACCTCGTCGTTTGCGCGCCACCACGTCAACGTGTCGCTGGTGCGGGCCAAGGCGGTCGGCTATTACGTCAACTCCATCCTTGCCAACCAGGAAGCGCTGACCGACGGCTATGACGAGGCGCTGCTGCTCGACACCGATGGCTATGTCTCGGAAGGCTCGGGCGAGAACGTGTTCGTGATCCGCAATGGCACGCTGTACACGCCCGACCTCGCGTCCTGCCTGGACGGCATCACCCGCGACGCAGTGCTGACGATGGCGCGCGACCTCGGCATACCGGTAATCGAGAAGCGCATTACCCGCGACGAGGTCTACTGCTGCGACGAAGCCTTCTTCACCGGCACCGCGGCGGAGATCACGCCTATCCGCGAACTCGACAACCGCCAGATCGGCCCCGGCCACCGCGGCCCGATCACCGAAAAACTGCAGTCGCTGTTCTTCGACGTGGTCGCCGGCAAGGCGCCACAGTACCAGCACTGGCTGACCCTGGTTTAACAACGATGGAATGCAATCAATGAGCGACAGCAATCAGAATATGAGTTACGTGGAACTGGACGGCAAGGACCTGCCGGCCTTCTGTCCCAACCCGACGATGCCGATCTGGTCGTCCCATCCCAGGGTCTTCATCGACCTCGGCAACCGCGGCGAAGGCAAGTGCCCGTACTGCGGCACGGTCTATCGCCTGAAGCCCGGCGCGGTGCATACGGGCCACTAGGCATGGCCAAGTCGAGCAAGAGCATGGGCACCGCGGTCGATGCCGAGGCGGCGTTCTACGACGCCATCGCCCGTGCCGACATCAACGCGCTGATGGCGCTGTGGGCGGAGGACGACGAGATCGTCTGCGTGCACCCGGGCGGCGGCCGGCTGGCCGGCCATGCCGAGATCCGCGCTTCCTGGGAACAGATCTTCGAGCGCGGCGGCGTGCATATCGGCGTGTCGCGGCTGCACGAGACGCACAACATGATGACCGCGGTGCACAGCATCGTCGAGGAAGTGCACCGGTCGGAAAACCGCCAGCCCGACCTGCATGTCATCGCCACCAACGTGTTCCTGAAGACCGCGCAGGGCTGGCGCATCGTGATCCACCATGCGTCGGTCGCGCCCGGCCCGGCGCCGTCGCACCAGCCGCCGGGGACCGTGCTGCACTGATGGAATACCGTGCACCGCGGTGGCTGCCGGGCGGCCACCTGCAAACCATCTACCCCGCCACCATGATCGCCAGGCCCGCCGTCGGCATGCGCCGCGAGCGCTGGCAGACGCCGGACGGCGACTTCATCGACATCGACTTCCTCGACGGCCGGCCGGGACAACCGCTGGTGGTGCTGTTCCACGGCCTGGAAGGCTCGTCCGACAGCCATTACGCGCGCGAGCTGATGGCGCTCTTGCAGGCGCTGGGCTGGTCGGGCGCGATTCCCCACTTCCGCGGCTGCTCGGGCGAGATCAACCTCGGCCCGCGCTTCTACCACTCCGGCGACGCGACGGAAGTGGGCTGGATCATGCAGCAGATCAGGACAGCGCCGGTGCGCCTCCGCTGCGGCAAGCTGTATGCGGTCGGTGTATCGCTGGGCGGCAATGCCCTGTTGCGCTGGCTCGGCGAATCGCAGCACGCGGCCGACTTCGTCGACGCCGCCTGCGCGGTGTCGGCGCCGCTCGACCTGGCGGGCGGCGGCGCGGCGCTGTCGTCCGGGCTGAACATGATCTATACCCGGGTGTTCCTGAAAACGCTGAAGCCGAAGTGCCTGCAGAAGCTGGACCAGTTCCCCGACCTGTTCGACCGCAGCAGGATGCTGGCGGCACGCAACCTGTACGAATTCGACAATGTAGTTACTGCGCCGCTGCACGGCTACCGCGACGCCGACGATTACTGGAACCGGGCCAGCGCCCGCCATGTGCTGGGCGACATCACGGTGCCGACGCTGGTGCTCAATGCGCTGAACGACCCGTTCCTGCCAGCCCGCCACCTGCCGCGGAAAGCCGCACCGTCGGTCACCCTGGAGTACCCGGCCGAGGGCGGCCATGTCGGTTTTGCGACCGGCGCCGCACCCGGCGCCAACACCTGGCTGCCGCGCCGCATCGTGCGCTTCCTTGAAGGCGACGGTGACGCTGCGCAAGCCGCCCGGACGCCGGCGGCGCTAGTATTGGGCGCATCTTAGTTTTCGACAGGGGCGGCGATCATGGATGACAGCGTCAGGCAGGCGATGGCCAAGTGGCCGAACGTTCCCCACTGCTACGGCTGGCTGGCGCTCGACGCGCGCGGCGGCTGGCGCATGCGCGATGAAGCCGCGCAGCAGTCCGGCCAGGCCGGCGAGCGCATCACCAACCAGGCCCTGCTGGGCTTCATCAACCGCAACTACGCGTGCGACGGCGACGGCCGCTGGTATTTCCAGAATGGCCCGCAGCGCGTGTACGTGGACCTGGAAGCCACGCCCTACATTGCCCGCACCGACCCGTCCCAGGGTTTCCTGCTGCAGACCGGCGAGCCGCTGGCGCAGGTCGACCAGGCCTACATGACAGAACGCGGGCAGCTGGTGCTGCAAGGCGGCGGCAAGCTGGCGCAAGTCGACGACCGCGACCTGGCGCAATGCACCGGCGCCATGTCGGTCGCCGGCGCGCCCGCGACCGACGAGCAGCTGATGGCCTGGCTGGGCGAAACCGCGCCGGCGCCGCTGACCATGCGGCACCAGGAGCGCGAGTTGCCGGTGCAGCGTCTCGACAGCGCCGCGCTGGCACAGCAATTCGGTTTCGTGCAGCAGCCGAGAAATTAAGACCCACGTTCCGAATTTGTAGGGTGGAATAAACGCAGCGCATTCCACCACGGCGCTCGAACAATCCGCCCCCCGCCATGATCGAAAAATGGTGGAATGCGCTGGCGCTTATTCCACCCTACCCCCTGCTTGTCCCGCGCCGCCTATTTCCGCGCTTCCTTGCTTTCCTTTAGCTCCTCGCGCCGCCGTTCCTGGAATTCCCGCTCACGCGCATCGATGATCGACTGTTCATAGAAGGTTGCGTCCGGCGCACGGCGGGCGATGCCCAGCTGGTCCAGCGCCGCCGGCAGCGCGCCGTTGAGCGCGTAGGCTTCGGCCAGCGCCATGTGCTGCAGCGCCTGCTTGCCCTGCGCGGCATACGCCCGCGCCAGGTGCTCCTGCACCGTCACGTCCGAGCGGTACAGCTGCGCCTGGTCGCGCAGAAAGCGCACCGCCTCGTCGCTCTTGCCGGACGCGGTCAGCGCCTCGGCATATTGCATCGAGAAGCCGCGCGACAGCGGATAAGCCGTGCGCGCCGCCTGCGCTTCCTGCAGCGCCAGCGCCGTCTGCCCGGCCGCCATCCGGGCTTCGATGCCGAGCGCGGCAAACGGCGCGCTGTTTTTCAGCGCGGCGGTGCGGGCCTCGTCCAGCAAGGCCAGCGCCCGCTCGTTATTGCCCTGCTTCAGCGCAATGAAGGCCAGCCCGTACTTGGCGGCGGCCGTCTGCACCCGGTTCTTTTGCTGCAACTGGCTTTCAAACAGTGTGCCCGCCTCGCGCAGGCCCTGCGCCGACGGGTCCTGCAATACCCGCACCCTGGCCCGGATCAGCTGGAACTCGATGCTGTCGGCACGCTGCCGGTAGCGCTGGTCGCGGATGCGGGCCTGGATGTCGGCAATCCGCTCCGTCGTCAGCGGGTGCGACTGCAGGTAGGCCGGCGCATTCTCGCTGTAGTTGCGATTCGCGCTCTGCAGCCGGCCGAAGAAGGCCACCATGCCCGACGTATCGAAGCCGCCCTCGCCCAGTATCTGCAGGCCGACGCGGTCAGCCTCGCGTTCGGCGTCGCGGCTGAAATTGAGCTGGCGCTGCATCGCATAGCCCTGCCCGCCCATCATGGTCGCCATCGCCACGTCCGGGCTGCTGCGTGCCGCCAGCGCGCCCAGCACCATGGCCGCCAGCGGCACCAGCATGTCCTGCTTCTGGCTGCCCAGCATGCGCGCGATATGCCGCTGCGACACGTGGCCGATCTCGTGCGCCATCACCGAAGCGAGTTCCGACTCGCTCTGCGCGGCCAGCATCAGCCCGGAATACACGCCGATGAAGCCGCCGGGCAGCGCGAACGCGTTCAGCGCCGGGTCGCGCACCGGGAAGAAAAGGAAGTCGAAGCCCGCCTCGCCGCGCACTTCGGGCCGCGCCTCCACCAGGCTGTTGCCGAAGCCGTTCAGGTATTCCAGCGTCGGCGCGTCATTCAGGTAATCGTTGTCGCGCCGGATGTCGCGCATGATCTGTTCGCCCAGCTTGCGCTCCATCAGCGGCGACAGGTCCTCGCGCTCGCTGCCGCCGAGATTAGGCAGGTTTTGCGCATTGGCGATCGGCGCCGGCAGCGACTGGATGGCGATGAATGCGGCCGCGGCGGCGGCCATGAAAGGTCTGGGAAATCGCATGGATGGTCGGAGGCAACAAGAAAAGGCACGATGCTATGATACCCGCCGCCCGGCCATGTTTCAGCGGCCCGGCATTTCCCTGTCATCCAGCGACCATAGCCCGACCATGAGCACAGACCAGCAGCCCGAGAACACGCCTTCCCTCACCCACTTCGACGCCGCCGGCCAGGCCCACATGGTCGACGTCGGCGCCAAGGCCGAGACCCACCGCGTCGCCATCGCTTCCGGCGTGATCCGGATGAAGCCGGCGACCATGGCGCAGATCCTGTCGGGCACGGCGAAGAAAGGCGACGTGCTGGGCATTGCCCGCATCGCCGCTATCATGGCCTCGAAGCGCACCAGCGACCTGATTCCCCTGTGCCATCCGCTGGCCCTGACGCGGGTCACGGTGGACCTGGAGCCGGACGAGGCGTTGCACCAGGTGACCTGTACGGCGCGCGTGGAGACGACCGGCAAGACCGGCGTCGAAATGGAAGCGCTGACGGCCGTGCAGGTGGGCCTACTGACCGTCTACGACATGTGCAAGGCGGTCGATCGCGGCATGGTGATGACGGATGTGAAGGTGCTGGAAAAGCACGGGGGCAAGTCGGGGGACTGGGTGGCAGGGAGCTGACGCGCCTTGTCGGGACGTGTCTCATGCGCCATGGAGGTCTGCTCGATCCCCTCCCCTAAATGCACTAGAGCAATTTTGTGCTGACCTGCCCAAGCCGGCCTGTAAGCGATATTACCTGCTCCGCGCAGCGACAGTTGCCGGTGCAGTTGCAGTTGCAGTTGCAGTTGCCCGCGCAGCGACATTTGCAGTTGCCCGCGCAGCGACAGTTGCCGTTGCCGTTGCTTTTGACGCTGCCTTTGACGTGGATCCCCGTTAGACGGCGACGCGTCGCCAGGGACTGAAACGGATAAAGAAGCGTCGGCTGTCTGAGCGCAGCGAGTTTCCGACGCTTCCCGTTTCAGTCCCTGGCGGCGCGTGCAGTCGGCGCGCAGCGCTGACCGCCGTCGTAGGGGCCGCCT